>NZ_JBEXZT010000006.1:0-382916 GCF_040631275.1 Streptosporangium sp. NPDC020145 | reverse complement strand
CACCCGCCGATGGGCTCCTTCCTCGGGGTGCCGATCCGGGTCCGCGAGGAGGTCTTCGGCAACCTCTACCTCACCGAGAAGCGCGGCGGCGGGGCATTCGACGAGGAAGACGAGGCGATCGTGGTCGCGCTGGCCACCGCCGCCGGTGTGGCCATCGAGAACGCCCGGCTCTACGAGGAGAGCCGCAGGCGGGAGGTGTGGCTGCAGGCCTCCTCCGAGGTGACGACCAGCCTGCTGTCCGGGGCCGACCCGCAGCGGGTGCTGACCCTGATCGCGCGGCGGGCCAGGCAGATGGCGGGCGCCGACATTGTGGCGGTGCTGCTGCCTGACGACACCGGACAGGTCCTGCGGGTGGCCGTCGCCGATGGGCTGACAAGTGATCAGGTGGCCCATGTCGAGGCGGAGGTCACCGATTCCTTGGCAGGGCGGGCTTTCAGCAGCGGCGAGTCACTCATGGTCACTACGCTCGACGAGGCCGGGGCAGCGGTGGCCATTGCCGAATATGCCGAGTTGGGGCCGGTGGCAGCGGTGCCGATTGGGGCTGCGGGAGCCGTACGCGGGGTGCTGTCGCTGGGCAAACGGTCGGGTCGTATCCCGTTCACCCAGGTCGAGCTGCGCACTCTGCACGCTTTCTCCGCGCAGGCTGCGATCGCCCTGGAGCTGGCCGAGAGCAGGATGGACGCCGAGCGGCTCGGTCTCCTCGAGGACCGTGACCGGATTGCCCGCGATCTGCACGACGTGGTGATCCAGCGGCTGTTCGCGGTGGCCATGACGCTGATGAGCACGGTGCGGCTGGTCGAGCACCCTGAGGCCTCCTCACGCGTGAAGAACGCGATCGACGAACTCGACAGCACCATCCGGCAGATCCGCTCGACCATTTTCGCCCTGCAGACGCCCCACCAGGACGGCGAGGCGGGGTTGCGCACGCAGATCGTGGGACTGGTTGAGGGCGCCCGCGGCCACCTGGGGTTCATGCCGGGCCTGGAGATGGAGGGCCCGCTGGACACCCGGGTCGGGCCGGAGCCGGCCGAGCATCTGCTGGCCGTCCTGCGGGAGGCGCTGTCCAACGTCGTACGGCACGCCAGGGCGACCAAGGCCGACGTGCGCGCTGAGGCGACGGGGGACCGGCTCACCTTGGTGGTGACCGACAACGGGGCCGGGCTTCCAGCCGACAGCAGGCGCAGCGGGCTGCGCAACCTCGCCGAGCGCGCGGAGCGGTTCGGCGGCTCCTTCGAGATCAGCTCCCCTTCCGAGGGCGGCACCCGGTTGACCTGGAGCGTCCCCCTCATCTGAGGCTGGATCGGAACAGGTGGCACCGTTCGTGCCGCGTCCGTTCGATCAAGGCAGGGTCGGCCGCCGACACGGGGACGACCCAGGATATGGCCGGCCGCTCGCGGGTACGGCGGCCCGACGCTGCGGCGCGATGAGATCCGCTCCGCCCACAGTACGACGCGACGCGCTAAAGGACCTCGCCGCCGTACCGGCACGGTCGTCGAAGTTTCGTCAGATGCCCGCGGCCTCACCTTTCGGCGGGGCCGGTGTGTTCACCTCCGGTCGGTCCACCGAGCCGATGCCTCCCAGCAAGGGCACAGCGGGTGGAAGGGACCTTCGTCCCTGGAAGCGACGGTGGGAATGGCGGATGGTGGAAAGCGGGGGTGATTGACGTGAAGGAAGGTCATGAGTTCCGCTGGGGCGGGCTGGCCGGGATCACCGCGCTGGTGTTCATGATCGCCGGACGGCTGACGATGGGAAACGTGCCGAGGGTCACCGATCCTGCGGCGGTGATCGCCGGCTACTTTCCGCAGTACCGCGTTCAGATCCTGATCGGAGCACTGCTGTACGCCATCGCGATCGCACTGCTGCTGTGGTTCGGGGCCGCACTCGCCACGGCCTTCCGCCGCGCGGACGAGACGGGGGACGCTCCCGCGCTGGTGCTTGCCGGGTATGTGCTCATGTGCGTGCTCGGGTTCATCGGCGTGGCGCTGTTCGCCGGAATCGCGTACGCGCTGACCATGTACCGCGGCCTTCTGGAGGTCGCCGCGGGGCCGTACACCGCGCTGACCGCGATGGGCACCGTTGCCGGGATCGCGGTGGCCGTACCGTTCGGAGCCTCCGCGGCGGCCATCTTGCGCACACGGGTCTTTCCCGTCTGGATGGCCTGGTTCGCCGTCGTCGTCGCCGCGGTCAATGTGCTGTCGGCGTTCGCGGTGGGAGTCACAGGAGGTGCGTTGGCACCCGATGGTCCGATCGTGGGCTACGTTCCCGGGGCGCTGGTGGGCCTGTGGGTGCTGGTTGCGAGCGGGCTGCTCATCCGCGAGCACCTGCCGCTCCCGGCGGGAGCACGACCGGTGATGGGGCACTGACACGATTCCACCCGCGTGTAGGGCGTGTCCCCCATCAGAGATCGTGCGGCCAGCGAGACTGACGCCAGCGGAGGAACACGAGCGGGCCGAACTTCTTCGTCGCGTGCGACGTTTCCGGAACGGTCGCGTCTCGCTGGATCCGGCGGGCCGTACGGTGATCGTGGTGGACGACGGTGTGGCCACCGGCGGGACGGCCAGGGCGGCCTGCCAGGTCACTCGGGCCCGGGGAGCCTCTCGGGTGGTGCCGGCGGTTCCCGTGGGGCGCCGGACACGATCGCAGGCCTGCGTGAGGTCTCCGATGACGTGATCTGCCGGCGGATCCCCGGTTGTCTTCGCGGGCTCGGGGCATGGTACGGGACTTCACGCAGACCACCGACGAGCAGGTGATCGAGCTGCTCAGGCGGAGCGCGCCCCCGGCGGGCGCACGACGGGAGGTCCCTCGTGACCGTGGCAGGCTAGAAGAGCCACGTGGCGGGAGGCGGTCAGGGGCTCTCGGTCCTCGCTTCCTCGTGCTCGACGTGGGCGTCCGGGCCGGGGAAGAACATGACCTCGTGTTCCTGGTCGAGCCAGTGGACGTCGTACGGAGGCGTACCGTCAGAGTGGTGTAGCCCGGTGATGAGGCCGATACGTCGTGGCTCGCCCACGTGGGTGCTCTCGACGATCAACCGGTCTCCTACTTGCGCCTTCATGATCCTTACCTCTCTCGGTTCTTACCGGCTTTCGGAAAGTACGGTGGTCTGTGGGCTACGCGTGCCCCGGCGTGGACAGGTCCTCCGTGATGTGAAGCCGGAAGGCGATCTCCGGTGGCGTTCGCAGCGAGTTGTACACGGCACTGTGCTCGATCGCCGAGATGAAGGAGTCCCGTAGCCCAGCAGGTACGCCTGAAGCTTCGACGACCAGTTCGATCCGGTTGACGCGTGCGGGACGCAGGGCGAGCTCGTAGCGGGCGGTGACGGTGACGCCGGCGGGCAGTTCACAGCGGTGAAGGTAGCGTTCGGCGCGCTGGGCGGCACAGGCGGCGAGACTTCCGGCGAGCAGTTCGACCGGGTCGGGGCCGGTGTCGCCGCCGCCGAAGTCTCTGATCTGGTCGACGCGGACGATGTGTTGCCGCATGTGGATGTCGAAGCGGTCACCACCGTGCCAGACGATTTTCACGGTGCCGTTGTGGTTCTGCCCCATGCTGACCTCCCGGGATGGGTCCGGGTTTCAGGAACCTGGATGTGAGGTGGTTCGCGAGCCCGTCCCCTGTGTCCATGGCGTGCCCGCCTTCGTGGTTTTGTGCTGTTCCGTGCCGCGCCAGGTCTTGAGTGCACGGGGAGCGATCCTGTCGCGTTCGGCGGCGACGAAGTCGGACAGTTCACGGGCGCGGGTGAGGAACTGGGCAGGGAAGACGATGGTGGAGTTGTGTTCCACGGCGATCTCGCTCAGCACCTGAAGGTTACGCAACTGCAGTGCGATGGGGTGGGCGGCGATGACGTCGGCGGCCTCGGCGAGTCTTCCGGCCGACAGTGCCTCTCCTTCGGCGGCGATGATCTTCGCGCGCTTCTCGCGCTCCGCCTCGGCCTCGCGGGCCATCGCCCTCTGCATCGACTGCGGCAACTCGATGTCCTTGAGTTCCACGAGCAGCACGTAGACGCCCCACTGCTGGGTGATCCGGTCGAGGATCTGCTTGATGGACTCGTTGAGCGTCTCGGTGTCGGTCAGCACCTGATCCAGCAGGGAGCGTCCGACGACGTTGCGGACGGTCGTCTGGGCGATCTGACTGACCGCGTCCTGCACGTTCTCGATCTCCACGATCGACTTCACCGGGTCCACCCGGCGGAAGTAGGCCACCGCGGCGACTCCGATGGAGACGTTGTCGCGGGTGATGATCTGCTGCGAGGCGATCGGCATCGTCACGGTGCGCAGGCTCACTTTACGCATCCGATCCACCAGCGGGATCATGAACCGTAGCCCGGGCTCGCGAACCGCCCGCACCTGGCCGAGCCGGAACACCACTCCGCGTTCGTACTGCCGCACGATTGCGATACCGAGGTTTGACATGACGGTCCCCTTCCTGCCGTCCCCTCCACCCTGTGTCCGTGTCACGCTGGAACACGGACCCGGCGGGCCGGTGGCCACGACCGCGAACCTCCCTGTTCGGACGGTCGCGCCCCACGAGACCTGTTACGAGGCGGAGCCTGTGAACTGGGCGATGTCGTCCGAGGTGACGTTGAGCAGTCTTGCCGCCAGGTCGGCCAGCGCGCGGGCGACAGCGAGCTCGTCGCCGATCTCGGCCACCGGCTCGTCGACCGGGTTGCGGCGTGCCCGGCCGACCCCGGTCAGGTCGTGGGTGTCCCTGGTGGTCAGAACCGCTCTGGCGAGGGTCTCGTCGCCTTCCTCGGTGATGTGGATCTGTACGGCCCACTGCTTGGCTTCCATGATCTGAAACTCCGTTCGACGAAGTGGTGATCGCGATGCCGAGCCGGGTGCCGGATCTCCTTGCCGCTGTACGGTTCGGCGCAGCGCTCTTCGAACCGCCGGGCGCGCAGCATCCGGCGCGACGGCTCCCGCTGTGGGATGGTCCACGCCTTGCGTTTGACTGTCATGGCCGTGTCTCACATGCGCACACCCACCTTCTCCACTGTCGGTACCGCACGCGATGATCGACAGTGGCTAAGGTCCCATTTCTCCAGGTAATTCGGCTATTCCTCGGTGGAACCGTTCATCGGTCGAACACGGTCGCGGGCCGCTGCCGAGCGGCGTACGAGCCGGCGACGGAACTCGTCGCTCCCCCACACGACGAACGGGAACAGGGTGATCAGGGCAACGACGTCGAGCGGGAGCATCGCCGTGCCGAAGACACGTTGCAGAGGCGGAACGTAGACGACCAGGGCGGTGAAGGCCAGCTCGAAGGCGATTCCCCACAGCAGCAGCGGGTTGGTGAACAGTCCGATCCCGCGCAGGGAGGCGTGTTCGGTGCGGGCGGCGAAGGCCGTGCCGACCTGGCACATGACGATCCCGGCGAACGTCGCGGTGGTGGCCTGGACGTAGGCGTGATTCAGGGCCGTGCCCGGCCCGGTCGGGGCGCCCGGATACCAGCCGGACCGCCACAGGATGAGGAAGAACACCACCATGACCAGGGTCGCGGAGATCAGACCGAGGAAAACCCAGGCCCGCACGAGCATGGCAGCGGTGATCACGCCTTCCTGCCGGCGGCGGGGCGGACGGTTCATGATGCCGGGCTCGGCGGGCTCACGGCCCAGGGCGAGGGCCGGGAGTGTCTCGGTGCCCAGGTCGATGGCCAGGATCTGCAGGACCGTCAGCGGTAACGGCACCGCGCCGCCGCTGAGGGCGAAGATCAGGAACGGCACGACCTCGGGAGTGGTGTGGGCGAAGATGTACAGGATGAACTTGCGCACGTTGTCGTAGACCCGACGCCCTGACTCCACGGCGGTCACGATGGTGGCGAAGTTGTCGTCGGTCAGTACCATCGTCGCCGCCTCCCGGGCGACATCGGTGCCCGAACGGCCCATCGCGACCCCGATGTCCGCCCGATGCAGCGCGGGGGCGTCGTTCACCCCGTCTCCGGTCATGGCCACGATCTGTCCCTGGCCGCACAGGGCGTCGGCGATGCGGAGTTTCGTCTCCGGCGACGAACGGGCGAAGACGATCTCCTGGTCGCGGGTGAGCAGTTCGTCCAGTTCGTGATCATGGACGTGTTCGGCCTCGGCGACGACGCACAGGCGGGGGTGGCCGACGCCGACCTCGCGGGCGACCTCGGCGGCGGTCATCCCGTTGTCACCGGTCACGATGTGCACGCGCAGTCCGGCCCGGTGACAGCGCTCCACGGCCCCGGCCACCTCGGGGCGGGGCGGATCGTCAAGGCCGACCAGGCCGATCAGCCGCAGGTCCCGTTCAGCGTCCTCACGGCGTTCAGGGGCGCGACCGGTCGTACGGGCGGCCACGGCCAGGACGCGCAACCCACGTCCGGCGAGAACGGCCACCTCGGCCATCACGTGTTCCCGGTCGCAGTCCGGGACACGGGCGAGTACGGCCTCGGGCGCCCCCTTGACGTAGACCACATGATCGGTCGCGACGGACATCAACCTCAGGAGCGGGTCGAACCTGAACAGCGCCCGGCGGCGTTTGTCGCGACCGTCCAGGTCAGCGGGGTGTCCGAGCCAGTCGGCGCCCTCGACGAGCGCGATCTCGGTCGGGTCCCCGGCCAGGCCGTCAGGGGTGCGGGCGACCGTGGTGCACTCGGTCGTCGCGGCCGCCAACCTCTCGAAACCGGCAGGGTGCGGACACGAGCGGTCGACCGTGCCGTGCGGGGTCCACGCCGCCTCAAGGCGCATCCGGTTGCGTGTCAGGGTTCCGGTCTTGTCGGTGCAGATGACGGCGGTGGATCCGAGCGTCTCCACCGCGCTCAGCCGTTTGACGACGGCGCCGTCGCGGGCCAGCGCGCGCACTCCGACGGCCAGTGCCAGGGTGATCGTGGGCAGCAGTCCTTCGGGTACGTTGGCCACCAGCAGGCCGATGGCGAACGTCAGCGCGGCGACCGTGGACATCCCCGAGGCGACGCCCGCCAGGAGGAACACCGCTCCCATACCGACGGCGGCCAGGGCGATGAGCCAGGCGACTCGTCTCACCTGTGTCTCCAGCGGGCTGCGCTCTCGTACGGTGCGTTGGCTGAGCACCGCGATGCGACCCAGTTCGGTGTGGTCACCGGTGGCGAAGGCCACCGCCGTCGCCTCTCCGGCGACGCAGGTGGTTCCGCTGAAGACCAGGTTGGGCTCACTGAGCAGAGGAGCGCCCTCCCGCGACGGGTCGGCCGTCCGGGCCACCGGCATGGACTCACCGGTGAGCATGGACATGTCCACCTCAAGGGTGCCGTCGATCAGGCGCAGATCGGCGGGAACCCTGTCGCCCTCACCGAGCAGCACGAGATCTCCGGGCACCACCCCGCGAGCCTCGATCGACACCTCCTGGTCATCTCGCGTCACACGGGTGTGTTGCGGCAGGTAGCGGGCGAGGGTTTCGACCGCCCGCTCGGCCTGCCGTTCCTGCAACAGCGCGAACACCGCGTTCAACACGACGACGGCGATGACGGCGGCCGCCAGCACCGCCGTACCCGCGGCGTAGGCCAGGGCCCCGGCCGTCCACAGCAGTAAGGCGAGAGGATGGACCAGCTGACCGAGTAATTCGTCGAGCAGCGACCGGTGCCGTCTGCGGCGTACCTCGTTGGGGCCGTACACCGCAAGACGGCGGGCCGCCTCCCGGGATGACAGCCCTCCGGGACCGGTGCCGAGCTCCCGACGCAGCCGGGACAGGGGTTCCCGAGGGTCCAGATCCCTGACCTCGGCACTTTCCATAGTTCTCACCGTCGGATTCCCGGGGGCGTTCACGGTAGCGGTCCAAGGACTCTTGACATGGGGCGAAGGTCCCACGTCCTGGTAGGAGGGCCTGGCCCGTCGAACCCGGACCAGGATCGGGCAGGAGGGGCGAAGGTCCCGTCGCGTCGGGTCCATGGACCCTGAGAGGCGGGATACGGCGGAACCATTCTGGACTTATGGGCGGTTTCAACGGCTCCAACGGTTTTCGTGTGCTCGCGGGGCGAAGAGGGCACCTCGGTGCCAGGCTGCTGGAGGCTTTGGCCGGGGCCGCCGAGAGGTCACCGGACGGCCCGCAGGTGTGGGCTCCGCGGGTGGCCCGGCGCCTGGGGCTGCCGGCGGCCGCGGGGCTGGGGTCGGCCACCTTCTACGCCGACCTGGCCGCCCCGCGCGGCCGCCGCCACGTGCGGGTCTGCGCCGCGGCGGCCTGCTTCGCCGCCCGGGCGGGTCGTCAGCTCACCGAGGTCGAGGAGGCCCTGGGCGTCGCGGTCGGTGGCGTCGGCCGGAACGACGTCTCACTGCAGGCGGTTCGCTGCCTGGGCTTCTGCTACGCGAGTCCTGGCTGCCTCGACGGTGACACGCCATGCGTCGGCCCCACCCTCACCGAGCAACTGGCCGGGGGGCTGCCTCCCGTGGCACCCGCCATTCCGGCCCGGGACGTCACCGGCGATCCGGTGGCGCTCGCCGGGATCGTCGCCGGTGAAGAGCCCTGGACGGTGTGGCCCGAGGCTGTGGCCACCGGAGCCGCACAGCGGGTTCTGGCCGAGGTGGCGGCCTCCGGGCTGCGGGGACGAGGCGGTGCCGGTTTCCCGGTGTCCGCCAAGTGGGCCGCCGCGGGCGGCTCACCCGACACGGTGGTCGTCGCCAACGGCGACGAGGGCGATCCGGGTTCCTACGCCGACCGGTTGCTGATGGAAGCCGATCCGGCGCGGGTGCTGGAGGGCCTGGCTCTGGCCTGCCTGGCCTGCGGAGCCCGTCGCGCCGTGGTACTGGTGCGCTCGGAGTACCCGCAGGCGCTCACCCGGATGCGGGCGGCGGTCGGCCAAGCCTACGCCGACGGCCATCTGGGCGGCTCGGTCCACGGCAGTGAGGTGAACCTGGACGTCGAGGTCGTCGAGGGCGCAGGATCCTACGTGGCGGGAGAGGAAACCGCGCTGATCGCCGGGCTGGAGGGCGGCCGCGGCTGTGCACGGTCCCGCCCGCCCTACCCCACGCGACAGGGCCTGTGGGACGCCCCGACCGTGGTCAACAACGTCGAGACACTGGCCGCCGTACCGTGGATCGTACGGCGTGGCGGAAACGCCTACGCCTGCCGCGGCACCCGAACCGAAACCGGCACGAAGCTGGTCTGCCTGTCCGAACGCTTCGCCCGGCCCGGCTGCTACGAGGTCGAGCTCGGCACCCCGGTGATCCACATCGTCACCGAGCTGGGCGGCGGCCTGCAAGAGGGGGCCGAACTGGGGGCACTGCAGGTGGGCGGCCCGCTGGGCGGATTCCTGCCCCCTGACGGGCTGGACGTACCGCTGACGGAGGCCGATCTGGCCCGCCACGGCGCCGCCCTCGGACACGCCGGTCTTGTCGCCTTCGACCGGCGTGTGACGGGGCGGGAGGTGCTGCGGCACGTGTGGGAGTTCGCCGCCGCAGAAAGCTGCGGAGCCTGCTCCCCCTGCCGGGTCGGCTCCCGCCGGGGCCTGGAGATCACCGGATCCGGCACGCCGTCCGAGGAGTACACACGGCTGTTGCGGGTGATGGGCCAGGCGAGCCTGTGCGCCTTCGGGCGCAGGGTGCCCGCCGCGGTACGGAGCCTCGCCCGAGCCTACGGGGACGAGCTCGGGGAGTGGGACCGATGAGGGTCGACGTCGACGGCGTCGCCGTCCATCTGGAAGACGGCGCCTCACTGCTGGACGCGGTTCGTCTCGCCGGGGGCGAGTTGCCCACGCTGTGCCACGACGACCGCCTGACATCGGTGGGCTCCTGCCGTACCTGTCTGGTGAGATCCGGCGGGAGCGTGGTGGCCGCGTGTGTCACTCCGGCCGTGGACGGTGCCGTAGTCGAGGTCACCACCGGCGAGTTGCGAGGACTGCGCCGTGACGCCGTGGAGCTGATCGTCTCGGCTTTGCCGCCCCGCGCCCTGGACGGCGGTGCGGACGGTGGCGAGCTGGCCCGGATCTGCCACGAGCTGGGGCTCGCCCCGGACAGCGCCCAGGGGCAGGGCGGACGAGGGCGTGACGACACCCATCCCTACGTCCACCTGGACCGGGATCTGTGCATCGCCTGCGGCCGGTGCGTTCGCATGTGCGCCGAGGTCCAGGGAACCTTCGCCCTCACCCTGACCGGCCGGGGCGCAGACACGGTGGTCGCCCCCGGCACAGGCGGATCATGGGCCGACTCGGACTGCGTCTCCTGCGGCGGCTGTGTCGACACCTGCCCCACCGGGGCGCTCACCGAGCCCGGTCTGCCGGTGGGAGACCGGGCAAGGACCTCAGGACGGACCCATACCACCTGCGGCTACTGCGGGGTCGGATGCTCCCTGGAGGTGCTCACCCGCGATGGCGAGATCGTCGCGGTCCTGCCGGACCACGATGGTCCGGTCAATCGTGGGCACGCCTGTGTCAAAGGCCGTTTCGCGCACGGGTTCCTTCACGCGTCCGAACGGCTCATCCGGCCGCTGCTGCGCCGCGACGGGCTCCTCACACCGGTGAGCTGGTCCGAGGCCCTCGACCATGTCGCTCGTGGCCTACGTGAGGCCGTCGCCGCAGGGGGTCCCGACGCGGTGGCGGCGATCTCCTCGGCCAGGGCGACCAACGAGGAGAACTACCTGATCCAGAAGTTCATGCGGGTCGCCGTCGGCACCAACAACGTCGACAACTGCTCCCGCCTCTGCCACGCCCCCTCGGCGGCCGGTCTGACCGCGGCCTTCGGCCTGTCCGGCGGCACCGACAGCCTCGACGACGTGGAAGGAGCCGACTGCCTGCTGCTGGTGGGCGCCAACCCGGTCGAGGCCCACCCCGTGGTCGGCGCGCGGCTGCTGCGGAGGGTTCTGCACGGGGCACGGCTGATCGTCGCCGACCCCAGGACCGTCGGCCTGGCCCATCACGCCGACGTACACCTGCGGCCGCTGCCCGGCTCCAACGTCGCCCTGTTCAACGGCTTGGCACACGTGATGCTCGCCGAGGGGCTCGTCGACGACGATTTCCTGCGCCATCGGGTCGCCGGGCTGCCGGAGCTCACCGCGCTGCTGGACGGTTACGGACCGGACCAGGTGGCCGCCCTCACCGGGGTTCCGGCCGGGGACCTGCTTGAGGCCGCCCGACTCTACGGGCGGGCCGAGCGGCCGGCGATCGTCTACGGACTGGGCGTCACCGAGCACCTGCACGGCACCGACGGGGTCCGCGCCCTGGCCAACCTGGCGATCCTGCGTGGCGCAGTCGGCACCGGACACGGTTTCGGTATCAACCCGCTGCGCGGCCAGAACAACGTCCAGGGCGCCTCCGACATGGGCGCGCTGCCCGACCTGCTGCCCGGCTACGCCAAGGTGACCGATCCCGCCGCCCGGGCCAGGGCCGCCGACGTCTGGGGAGCGCCGGTTCCGGACCGGCCCGGGATGCGCATCCCGGAGATGTTCGCCGCCGCACGCGCCGGAACGCTGCGGACCCTGTGGATCGTCGGGGAGGACGTCTGCGCCACCGACCCCGACACCGTCCGGGTCACCGAAGCCCTGGAGACCTGCCCGCTGGTCGTCTGCCAGGAGCTGTTCCTGTCCGAGACGGCCCGCCACGCCGACGTCGTGTTGCCGGCCGCGGCCTGGCTGGAGAAGGACGGCACCTTCGTCAACTTCGACCGCCGCTTCCAGCGGGTCCGCCCCGCTCTGGATCCTCCGGGAGACGCCAGGACCGACTTCGCGGCGGTCCACGCTCTCGCCTCCGCCCTCGGCGTGGACCTCGGCTGCCGGACGCCGGCCGAGGCGCTGGCCGAGTGCGCCCGGGTGGCGCCGCTCTTCGCGGGGATCTCCCACGAACGGCTTGACCGTGAGGGCGCCGTCCCCTGGCCCTGCCCGGATCCCTTCCGGCCGGGAGAGGCGAGCCTGTATCGGGAGCGGTTCTCCACCTCCGACGGCCTGGCCCACCTGGCCGCCTGCCCCTACCTCCCACCGGGGGAGACGCCGGACGACCATTACCCTCTCGTTCTGGTCACCGGACGACGCTGGGCGCACTACAACTCCGGGAACATGACCCGCCGTACGGCCAACCTTCAGCTGGAAGGGGTTGATCTGCTCGATCTCCATCCTGCCGACGCCGCTCGGTGCGGCCTCGGGGAGGGGGATCCGGTTACGGTGAGGAGCCGGTACGGCCGCGCCGTGTTGACCGCTCACCTCAGTGACGACATGGTGCCCGGCCAGGTCTTCTGCGCGTTCCACTTCCCTTCCAGCGGGGTGAACACTCTCACCTCCCGCCATGCCGACACCGTGACGTCGTGCCCGGAGTACAAGGTCACCGCGGTACGGCTGATACCGGGGTGCGTCTGAACGGTGACCTACCCACGGCGGGGCGAACGTCCTTTCCGGATCGGGACGATCGCCTCTGGAGGAGGCGGTTTGCCCGCGGTCCGATGAAAGAGGGAAAGGGGGAAGGACATGACCAAGTCGATTGTCGTCGCCACCGACGGCTCATCCGCCGCCACGGCCGCCGTGCGGTGGGCGGCCGACGACGCGGCACGCAGAAGACTGCCGGTGCGGATCGTGCACGTCGTGGAACGCTGGCCGTACGGGATCTCGGCGTTCTCTCCACCGGAATGGCAGGACGCGCTGGCCGACGCCGGTGAGCGGGTGCTCACCGAGGCGGCGAAGGCCGCCGCGGAACGCAGGCCGGACATCGACGTGACGACCGAACTGGTCGGGGGAACACCCGCTGAGACCCTGCGCGAGCGGGCCGCCTCGGCCGTCGAACTCGTGATCGGCAACCGAGGCCTGGGCGGCTTCGCCGAGGCGCTGCTGGGTTCGGCGGTCCTGCGACTGGCGGGCCACGTGCCCGGCGCCATCGTGGTCGTCAGGACTGAGGAGAACGAACCGCGAGACGAGGTCGTCGTGGGCGTCGACGGCTCCCCGGAGTGCGAGCCCGCCCTGGGCTTCGCCTTCGAGCAGGCCCGGCTGCGCGAATGCACCCTGCGTGCCCTGCACGCCTGGCAGGTTCCGTTGCACGCCTTCATGCCGGAGCCTGTCCGTGACCTCTCCGGGGAACGGCGGGAGCAGCAGCGGATGCTCGCCGACCGGCTCACCCCGTGGCGGGACAGGTTCCCCGAGGTCGAGATCGTGTCGGAGGTGACCTACGCCCACCCGGTGTCGGCTCTGAGGGACGCCTCGGCGCAGGCCGACCTGCTGGTGGTGGGTTCCCGTGGGCTGGGTGCCGTCGGTTCGGCGGTGCTGGGGTCCGTCAGCCGGGACGTGCTCCACCACGCCCGCTGCCCGGTGGCCGTGGTCCGGTCGTGAACCTTCCGCGGGAGAAACGTCGGGTCGTGGCTGGGGACGATCTTCTGGTGGTGGACTCCGTGGACGTGGTGACGTCGCCTCGGTCTGGACGGCGCTTCCTCGCGGGCGAGGGCGGGGGAGTTCCCGTCCGGCCATCGGCCAAGGTCTGTGGATCTCCTATCTCTCTTCGGGTCTTCCTTCGGGGCCGGTGTTGTCCCGGTCCCAGGTGAGCTCGTCGACCACGTCGACGACTCCGTCGACCTGCCCAGTCATCCGGACGGCGAGCCGGACGTCCTTGCGCAGAGTCATCCTCCCGCTCAGTGTGACCACGCCGTCGGCGACGACGACACGGATTCGTGAGGTGTCCATCCACAGCGACCGGGACAGCACGTCCCGGCGTATCTCACGCGCGATGTCGTCGTCGGAACGGGCGAACACCTTCAGCAGGTCACAGCGGCTGACGATGCCCGCCAGATGACCGTGGCCGTCGGTCACCGGCAGCCGCTTGACGCCGTGGTGTTCCATCAGGCGGCCCGCGGTCACCACGGGGGCGTCCACCGGGACGGTGACGGCCGGAGCGCTCATCAGGTCTCGGGCCGTCTCGCGCCCCGGCCGGGGCGACCCAGTGCGGAACCGCTCCCGGCGCACCAGGTCGGCCTCGGAGACGACGCCGACCACGTGGCCGTCGCCGTCCAGGACCGGTACGGCACTGACTCCGTGCTCCAGGAGCGTCTCGGCGATGTCCTTGAAGCAGGTGCCCTCGGTGACCGAGACCACCCGCCGGGTCATGACGTCCTTGACGGTGACGCGCATCATCGCCTCCCACCGGATCCGCAGGTCCGGTCGCTCATCGCAGTCTCCTGCGGAAGGGCGACGGCGGCGGGGCGGCGGGTGCGAGCCGTATCCGGACGTCCACGGCGAGCGCGCCGGACGTGGTGACGATCACCGGGTTCAGGTCGAGTTCGGCCACCTGCGGAAGGTCGTCCAGCAGCTGTCCGACCCCGGCGATCTGTTCCCGGAGCGCGGCGACGTCGACGGCGGGGCGTCCCCGGTAGCCCGAGAGCAACGGGGCGCATCGCAGTTCGGCGACCATCGCAGCGGGATCCTGATCGTCGAGCGGAGGTACCCGGAAGGAGTGGTCGGCCATGAGCTCGGCGGCGGCGCCGCCCATGCCGACCATGAGCAACGGGCCGAAGGACTCGTGTGCGACGCCACCGATGATCATCTCCACACCGGGCTCGGCCATCGGCTGGACGATCGCGCCGGTCATCGCCGGTCCGATGGCCTCGGCCATCTCCTGGTAGGCGTGGCGGACCTCGCCGGGAGTGGAGAGGCCGAGGCGGACTCCGCCGACGTCGCTCTTGTGCACCAGGCCGGGCCCGGTGGCCTTGAGCGCGACCGGTAGCCCGGTGGACTCGGCGGCCGCCGCGGCGGTGTCGGGGCCGTCGGCCTTGGTCGAGGCGATGACACGGACGCCGTAGCAGCCGAGCAGGCGGGCTGCGGTGGCGTGGTCGAGCCATCGGCCGCCGGGATGGCGGGCCAGGTCCGCCGCCACGAGGCCACGGGCGGTGACGGTGTCGGCCGCCGGTGGCTTGGCGGGCGCGGCCTGTGGCCTCGCGCGCCACGCCGCGTACCCCACCGTGTGACGCAGGGCCCCCACGGCCTGTTCGGGAAAGGCGTAGCACGGGATCCGTCCGTCCAGCAGGCCGTCGTGCCCGGCGATACAGGCGGCCACGGTCTTGGTCGTCGTGGCGGTCGCGGCGATGATGGCATGGCGGGTGCCGGCCAGTCCGGAGCCGAACGGCGGGGTGTAGACGATCAGGACGGCGTCGATGTCGGGGTCGGCCAGGACGGTCTCCACGGCGAAGGCGAGATCCCGTGCGCCGCCGCCGGCGGTGAGATCAACGGGGTTGGCCACGGCGGCCGAGGCAGGAAGCCGGGAACGCAGGCGTCCACGGGTGAGGGGCGACAGCCCGGGAACCAGCAGGCCGTGCCGCTCGCAGGCGTCGGCGGCCAGGGCTTGAGGTCCGCCGGAGTTGCCGACGACGGCCACCCGCCCGCCACGGGGCAGCGGCTGGGTTCCCAGCAGGCGCGCGGTGTCGAGCATGTCCTGGACGCTGTCGACGCGGATGACTCCCGACGCTTTGAGCAGGGCGTCGACGGCGACGTCCGGGGTGGCGGCGGCCGCGGTGTGGGAGTGGACCGCCCGCTCCCCGGAGACGCCCCGGCCGCTCTTGATCACGATGATCGGCTTGCGTCTGCTCACCCGCCGTGCGATGCGGCCGAATCTGCGGGGGTTGCCGAACGACTCCAGGTACAGGGCGATCACGTCGGTCGCCGGGTCGTCCTCCCAGTACTCCAGCAGGTCGTTCCCGCTGACGTCGGCCTTGTTGCCGACCGAGGCGAAGCCCGACAGGCCGACCCCCAGGGCGTTGGCCCGGTCGATCAGAGCGACCGCGACCGCGCCCGACTGCGACATCAGGGCCAGGCGCCCGGGAGCGGGAGGATGAGGCAGGAAACTGGCGTTGAGATGGGCCCCGGTGTCGGCGACACCGAGGCAGTTGGGGCCGATCAGACGCATGCCGGATTCACGGCAGATCCTCAGCAGCTCGCCTTCCATACCTGTCTCACCCGCCTCGGCGAATCCGGCCGTGACGACGACGAGGTCGTGCACGCCGTGGCCGGCGCAGTCGCGGGCGATCTCCAGCACGGTACGGGCCGGGGTGGCGACGACCGCCAGGTCGACCGGGCCGGGCACCTGCCGCACGGTCGCGTACGCGGGCAGGCCGAGGATCCTGTCGGCGTGCGGGTTGACCGGGTGGACGGGGCCGGAGAAGCCGGCGTCGAGAATGTTGCGCAGGATGCGGTGGCCGATCCCGCCCGGGGCGCGTCCCGCGCCGATCACCGCGATCGACTCCGGGTGGAACAGCCGCTTCAGGCAGGCGGAGGTCGCCTCGTGGGCGCGTTCCTCGATCCGCTCCAGCAGGCCCGGAGTGGGATGCGGATCCATCCGGATCTCCACCGTCCCGTCGAGGAAGGCCCGCCGGGTGGGCAGTCCGAGATCGTCCAGCACTCGCAGCATGGGGCGGTTGTCGGCCAGTACCTCGGCGACCAGCTCGCGCACGCCCTCGTCGGCGGCCTCCAGCGCCAGGTGCTCGACCAGCAGGGTGCCCAGGCCACGGTGGTGCATCGTGTCGTCGATCAGGATCGCGAGTTCGGCGTCGCCGTCCTGACCGGGGACGTACTCCGCGACCGCCACCAGGCCGCCGTCCACCGCGGCGACCAGGACGCGGCCCGGGTGGTCCGGTTCGGTGACGCGGTCCATGTAGGCGTGGGCGCCGGCCTTGCCTCCGGTGAAGAACCGCAGGTAGGCCGAGCGTCCGGACGACCTGTCGACCAGCCTGTGCAGGGACGGCCCGTCGCCGGGACGCAGGGGGCGGATGTGGGCGATGCCACCTTCACGTAACAGGACATCGCATTCGTCGGGGACGGTTCGCCTCATACCAGCAGCCTCCGCCACCGCCGCGCCGGATCCTAGGGCCGAAGTGCCCTGGTGGCAGGGCCGGTCGTCGTCGGCTACCTGGTCCTGGTCGAGCCGGCCAAGAAGGTGTTCTCCGCGTTCCCGGAGGGTGGTGGGCCCGCCGTCCGGCGCCGTGGACACGCCCACCACGCGCGGCGCCGGGCGTCCCGGCTCAGCCACACCGGCCCCCTGCCGAGTGGAGCCGCGCGGCCCTGACGGTCACATGCGCTAGCCGGTGGTGCTCAGGGCCTCTCGAACAGAACGGCCACCCCGGCCATCGCCCCCAGATGGACCCCCTCCGCCGTGGTTCCGCCCTGCAGGTCCCGTACGTCGTTGTTCAGCGCCTCGACGAGGAAGGGCTGGGAGGCGCCGGGACGTACGTGGGCGAGGACCCCGGCGTGCACGACCGCACTGAGCGTGGAACCGTGGCAGGTGCGGGTCAGGTAGTAGTCCACGGTGCGTGCCGCCATCGCGGAATTCCACGTGTGGCCCAGGCCGGTCAGCGCCTCGCCAAGCCCGTCGGAGCCCAGCAGGTGGAACAACATCAGCACGTCGGCCTGTTTGGAGATCTTGTACCGGTTCGGAGTGTCTCCCTCGGCCTCCAGGATGCGATCAAGCCGTCGAATGTCACCATATTTCCTGCGATAGGAGGCCCAATCCAGTTCCTTCAGGGCGTCGTAGCCCTCGAACTGGCTGATCACCCCGTCGTGGAAGTCCACCCGCATCCGTGCGGCCATGGCGGTGAAGCGGTCGACCTCCTCCTGGCTCACCCTTCCGGCTCCGACCAGGGCGATCATGTCCAGGACGCGGCGCATCAGCCAGGCGGTCATCACGTTGGTGTAGGCGTTGTTGTCCACTCCGGGCTCGGCGCGGTCCGGGTAGCCGTCGTGGTACTCGTCGGGCCCCATCACGCCCCGGATGGAGTACCGATCTCCCTCCCGCACGGCGAGGCAGGCGAAGAACCGGGCGATCTCCACCAGCAGCTCGCCGCCGAAGCCGGCCAGGAAGGCGGTGTCCCCGGTGGCCAGGTAGTGCCGCCAGACGTTGTAGGCCACGGCCAGGCCGATATGCCGCTGCAGATGGGAGTGGTCGAGCAGCCAGCGGCCCGATCGGGGGTTCAGGTGCAGGCGGGGGGTCTCCTCCCGGCCGTCGCTGCCGCTCTGCCAGGGGAACATCGCCCCGGTGTACCCGGCTTCACGCGCGGCCCAGCGCGCCTCGGGCAGCCGCCGCCACCGGTAACGCAGCAACGCCTCGGTGACCTCGGGCAAGCGCGGCGCCAGGAAGGGGAAGGCGAACACCTCGTCCCAGAACACGTGTCCCCGGTAGGCCTCGCCGTGCAGGCCGCGAGCGGGAAGCCCGGCGTCGAGTTCGGCCAGGTGCGGGGAGGCCGTCTGCAACAGGTGAAAGACGTACAGGTTGAGGACCTGCTGGACGTCGGCGTCCTCGGCTGTCACGTGAGCCCGCTGCCAGAGCCGATCCCAGGCTCGCGTGTGCCGTCCGAGCAGTGCCTCGAAGGAACCCGCACGTGCCACCGCGGTCCTGGCGGCGCTCTCGCTCCCGGCGATGGCCCGGTCACGGGAGGTGTGCAGGGCGACCACCTTCTCCACGACGATCTCCTGGCCCTCGGCCACCTCCACGGTCCGCTCGTCGCTCACCCACTCCTTCCGGGCGTCGTGTGAGACACCGCCGTCGGCATGGTCGCGTCCTCCGGTCAGGGTGGTGCGGGAGGCCAGGGCGATCTCCACGCGAGAGGTGGCGGTACGCGTCAGCAACCCGATCACCCCGTGGGCGGCGTGCGAGCTGATCGGCACCAGGTGCCGACCGGCCAACCCCTGATAGCGGGCGACCCCGGAGTTGACGACACGCCCGTCCAGAGCGGAGCGGACCCGGAGCGTGCCGCTCCAGTTCTCCGGGACGATCGTCGTCCTCAGGGCGGCCAGGTGCGGATCGTCCATCGAGACCAGCCGTCGCTGCTCCAGCCGGGTGATCCGTCCCCGGAAGTCGCGGACACGCAGCAGCCGGGTCAGCACTCCCGCACGCATGTCGAGAACGCGGCGGGCGGTGAGGAACTCAACCGTGCCGGGGGCGAACCAGTCGTCATCGTCGACGCGGAAGGTCAGCGGCAGCCAGTTCGGCACGTTGACGAGATCCTCGTTGCCCACCGTACGGCCCGCGACCCGGGAGAAGAGCCGGTCGTAGCAGCCGGCCACGTAGGTGCCGGGATAGCGCACACCGTCGGCGTGCGCCTCCGGTGCGGCTCCGCGGGTGGCGAAGTAGCCGTTGCCGAGCGTCGTCAGTGCCTCCCGCAGTCCCTCGGAGGCGGGATCGTCATCGTCATAGATGAGGAGCCAAGGGTTCACCGCTTCTCCCGGCCAGTCGTAGCTCCGCCAGATCGCCGACGACGATGTCGGCTCCCGCCGCCCGTAACGCGTCCCCCGAGCCGTGCCGGTCGACGCCGATGACGAGGCCGAACCCACCCCGCCTGCCCGCCCGCACCCCGGCGAGGGCGTCCTCGACCACCGCCGTCCGCCGCGGCGACACTCCAAGTTCCCCGGCCGCCTTCAGGAACAGCGCGGGGTCGGGCTTTCCGGCCAGTCCCAGCCGAGCTGCCTCGACACCGTCGACTCGGACGTCGAACAGGTGGTCGGCCGCCGCCGCGCGGAGCACCCGCGCGCAGTTACGGCTCGCCGAGACGACGGCCGTACGCACCCCACGACGCCGGAGCTCACGAACGACCTCGACGGTCGAGGGGAAGGCGGCGACACCGTTCCTGCGGATCTCGGCCAGGAAGAAGGCGTCCTTGCGCGCGGCCAGGTCGGCCACCGTTTCCGGGTCCGGCGCGATGCCCCGGGAGCGGAGGAAGTCCTCCACCCCGTCGCGGCGGGATTTGCCGTCGACATGACGCAGATACTCCCCACCGGCGTCGAAGGGCCGGAACCGCCCCCCGGATCGGTCGGCGTGTTCACGCAGGAAGGGGTCGAACACCTGTTTCCACGCGGCGGCGTGCACCCCGGCCGTGTCGGTGACGACCCCGTCGGTGTCGAAGACCACCGCGGCGATCCGCCCAAGGTCGACGACCGCGGGCAACGGCATGGCGCACCCCCTCACTCGCACGGTACGGCGGCGCGCGCCGCCGCCATCAGGGCTGACCGATCATTGGAGGATCGCGCACGTGGTGGATCACCGGCCACGAGACGGTCGTGCGGCCTCACAGGACGTGCTGGATGCGCCGCCCGCTGATCTCCGCGGGGGTGATCGAGACGTACAGCTCGCGGTCGCCGCCCGCCCACGGCTGGACGCCGGAGGTCTCCGCGTCCGCCTGTTCGTCGCCGGTCACGACGTGGTGGAGACCGCCGCGGATGAGCACGCTCCAGCCCTCTCTGCCGGCCTCGTCGATCCGGTCGACCTGGAAGGCGACCTTGAACTCGGCCCCCTGGACGCCGGTGCGCAGATTGCCGTCGAGCGGGCCGCCGAAGGCCGTGCGGAAGACCACGGCACCGTTGTGCACCGCGTAGTTGACCGGCAGGACCACCGGCCCCTCAGGCTCGTTGAAGGCGACCCTGCCCACGCCGCCGGGAGCGATCAGCCGCAGGCACTCGGCGGGGTCGAGCCTGTTCAGGCGGGGACCCGCGGTGGGGCGGCCCCGGCCGGGAGGCAGATCGACCGTCCCACCGAGCAGTTCGGCGACGCCGACGCCCAGAGCGGTGGCCAGCCTGCGCACGGTCTCGGCCGACGGCGCGGCGGGCGTCTCCTCCAGGTACGCCAGGTACAGGGCGTCGATTTCGGCGTGGTCGGCCAGCTGGTCGCGGGTCAGCCCCAGGTCTTCACGCCGTCTGCTCACCCGGCGGCCCAGGTCTCCCGGGGTCGTCATGTGTCCGGTCATCGAGATCTCCCAGCGAGAAAGGGGCGGACCGCCGCAGGTCCGCCATGCCCTCCATTCCATCGCAGGGAAAAGGAGGAGGTGAGGGCCGGAAGTCCCAGGACGACGGGCCTTTCGGGCCGCTGGGAAGGAGAGGCAGCCGGGTGCAGGATGCGCGGTGACACTCACCGCGCCGGGATTTATGGAGAAACGGGTCCAAAGTCACCAAATAGCAGGTCTGTCGTCTCTGGGTTCCTTCACTCCCGCGTCCGACGCTTGATCTGACCGTGGGCTTGTACATGAGGACTCCTGTCCCGCCGATACCTCCAGCAGGGTGGACCCGGTCGTTGTGCGCCTCTCTGCGGCACCGAGGAACGCGGCACCACGTTCACTGTCCGGTGGCGATCCGGTCCTGGGCCCGTGCGGGCCGGCGGATCCGGGCGAGCCGGTTCGCAGCGGGAAGGCTGAGAACATGCGAAAGTTCGGCGGCACCGCGTTCGTGGTGGTCACCGTGGCCGGGCTGGCGGCCGGGGCCGTGTGCCATCTGGCCGGAGCGTCCCCGGCTGGAGACGCCGTGTGGGCGACCGTCACGGTGGTGGCCCTGCTTCCCGCGCTCTGGCAGGTGCTGTCGGCGCTGCGCGAGCGCCGGCTGGGCGTGGACGCCATCGCCGTGCTCGCCCTGGCCGGGGCGCTGGCCGTACGGGAGTATTTCGCCGGTGCGGTGATCGGCGTGATGCTGGCCACCGGCCAGGCGCTGGAGGACTACTCCCTGCGCCGGGCCCGCCGTGACCTGACCGGCCTGTACGAACGTGCTCCGCGCTCGGCGCGTCGCTACGAGGACGGGACGCCCCGCCAGGTGGACGTCGGCCTGGTCCGCCCCGGTGACCTGCTGCTGGTCCCCAGTGGTGAGACCGTCCCTGTGGACGGGGTGGTCGCCGCGGGCCTGGCGTCGCTGGACGAGTCGGCGCTGACAGGGGAGGCGCTGCCGGTCGAACGCCCCGCCGGGCAGGGGGTGCGCAGCGGCGTGGTGAACGCCGGTGCCGCCTTCGACCTGCGGGCCACCCGGATCGCGGCCGAAAGCGCCTATGCGGGAGTGGTACGGCTGGCACGGCAGGCCGAGGCGGGCAGCGCTCCCGTGGTGCGGCTCGCCGACCGGTTCGCCGCCTGGTTCCTGCCCGCGACGTTGCTGCTGGCCGGGGGAGCCTGGCTGCTGTCCGGAGATCCCGTCCGGGCGGTCGCGGTCCTGGTCGTCGCCACCCCTTGCCCGCTGTTGCTGGCCGCGCCCGCCGCCATCGCCTCCGGTCTGTCCCGTACGGCGCGTCATGGCGTGGTGGTCAAAGGAGGGGGAGCACTGGAGAGGCTGGGGCAGGCCCGCACGCTTGTCCTGGACAAGACCGGCACGCTGACCGCGGGACGCCCCGAGGTGGTCGACGTGGTGGCCGCCCCCGGTGTCCAGGCCGACGACGTGCTGCGTCTGGCGGCCGCGCTGGACCAGATGTCCTCCCACGTGCTCGCCGCCGCGATCGTCGACGCCGCTCATGCTCGCGGCCTCACGCTGCCCCAACCAACCGAGGCGCAGGAGAAGCCGGGCACCGGGACCACGGGGTTGGTCGGGGGACGCCGGGTAGAGGTCGGCAAGGCGGCGGCCCGGTCCGATTCCGAATGGGAACGAGCCCAGCGGGCCAGGGCCACGCTGGACGGCGCCATGACCGTCTGGGTCACGGTCGACGGCCGGACGGCCGGGGTGATCCTGCTGCGCGACGCCGTACGGGCCGACGCCGCGCGGACCCTGCGGCGGCTGCGCACCGCCGGGATCGAAAAGGTGATCATGCTCACCGGAGACAGGGCCGAGGTCGCGGAGAGCGTGGGCACGGTGCTCGGCGTCGACCGGGTGCTGTCCGAGCAGACGCCGGTGGCCAAGGTGGAAGCGGTACGGAGGGAGGTGGCCGAGGCGGTGACCGTGATGGTCGGCGACGGGATCAACGACGCTCCGGCGCTGGCCGCCGCCGACGTCGGGGTGGCCATGGGCGCCCGAGGGTCGGCCGCCTCGGCCCAGGCCGCCGACGTGGTGCTCACCACCGACCACCTGGACCGGCTCGCCGACGCCATGGACGTGGCCCGTCGCTCCCGCCGCATCGCCGTACAGAGCGCCGCCGCGGGGATGGGACTGTCGCTGCTGGCCATGGCTGTGGCCGCGGCCGGAGCACTGCCTCCGGCGGCCGGTGCCCTGTTGCAGGAGGCCATCGACGTCACGGTGATCCTCAACGCGCTGCGGGCGCTGCGTCCCACCAGGGGGACCAGAACGGTGGTCGACGCGGAGACCGAGTCCCTGCTGCGCCGCTTCGAGATGGAGCACTCCTCGCTGAGGCCACCCCTGGAACTGATCCGTGAGACGGCGGACCGGCTCGGCCAGAGCCCCCCGGAGGTGGCTCTCGACCGGCTGCGGGAGGTCCACGACTTCCTCACCGAACGCCTGCTGCCCCACGAACGCGCCGAGGAGAGACGACTGTACCCGGCCATGGGGCAGGCACTGGGTGGTTCGGAGGTCACGATGACCATGAGCAGGGCGCACGCGGAGATCGAACGCCTCATCCGCCGCCTGGACGGCCACCTCGCCCTCACCGGAGCGGAAGGGCTCCGTCCCGAACAACTCGACGACCTGCGTGCCTGCCTCTACGGCCTGTACGCGGTCCTGGTGCTCCACTTCGACCAGGAGGAGGAGGCCTACTTCTCCCTGACCGCCGCTCCGGACTCCGCGCACCCGGTTTTCTCCTCCCTCCGCTCACCGTGAGCCGAACCGGTTGCTCCTTGGTCTCCTCCAGAACAGGACATAAGTCCCACAAAGGGGTGACATCAGGCGGCTGTGATCAATCGGTCCAGAGCATGGGATGGAGTGGAGGCGGGCCTGCCGCGTTCCCGCAACGGTGGGGCGCCCGCCACCAAGAATCCGTGCCGTCCGGCCGCGCGCCGGATGTGAGAACCCCGTCAGGGGGGACGCCATGGCTGCACCGAGTTTTCCCGCCCGCCGCGTAGGTCTCGCGGCTCTGGGCGTCAGCGCCGTTCTGATGGCCTGCGGTGGCCCCGGCGACCTTCATGTCGCGCTCGTCGGGCCGTGGATCGGCGCTCCGGCCGTCTCGTCCACCGGCGTCCTGGCCGAGGAGCACAACGCTCAGGACGTACGCTTCGCCCAGGAGACGATCCTTCACCACCGGCAGACATTGATCATGACCGGGATGGCCGGGACACACACCTCGAACCCCCGGGTCAGGGCATTGGCCGAGCGGATCGGACGGGCCGAGGAAGCCGAGATCGCCCAGCTGACCGCCTGGCTGAGGAGCTGGGGAGAACCGGCTCCCGGCCTGGGTCCGTGCATGACGGGACCACCCGGCGGAGGGGACGACGAGCGGGGTCCGTGCAACCGAGGGCCGGAGGACATGGGACCCGGTATGCACCGGGGCCCGCACATGATGGGCTGGACTGACCTGGAAACCCTGGATGAGGCGTCCGGGACCGACTTTGACCGGATATTTCTGGACATGATGGTCTGGCACCATACTGACGCGATCGGCCTGGCCGCGGCCGAGCGGCGAGACGGCCTTTCTCCACGCGCCACGGCACTGGCCGCCTCGATCATCACCCGCCAGAAAGCCGAGCTCGTTCAGATGCGTTCCATGTTCACACGGCTCTGAACGCCGGCGACACTTCGCGGCAGAGGCCGGTTGACGGCCATGGTGGCCCATCCGTCATTCATCGTCTATCGTCGATGGACGATGAATGACGAGAAGAAGTCACTGCCCCGTGCGGAGGCCGAACAGTACGCGAGCTGGTTCAAGGCCCTCGCGGACGCCACCCGCATCCAGATCGTGTCGTTGCTGGCCCGGCGGCGCACGCCGATGAGTGTGGGCGAGATCGTGACCGTATCCGGGGTGGGGCAGTCGACCGTCTCGCACCACCTGAAGGTTCTGGCCGAGGTGCGGTTCGTGCTGGTCGAACGGCAGGGCACCACCAGCCTGTATCGGATCAACGAGGCATGCGTGAGCTGTTTCCCCACCGCCGCTGACGTGGTGATGGGCAACCCCGTTCCGGCCGTACCGGTTTGTGAGTGAAGGGAGCCCATGATGACGCACGAGGAGATCGTCCAGGCAGCCAAGCCCGCCGGGCCGGGCCTGGGGATCCGGCCGATGCTCCAGAGCGACGCCGAGCAGGTGCTGGCCATCTACCAGGCGGGCCTGGATACGGGACAGGCCGGCTTCGAGACGACGGCGCCCTCCTGGGAGGGGTTCACCGCGGGCAAGCTGGCGCACCCGCGGTACGTGGCCGTCGACACCGCGACCGGCCAGGTCGTCGGCTGGGTGGCCGCCTCGCCGGTCTCGGCCCGGCCGGTGTACGCCGGGGTGGTCGAGCACAGCGTCTACGTCCACCCGGGTTGCCAGGCGCACGGCATCGGCCGGGCACTGCTGGAGGAGTTCATCGCCGCCAGCGAGGACGCCGGGATCTGGACGATCCAGGCCGGGGTCTTCCCCGGCAACACCGCCAGCCTCGCCCTGCACGGCAAGCTCGGTTTCCGCGTGGTCGGCACCCGCGAACGCGTCGGCTGCCACCGCGGCCTCTGGCGGGACGTGGTCCTGCTGGAACGGCGCAGCGCCGTCACCGGGCAATAAGGCCAGAATGCCCCCGGGGTGGTGGGCGTCCAGGAGATGACGAAGTCGGCGCCCGCTCGTCGCAGGTGGTAGCCCGCCGCGAGCCCGGCTGTACGGCGCCGACGACCACGACATCCGTCAGACGAGCCGCGTCGGGTCATACGGTGAGCAGTTCCACGTCCACCGGGCCGTTCTGTGCTGCGGCGGGGGTGGCGAGCGGGGTGAACAGCGCGCCCAGCTTGTTCACCGCCTCGGGGATGATCCGGTAGTAGACCCAGGTTCCGCGGCGTTCGCCGTCGATCAGCCCGGCGGTGCGCAACACCTTCAGGTGGTGGGAGATGGTGGGGGCGGTCAGGTCGAAGACGCCGGTCAGATCGCACACGCACGCCTCGCCGCCCGCGTGGGAGCCGATCATCGACAGCAGCCGCAGCCGCACCGGGTCGGCCACGGCCTTGAGCAGCGTGGCCAGTTCGGTGGCGTCGGCTTCGCTGAGGGGCTCGCGGGCGATCGGCGCACAGCACTGCGCGCCGGTGGAGGCGGGGGCGGTGACGGCCATGGGCGATTCCTTAATTCGATGCTGGTCTAAATTATAGGCGGTGCTAGGCGACCAGCGCGAACACGGCGTACGGCTGTGGCGGGCTCGTCACCCGGACCCTGGGCGATGGCGGGACATCCGTCGGACACCGGCCTACCGATGGCTGCCACCTCACAGGTGCCGGGCGTCGGCACCGGCCCCGCGCAGAGCGTTGGAGGAGGAGGGGGCTTGCGCGTGGAACGCCTGGGCGACGAGAGCCACCCCTTTTCGCGGCACGAATAAGCCCGCCCGGTGGAGGAGGAGCCGGGCGGGCTTGCTTCGGAGGGGAGGCGGCGAAGTTCTTCGGCGCGCCGTACCCGAGGGGACCGTGCCCCTGTCAGACGGCCCCCGTCAGGCGGCGACGGGCGTGACGGAGGCGATGGGCGAGTAGATCGAGGCGTCGCCGGACAGCACCTCGCTCGGGCGGCCGTCGACGCCCACGGGGACGTCGCCGGCGACGGTGACCCGGTGCAGGCGGCGCGGTTGTGCCCCGAAGTCGTGCACGACCCGGTGCTGGGTCGCCCGGTTGTCCCAGATGGCGACGTCGCCGGGGGACCAGCGCCAGCGGACGGTGTTCTCGACCAGTGTGACCTGCTCCTGGATCAGGCGGATCAGTGAGGCCGACACGTCGTTGGGCAGGCCGATGATCCGTCTGGCGAAGTCACCGAGCAGGATCGAGCGTTCTCCCGTCTCCGGGTGGACGCGGACGACGGGGTGTTCGGTCTCGAAGGAGATGGAGGAGAAGACCTCGGCGTGCCTGCGGGCCTTGTCCGGGTCGTCGGAGGCGTTGACCCGCGCGTAGTCGAACTGGTTGGTGTGTACGGCGCGCAGCCCGTCGATCAGCCTCGCCAGCTCCGAGGGGAGGTTCTCGTAGGCGGCCACCGTGTTGGACCACAGGGTGTCGCCTCCTGAGGGAGGGACGACGACGGCCCGGAGCACCGAGGCCAGTGGCGGACGGTCGACGAACGTGACGTCGGTGTGCCACCGGTCGACCTTCTGCCCGCTGCTGTAGTCCAGGTCGAGGATGGGGAAGTCGTCGTTGAGGGCGGGGACGGTCGGGTGGGCGGTGGTCAGCGGGCCGAGCAGGCGGGCGAAGGCCACCTGGCCGGGTTCGTCGAGGTGTTTCTGACCACGGAAGAAGATCACCTTGTGGCGGAGCAGGGCCGCACGGATCTCCTTGACGACTTCGGCGGGCAGTTCACCACCGAGCCGGACGCCGACTATCTCGGCGCCGATGCGCCCGGCGACGGGGGTGATGACGAGTGACGACATCGTGTCTTCCTTCCAACGAGCCAATGGAACCTTCTCAAGACCGGGTGGAAGGACACAGCGCGCTGGCCACGCGGCAGAGGTCCACGTGACCTCGTGTCGTGAGGTACAGCGGGGAGGTCATGCCCTCACGGTAGGCTTCCTCGCCGATAATTGTCAACTAATACGGTAGGAAATTAGGGTTATTGCAGAGGGTCCCGCCGGGTCCGTCCGGCCCATCGGGGACGGACCCGACGAAAGCCGTATTCGGATGTCAGCCCACGAGGTCGAGATCCTTGACCCGGGGGTCGCCCTCGTCCGCTGTGTAGTGGGCGGGGCTGGTGAGGTCCCCGCCGTCGGCGAGCCTGGCCGCACGGGCGGCGAGGGTGCCGATCGCGGCGACGAGCAGGTTGACGGCCAGGGCGAGCAGGCCCGCGTAGACCGTCATCCTGGTGTCCAGGCCCAGGTTGCTCAGCGGGAACGCGGACCCGGCGAAGTGCGCCTTGCCGGTCACCGGGTTGCCGATGCTGTAGAGCATGAGCACCCCACAGGTCATGCCCGCGGCCCACCCGGCGACCAGGCCGCCCCGGTGGAACCAGCGGGTGTAGAGGCCGAGCCCCACCGCGGGCAGTGTCTGCAGGATGATGACGCCGCCGACGAGCTGGAGGTCGATGGAGAAGCCGGTGTCCATGAACAGGATGAACAGCACCGCGCCGACCTTGACGAGCAGGGACACGATCTTCGAGACTCTGGCCTCGTCCGCGTCGGTCGCGGCGGGCTTCAGGAACTCCCGGTAGATGTTGCGGGTGAACAGGTTCGCCGCGGCGATCGACATGATGGCCGCCGGGACCAGCGCGCCGATGCCGACCGCCGCGTAGGCGACGCCGGTGAACCAGTCGGGGAACATCTGGTCGAACAGCTGCGGGACGATCGTGTTGCTGTCGGGCCTGCCCGCCGTCACGATCGGCTTCACCCCGGCCGCGATCGCCATGTAGCCGAGCAGCGCGATCACGCCGAGCAACAGGCTGTAGGCGGGCAGCGCGGACATGTTGCGCTTGATCACGTCGCGGTTCTTCGACGCGAGCACGCCGGTGACGCTGTGCGGGTAGAGGAACAGCGCCAGTGCCGAGCCCAGAGCCAGCGTGATGTACTGCAGCTGGTTGCCGCCGTTGAGCAGGATGCCGTCACCCGGCGCGGGCGTGGCGGCGAACTTGGCCTCGGCCGCGTCGAAGATCGCGTCCCAGCCCCCGAGCTTCAGCGGGATCACGACGAGGGCTGCCAGGATCACGATGTAGATCAGCGAGTCCTTGACGAAGGCGATCAGGGCCGGGGCGCGCAGCCCCGACTGGTAGGTGTAGGCGGCGAGGATGGCGAAGGCGATGATGATCGGAAGGTGTCCGGTGACGCCCATCGACTTCAGTACGGCCTCGATGCCGACGAGCTGGAGCGCGATGTAGGGCATGGTCGCCACGATGCCGGTGATCGCGATGAGCAGCGCCAGCGTCGGGGAGCCGAAACGGGCCCTGACGAAGTCGGCGGGCGTCACGAACCCGTGTACGTGCGAGACCGACCAGAGTCTGATCAGCACCAGGAACACGATCGGGTAGGTGATGACCGTGTACGGCATCGCGAAGAAGCCCGTGGCGCCCGCCCCCCACAGCAGGGCGGGCACGGCCACGAAGGTGTAGGCGGTGTAGAGGTCGCCGCCGATGAGGAACCAGGTGACCCACGAGCCGAAGCTCCGGCCGCCGAGTCCCCACTCGTCCAGGCTGGCGAGGTCGTCCGGGCGGCGCCAGCGTGAGGCGACGAACCCCATGACGCTGACGGCCAGGAACAGCACGGTGAAGACGATGATCTCGGTGAGGTGGGCGTTCACGGGTCACCGCCTCCGTTTGGTCATCTGGTAGACGGTCGCGGTGCAGGCGACGCCGAGGGCGACGAAGGCGAGCTGCAACCAGTAGAACCGTGGGAAACCCAGAAACCGGGGGTCGAGGGCGTTGTAGAGAAAGGGCAGCAAAGGCACGACGATCGGAATGATCAGCAGCCGGTTCCACGGGCTGCGATCGCCTCTGTCCTTGTCCGGAGTGGCCAATACGGTCTCCTCGGGGCTGGAGAACGGACAACCGAATGGGGGGTTGACTCCTTCGGCTGACCGGAAGCGTAATTACGTGGTTGTTTCATTGCGGTCACGGAGCGCCGAACGGGGTGCTTTGCGCGGCGAGCGGTAGGTCGATACCCCGGTGACCGGGGCAATTGTGGAGAATTCGCCCTATCGACCGGAGTATCAGCTTCCTTGACAGGATTAGTGGAGGTATGGCGGTCGGCCGCGTCCGGCGAATTCGCAATAGGCTGGTGCCATGCCGAATTTAGGGCCTACGGAACTGGTCATCATCGGTCTGATCCTCATCCTGTTCTTCGGCGGGATCATCGCCGCCCTCGTCCTTCTCGTACGGCGCTCCTCCAGGCCCGCGACGTTTCTGCCGCACCCCGCGCAACCCCCTTCCGCGACTCCGCGTCGCGGCGGCGCCGATCTGGCCTCCCGGGTCCACGACCTCAAGACCTCCGGCCGAGCCGAACAGGCCGTCCTGCTCGTCAGAGGAGAGACCGGTATGACCGAGCCCGACGCGCGGCGCTTCGTCGACGCCGTCGGCTGACCGGACTCCGGCCGCCGCCGGACACGGCGCGAAAACATGACATAAGGTGTCCTGTTTCTTGGGCAGGGTCAGTGGCATGCACACGACACTGCGAGAGAAGGTCGCCCTGGTCGCCGGGGCGACCAGGGGGACGGGCAGGGCCATCGCGACGGCGCTCGGCGAGGCCGGAGCCACGGTCTACTGCACGGGCAGGACGACCCGCGAGCACCGCTCGGAGATGAACCGCCCCGAGACCATCGAGGAGACAGCCGAACTGGTGACGCGGGCCGGCGGCCGGGGCATCGCCGTACAGGTGGACCATCTGGAGTCAGAGCAGGTGCGCGCGCTGGTGGAGCGGATCGACCGTGAGCAGGGCAGGCTCGACCTGCTCGTCAACGACGTCTGGGGCGGCGACCCGCTGGCCGCCTGGGACACCCCGCTCTGGAAGCACTCGCTTGAGGACGGCCTGCGCCTGCTCAGGCTGGCGATCGACACCCACGTCATCACCAGCCACCACGCCCTGCCGTTGCTGACCAGGAACCCCGGCGGCCTGGTCGTCGAGGTGACCGACGGAACCGCCGAGTACAACGCCGTCAACTACCGCGTCTCGTTCTTCTACGACCTGGCCAAGGTCTCGGTCAACCGCCTGGCCTTCTCCCAGGCCCACGAACTGAGGCCGTACGGCTGCGCGGCCGTGTCGCTCACACCGGGCTGGCTGCGCTCGGAGATGATGCTTGAGCACTACGGTGTCACCGAGGAGACCTGGCGTGACGCCCTCGTCAGGGAACCGCACTTCGTGATCTCGGAGTCGCCCGCCTACACCGGGCGCGCGGTCGTCGCCCTGGCCGCCGACCCCGACCGGGTCCGCTGGTCGGGACAGTCCCTCTCCAGCGGGCAGCTGGCCCAGGTCTACGGCTTCACCGACGTGGACGGCAGCAGGCCGGACGCCTGGCGCTACATCGTCGAGGTCCAGGACCAGGACAAGCCCGCGGACGCCACCGGCTACCGCTAGACCTGTCGGTCGTACAGGCCGTGCAGCCGGGCGGCGGCCTCGGCCACGCGGGCGCGCAGGGACGGCGGGTCGAGGACCTCGGCCTCCGGGCCGAACCTGAGGATCTGCGCGTAGGCGACCTCCGGGGACTCGACGGGCAGGTGGAGCGTGACCCACCCCCGCTCGTCGGGCTCCCCGGCGGAGGCGAGCGCGTCGTCGAGGGCCGCCGGGTCGGCGAAGACGGGCAGCGCGCGCAGGCCCTCGGGGCTGAGCCGTACGGTCACCCGCGTCTTGAGCAGGGAACGGGCGAACTCGGCGGCGCGCTCGTTCCAGAAGGCGGCCAGGTCGAAGCCGGGATCGCGGGTGAAACACCGATCGGCGTGGACCTCGACCTCGCTGAGCCGCTCGACCCGGTAGATCACCGAACGGGCCGCGACGTACCAGACCCCGGCCTTGAGCACCAGGCCGTACGGTTCCAGGGTCCGCCGGGCGCCCCGGTAGGCGGCCGTCACCGGATGATCGCCCCACACGGCCCTGGCCAGCGGCAGCAGGGACTCCGGCGGCGGCCGGTCACGGGCGAACCAGCCGGGGGCGTCCAGGTGGAAGCGCTGCGCCGCGTCCGCCTGGGCGTCCCGCGCGTCCGCGGGCAGCGCGGCCGACGCCTTCAGGCGCGCCACGGCTCCGACCTCGCCCAGGCCCATCTCGCGCAGCGCCTCGGGCACACCGGACAGGAACAGGGCCTGCGCCTGCGCCCGGTCGAGGCCGGTGAGGCGGGTGCGGTACCCGTCGAGCAGGCGGTAACCGCCACCCCTGCCCCGGTCGGCGTAGACCGGGATCCCGGCCTCGGACAGGGCCAGCACGTCCCGGTGGACGGTCCGCTCGGAGACCTCCAGCTCCTCGGACAGTTCGGCGGCGGTCATCCCGCCACGGGCCTGGAGCAACAGCACCAACGACATCAGCCTGGCCGCGCGCACCCTCCGACCCTAACCCCGCCCCGCTCTCAGCCGGCCACGAGCGGCAGCACGACCGCCGAGGGACGGACGGGGTCGTGGAAGACCTCGTGCAGGCAGGCGACCATCGCGCTGCCGGTACCCAGCGGCTCTCCGGTACCGAGGTTGCGGGCGATGCGGGGGTAGGCGCCGCCCGCGACCTGCAGACGGATGCGGTGACCCCTGCGGAAGCGGTGGCCGACCGGCCACAGGTCGACCAGGACACGGCGCACGCCGTCCACGTCGGGCTGGGGAGAGCCGGGAAGCAGGCGGCGCACGCCGTCGCACACGTCGTAGGAGGTGCCGTCGGGGTGCACGTCGCAGACGCGGACGACCACGTCGGCGTGCTCGGTACTCGTCCTGACGTACAGCTCGGCCCGGACCGGGCCGATCACGTCGGTGTCCTCGCGCAGCTCGGGCCCGGTGTAGACGAGCACGTCACGGCGGGCCTCAAGGCGCCGGTTGTCCCGCGGCTCGGAGTTGCCCAGCAGGACGGGGCCGCCCAGCGCGGGGGTCGGGTGCGCGGGGTCGTAGCGGTAGCGGTCCGGCTCGCCGGAGGAGGGGCTGTCCGGGGAGAGAGCCCGGCCGGGCTGCAGGTGCCAGCGTCGTTCCCGCATGCCGGGAACCGGCCAGTCGGGGTAGTCGCGCCACTCGCCCGCGCCCGTGACGTACAGCCTGACCGGCTGCCGGCGCAGGCCGGAGGGATCGCCGAGCAGGTGCGCCCTGAACCAGGCGAGCGCGTCGGCGTTGGCGGCCCTGCCGTGCCGGACGTCGGCGTGGTACCACGGCCCGATCGTCAGCTGGGGGCGTCTGCCCGCGGCCCGCATCGCCGTGTAGTCCTTGATCTGCCACGGCAGGAACACGTCGTACCAGCCGCCGACCATGGTGACGGCGGCCCCGACCTCGCCGACGGAGGCGGAGAAGTCACGTGCCGCCCAGTAGGACCCGGGGTCGGCATGGTGGGTCAGCAGGTCCTGGAAGAACGGCAGGTCCCGGCCCGCCGACAGCACGTCCATCTCCCCGAGGGGCCGCCCGGACAGCGCCGCCCGCCTGGTCCTGCGCGGCGCGAGGAGGGCGGCGGCACCGCCGAACGGGCCGTCGATCGAGGCGGTCAGCGTGATCCACATCAGCGTGGACTCCAACGCGAACGCCCCGCCCACGTAGGCGGCGTCACGGAACTGGGAGGCGGTCACCGAGGTCGCCATGGCCTTCAGGTCGGGGCCGGCGAACGGGGCGATCGCCCACTGGGCGTAGCCGAGGTAGGAGGGGCCGTGCATCGCGAGGTCGCCGCCGTACCAGGGCTGGGCGCGCAGCCAGGCGAGGGTGGCCAGGCCGTCGTCGTGCTCGTCGCCGAGCGGGTCGAGCAGCCCGCCGGAGCCGAACCCGCCCCGGCAGCTCTGCAGCACGACCTGGAACCCGTGCCGGGCGAACGCCCTGCCGTAGGCGAACCCGAACATCCCCCGCCTGCCGTACGGCGAGCGGACCAGGATGGTCGGCGGGCGCACGGCGCCGACGGGCGCGTAGCGGTCGGCCAGCAGGACGACCCCGTCGGCCATGGGCACGGGCAGATCGCGCTGGATCGTGACCCGGTGCGCGGACCGCGGCCATGTGATCGTCATGCGGCCTCCTCACCTGGCCTTTTACTCGCCGGTAACGAAACTGCCCTCCTCCCTACTGGTAACAGAAGAAGGGGCGTGACGGCTACCCGGCCGCCACGCCGCGGGGGCGGTCACGTTGCATGATCACAGTTTCCGCCGCTAGTCTTGTGGCATGCGACACCCCGAAACCCAGCAGTGGTGGCGCCGCTTCTAGGCGGCGCGGGTTTCGCATTCGCGAGAGCACACAGACGGCCGCCCCGAGTGAGGCGGCCTTTTCTGTGTCAGCCGCCTCTTTGAGGGCCCAGGAGAACCTAGAGGGACGAGGCAGCAGTGGAGACGAGCGGATATACCACCGCGGGGGGCATAGAGGTCGAGGTCACCGCCTCCGACGTGCCCGAGACGATGCTTGAGGATGTCGTCACGACGCTCGGTGAGCGTCGCGGCGGCGTGCTGTCCTCCGGCATGGAGTACCCCGGCCGCTACAGCCGGTGGCATCTCGCCTACGTCGACCCCTGCCTTGAGATCGTGGCCCGGGGACGCAGGATCTCCGCCCGCGCCCTGAACGCCCGCGGCCGGGTCGTGCTGCCCGCAGTCGCCTCCTGCCTGCTCGCCGCGGGCAAGCCGACCGGTGAGCCGACCGCCGACCACGTCGAGGTGTACGTCGCCGAGTCCGAGGACATCCTCCCCGAGGAGATGCGCAGCCGCCGTCCCACCGTCTTCACCGCGATCCGCGAGGTGGTCGCGGCCTTCGCGGGCCAGGACGAGCACCTGGGGCTCTACGGCGCCTTCGGCTACGACCTGGCCTTCCAGTTCGAGCCGATCAGGCAGGTACTCACCCGCGCCAAGGACCAGCGTGACCTCGTGCTGCACCTGCCCGACCGGGTGATGGTCATCGACCGTAAGCGGGAGACCAGCAAGGAGTTCCGCTACGAGTTCACCGTGGACGGCGTCTCGACCGGGGGCCTGCCCCGCGAGGGGGAGAGCGTCCCGCTGCCCCCGGTCCCCACCGAGCTGCCCGCGGACCCGGAGCGGGGCACCTACGCCCAGGTCGTCGCCGCGGCCAAGGAGAAGTTCGTCCGCGGCGACCTGTTCGAGGTCGTGCCCGGCCAGGTCTTCCACTCCTCCTGCACCGACCCGGCCGCCTTCTACCGGACGCTGCGCAAGGTCAACCCGGCGCCGTACGAGTTCCTGTTCAACCTCGGTGAGGACGAGCACCTCGTCGGCGCCTCCCCCGAGATGTACGTCAGGGTCAACGGCGACCGCGTCGAGACCTGCCCCATCTCCGGCACCATCGCGCGCGGCAGCACCCCGATCGAGGACGCCGAGGCGATCCGCACCCTCCTGTCCAGCGTGAAGGAGGAGTCGGAGCTGACGATGTGCACCGACGTCGACCGCAACGACAAGTCCCGTATCTGCGTGCCGGGGACCGTCCAGGTCATCGGCAGGCGCCAGATCGAGATGTACTCGCGGCTCATCCACACCGTGGACCACATCGAGGGACGCCTGCGGCCCGGGTTCGACGCGCTGGACGCCTTCCTCACCCACATGTGGGCCGTCACCGTCACCGGCGCCCCCAAGACCTGGGCGATGCAGTTCATCGAGGACCACGAGGCGACCACCAGGCGCTGGTACGGCGGCGCGGTCGGCTACATCGGCTTCGACGGCTCCATGAACACCGGCCTCACCCTGCGCACCGCGCAGATCCGCGGCGGGGTCGCCACCGTCAGGGCCGGCGCCACGCTGCTGTTCGACTCCGACCCCGAGGCCGAGGAGCGGGAGACCGAGCTCAAGGCGAGCGCACTGCTCGGCGCCCTGGCGGCGGTCAGCGCGGGACAGGCCGACCAGGCGGTCGAGGAGCGGGCCCCCGCCGTACGGCCCGGCGAGGGCATGAAGGTGCTGCTCGTCGACCACGAGGACTCCTTCGTCAACACGCTGGCCGACTACTTCCGCCAGCAGGGCGCCGAGGTCGTCACGCTCAGGCACGGGTTCCCGGTGCGGATGATCGACGAGATCGCGCCGTCGCTCGTGGTGCTGTCGCCCGGACCCGGCTGGCCCTCCGACTTCGGCCTGAGCGGGCTCATCGAGGCGCTCTACGAGCGGGACCTGCCGGTCTTCGGCGTCTGCCTCGGCCTGCAGGGCATGGTCGAGCAGGCGGGCGGAAGCCTCGACCTGCTGTCCTACCCCGAGCACGGCAAGCGGGGCAGGGTCAGGAGGCTCGGTGAGAGCGCGCTGCTCGACGGCCTGCCCGAGGAGTTCACCGCCGCCCGTTACCACTCGCTGCACGCCAAGCAGCCGGGAGTCGCGGGCTTCACCGCGACCGCCCTCACCCCGGACGGCGCGGTGATGGCGATCGAGGACGTGGCCAGGCGGCGCTTCGCCGTACAGTTCCACCCCGAGTCGATCCTCACCGCGGAGGGCGGCGCCGGGGCGAGGATCATCGCCAACGTGCTGGAACTCTGCAGGACCTCGCACTGAGGAGACGCCGGATCGCACGGGAGGGCCGTGAGGCGCCGCTCCCGGTGTGAGGCCGGTGTCGGGCCACGGGCGGATCGGTGCCGGTTCGCCCGTGGCCACCCCGTGGCCGCCCCGTGGCCGCTTCGCGGCCGGGTTCGGGAAACGCGCGCCGCGTCTGTGGTCTTCTGGGGCCGCCGGTAGGGTTGAGCCGCCCCAACCCCGACGCAGGAGGTCTTCGCCCGTGGACGACAGCAGGCCCCGTTTCCTCGACGACGTCACCGTCGAACTGGTCAAGCACAGCGCCTCGGACTCCGACGTGCTCTGGGCGGCCCGGGTGTCCACCGCGGGGGAGCAGTCCATCGAGGAGATCAACAAGGACCCCGAGCGCTCGAAGGGCCTGATCAACTTCCTGATGCGCGACCGTCACGGCACCCCTTTCGAGCACAACTCCATGACCTTCCTGGTCAAGGCGCCGATCTTCGTCTTCCGTGAGTTCCAGCGCCACAGGGTCGGATGGTGCCTCGCGGGCGACTCCGAGATCACGCTGGTAAGCGAGAAGGGACACATCCGGCGGCGCACGATCGAAGAGCTCTACCGGCTCTGGCATCACGGTGTGCAGGACGCCGTGCCCCGGTCGGGCGGTGGCGTGACCTGGCATCGGAAGGCCGGAAAGTGGAACGCTCAGGTCAAGCGCGCGAACCAGGTGCACTACCTGGGGCTGTACGAGGCGCGGGAAGCCGCTGAGCAAGCGGTGGCGGCTTTCAGGGCGGCGAATCCCACAAGGCGGCTGAGAAGGCTTGAGTCGGTTCGCCGTAACCATGTCCGGTGCTATGACGAGACGACGTTGCTGGCCTCCCGCGCGAAGATCCTCGACGTCATGGAGTCCGGGGTCAAGCAACTGATCCGTCTGACCACCGCGAGCGGGGAGACGCTGAGATGCTCCGTGGACCACGCGGTTCTCACCCCCGACGGATGGCGGAAGGCAGGAGAGCTTGAGGCCGGGGACGCTCTCATGGTCGGGGGAACCGCTCCGAAGCCCTCCGAGGCGCTGATTCCTCCCTCACTGCGCAGAGGAATCGGAGTCTGGACCTCCATGAGGAGGAGCCAGCTCATCAAGGAGTCGGATACGTGCTACCTCTGCTCGGGAGAGTTCGCACGCGATGACCTGGTTCTCGACCATGTGGTCCCCGTTGCGGCCGACCTGCTGAAGGCTCTTGACGAGAGCAACCTCATGCCTGCCTGCCGATCGTGCCACCGCGAGAAGAGCGACGCCGAGCAGGCGCTCGCCAAGCGCGGAGGCAAGGTTTCGGTCGCCAAATCCAGCCTGATCGTCTCCATTGAGGAAGACGGTGAGGAAATGACCTATGACCTGGCGGTCGAGGGGCCCTGGCATAACTTCCTCGCCAACAACGTTGTCGTTCACAATTCCTACAACGAGGAGAGCGGGAGATATCGGGAGCTCCAGCCTGACTTCTACGTTCCCGGTCCCGAGCGCAGGCTGGTGCAGGAGGGGCGCCCCGGCAAGTACGTCTTCGTCGAGGGCACCGAGGAGCAGCACAAGATCGCCACAGAGGCGATGGAGTCGGCCTACCGGCGGTCCTACGAGGCCTACCAGGAGATGCTGGAGGCCGGGATCGCCCGCGAGGTGGCCAGGGCCGTGCTGCCGGTCGGCCTGTTCTCCTCGATGTACGCCACGTGCAACGCCCGCTCGCTGATGCACTTCCTGTCGCTGCGCACCAAGAGTGAGCAGGCCAAGGTGCCGTCGTTCCCGCAGCGGGAGATCGAGATGGTCGCCGAGCGGATGGAGGCGGCCTGGGCGGGGCTGATGCCCCTGACCCACGCCGCCTTCGTGACCAACGGCCGGGTCGCCCCGTAGGGGTCTGCCGGGTCTCAGTGCGTGGAGGCCCGGTAGAGGTAGAACCCGAAGGACCAGTAGCCGCTGTTGTCCCCGGGGTTGGGGTCGTTGACGCCGAACAGCAGCCGGACGGGCGGTCCCGACCAGACCGTGCAGCCGCCGAACGCGGTCGCCTGGTGGATCGGCCCCACCCAGCCGCCGGGGTCGTTGTTGAACCGCAGGATCGCCGAGTACTCCAGCGACCCCGGGTACGGCCAGCCGGTGCTCGGCGCCGGGACGCCGTTGCCGTCCGGTGGGTAGCTCGGCCCCCAGGGCCAGCTGTCGAACTTGACCTTGTAGTAGCTGGACGACAGCAGGAGGAAGACGTCGCCGTCCTGGAGGAGGTTGGGTGGGTTGCTTCCCTGGGGGATGCCCCCGCCGCCGTTGCCGTAGACCCTGAAGTCGCCGATGCTGAAGTCGGCCGACTCGCTGCGCCGGCAGGCGGCCAGGGCGCCCGCGGTGTCGGCGTGCGCGACCTGTGGTGCGGCGGGTACGGCGGCCAGGGGGACGAGCGCCAGCGCGGCGGAGGCCAGCGCCCTGCCGACGCGGGATCCGCGGGGCCGGGTGCCGGTGTGACGTGACGATCCGGACGGGGACATGGCGAGCCTTTCGAGGACGAGGACGGGACGCCCGGCCGGGGCGTGCCCGGAGGCCCGCCAGAGGCGGCCGGTCGTGTCCTGAGGATCCGGCCGGGTCCGTCCCCGGGAGAAGGGGGAGGCCATATGTCCGTACAAGGCCGTACAGCCTCCCGGTCGCGTTCATCCCAGGCGTTTCTCCAGGAGGGTGCCACGGCGCAGGGTGACGGACATCAGGTCGCTGGGGCCGTCGAGTTCCAGGCGGTGCCAGCGGCCACGCGGGACGACGAAGGCGGTCCCCGCGGTGAGCGTGACCGCCGTCTCGCGCTGTTCCCGGTCCTGCGGCCGCAGGTAGAGCCGGGCGCCGCCGCTCAGCACGCACACCGCCTCGTCGGCGGCCGGGTGCATCTCCCAGTGGTCGGCGTGGACGTCCTCGTCGGTCTCGACGTGGAAGGCGGCGACGGTCCAGCCGCCGGAGTCGCCGGTCATCCGCCGTGGTCCGGGCAGGACCGTCCCGTCGTCGTCGAGGTGGATGCCGAGGGAGAACATGTCGATGGGCGTGGTGTTCACGGTGAGGTCGCCTTTCTGTGGTTATTCGTGGGTTCCGGCTGTGGCCACGGCCTCCGGCGGAGCCGTGGCCCGCAGGGGGTTCGTGGCCTCCAGAGGGGCCTCCAGAGGGGCCTCCAGAGGGGCCTCCAGAGGGGCCTCCAGAGGGGCCTCCAGAGGGGCCTCCAGAGGGGCCTCCAGAGGGGCCTCCGGCGGGGTCTCGGGGGCGGGCCTGACCGTACGGCCGCGCCTGGGCAGCACCGTCACGGCGACGGCGACCGCGGCGGCCAGCAGGACGCCGGAGACGGCCAGGCCGAGGGAGTAGCCCGAGGTGACGGCGGCGGGGGTGGTGCCCGTTCCGGTACGGCCCGCCGCGACGGTGGTCAGGGCGGCCAGGCCCACGGAGCCGCCGAGCTGCCTTGAGCTGTTGAGCAGTCCGGAGGCCATGCCCGCCTCGTGTGGCGCGACGCCCGCCGTTCCCGCGGCGGCCAGCGGGGCGAAGCACATGCCCAGGCCGACGCTGGTGACCAGCGAGGGGCCGAGGACGTCCACGGCGAAGTTTCCCGAGGGGTCGATCAGGCTGAACCAGCCGAAGCCGATCGCGGCGAGCACACCACCGGGGATCAGCAGGGTGCGGGGAGCGTGCCGGGCGGAGACCCCGGTGGCGATGACGGTTCCCACCACCGTGCCGAAGGTGAAGGGCAGGAACGCCAGGCCGGTCGCGGTCGCGCTCATGCGCAGCACGCCCTGCATGTAGAGGGAGACGAAGTAGAAGGCGGCGAACATGCCCGCGCCCGCCAGGAAGATGAACAGGTTGGCCCCGGCGATCGAACGGTTCCGCAGCAGGCCGAGCCGGATCATCGGGGTTCTCGGGCCCCTGGACCGTGCGGCCTCGACCAGGACGAACACGGCCAGCAGCGCGACGGCCGCCGCGAGCGTGCCCAGCGTGACCGCCGAGGTCCAGCCCTCCTCGCTCGCGCGGACGACGCCGAGGACCAGCAGGGTCACCCCGCAGGTGCCGAGAAACGCGCCGAGCAGGTCGGGACGCTCCCCCTGGGCCCGGCGCCGGTCGGCGGGGACGGACGTCACGGTGAGCGCCAGCGCGGCCACCACGACGGGCACGTTGACCAGCATCACCCAGCGCCATCCCACGTGGTCGGTCAGCAGGCCTCCGGCGAGCACTCCCGTGGCTCCGCCGGCGGCGTTGACCGCGCTCCACACCCCCAGCGCCCTGGTACGGCCCGGGCCTTCGGGGAAGGTCGTGGTCAGTGTCGCCAGTGCGGCGGGGACCAGTGCCGCGGCGGCCAGGCCCTGGACCGCGCGGGCGGCCACCAGCAGGTCCGCCGACTGGGCCAGTCCTCCGGCCAGGGAGGACAGGCCGAACAGGCCGAGGCCCACGGAGAGGAGTCCGCGTCTGCCGTACAGGTCGGACATCCTGCCGCCGAGCAGCAGCAGGCCGCCGAAGGCCAGCGTGTAGGCGTGGACGACCCACTGCAGCCGGGCGGCGCCGAAGCCCAGGTCGGCGCGGATCGCGGGCAGCGCGACATTGACGATCGAGATGTCGAGGGCCGCCATGAACTGCGCGGCGGCCACCGCCGTCAGTATCAGCCCGGGGTGGCCGATGCCTTTTTTGTACATGTATAAAAACTAGCCCGGCCAGGACGCGGGCGTCAACGTCACGGGTGGGCCATCATGGATCCCATGTCACAGTCGGTTCCGCAACGCCCGCGGGTGGGCAGGCCACCACGGATCTCCCGGGAGGAGGTCCTGGCCGCCGCCCGCAGGATCGTCGAGGAGGGCGGCGTGGGAAGCCTGACGATGCGGCGGCTGGCCGCGGAGGTCGGCAGCACGCCGATGGCGCTCTACCACCACGTCAAGGACAAGGAGGAGTTGCTGCTGCTGCTCCTGGACGACTACGCCGCGGGACTGGCGCGCCCGGCACTGCCGGAGGAGCCCAGGGAACGGCTGGTCACCGCCGCGCTGGCGATGCACGACGCGCTCGCCGGATGCCCGTGGGTCGTCGAGGTCCTCGTCGCCGACGACCTGATGTCCGACGCCGGGCTCTGGTACGCGGAGCACATCGTCGAGGCGGCCGTGGCCTGCGGTCTCACCCCGGAACAGGCCGTTCACGCCTACCGGTCCGTCTGGTACTACACCGCCGGGGAGATCATCATCAGGGCGGCGGGGCGCAGGCGCGCCGCCGAGGACCGGCCGACCCACCGCGAACGGGTCTTCGCCGATCTGGACCGGGAGGCGCTGCCCAGACTGGCGTCGATCGGCGGCCGGTGGACCGCGCTCACCGCGGAGGACACCTACCGCCAGGGGCTCGAAGCCCTCGTCGGGGGACTGCTCCCACGCGCGTAGGCCGCCGGGGCCGCGTACTCGGGCTGGGTACCGGAACGATCCTCAGCCGCCTCGGCCGCGGCTCGTCGGCGGGACGCCGCACCTGGCCGCCAGGCGTTCCTCCAGACGGGCGTGCCGGAACTGGTACACCGCGCCCACCTGGCGCAACACCCCCCGCCGGTGCGCGTCGTCGAGGAAGCGCATGAGGTGGAGCGGGATGTGCCCCCGGGCGGCCAGCCAGAGCCGGACGACGGTGAAGGCGCCCCACGCGCGGGCAAGGCCGACCGTGAGTCCCCCCGCGAGGCCGAACAGCGCGCCCACCGTCAGGGCGTTGGCGAGGCTGGGCGCGCGGGAAAAGATCAGTCCGCCGACCACGGTTCCGGCGAGCCCGTACGCCGCACCGCCGAGGTTGCCCAGCAGGAAACGGCCCAGCAGTCCCGACGCCAGGCCTGCGGCGCAGGCGAGTCCGAGGTCGAAGGTTCCCCCCAGGACGGGGACGAACCGGATCTCGCGCGTGAAGGCGAAGGCCACGGTGTAGAACAGCCCCAGCGACGCCATGAAGGACAGGGTGAACGCCCAGGTGGCGATGCGGTCGTTGCGCAGCACGAGGGGCGGGCTGGAAACGCGGTTGACGTCGACCGGGGTGGCCAGCCAGACGTGCAGGCCGACGCCGAGACCGAAGACGGTGGCGAGCAGGCCGATCATCTCCGCGGACAACGACCAGCCGAGGCCGAGGCTGACCCCGATCACCACTCCGATCCCGAAGCGCCCCAGGAATCTCGTCGCGGTGCTGCGAAAGTGCAGCTCCACCCGCAGCGGCCCCGGACGCCGCCCCAGCGTGTGGACGCCGCAGCCCGCCGCCGCGAAGAACAGCCCGTAGACCAGTCCGATCAGCGGGCCGCCCGCGAGCCACCCGGTGATCCAGAACAGCAGGGCGGCGGGCATGCCGAGCAGCAGGCCGCCGACGGGCCTCGGCACGGCGCGGTCGAGCCGCCACCAGGCGAGGTCGTGGGTGCGGGTCCGGTTCAGGTGCCGGGCGAGGAAGGCCAGCCACCGTTCGGCGTGGTCGACGTCGTAGGCACGCGCGGGCACGGGCCGCTCGTGCCGCAGGGGCGGCTCCGGCCAGGACGCGTAGACGGCCGGTAGGTAGGCGTCCAGCAGGTGCCCCTCTATCGCGGCCCGATCGCCGAACCGGGCCGGGTCGCACAGCTCGGCGGGCACGGTCGACGGGTGGGCGTAGGCCGTACGGGCGAGATCGATCATCAGGGGGGTGCGCAGTGACTGGGCGAGCGCGCTGCCCGGGTGCCGCCGCAGGTGGTCGATCACGGGCTGCCAGCGCTCCTCACCCACCCGCCTGCGCGCGGTGAGGAAGTCGACGGCGTCTTCGAGGGCGACGGGCTCGATCTCCACGACCGCCGCGCGCGCGAGGATCGCGCCCCCCTGGTCCGCCGCCAGCTCGTACTCCTCGCTACGGCAGGTCACCACCAGAGGCCGGTCACCCGCCACGGCCCTGTCGAGGGCGTCGATGGCCGCCGCGCGCAGGCCGGGCGGTATCTCGTCGAGGCCGTCGAGCACGGGCAGGACCCGGTTCTCGACCACCAGCCGCGTCGCCGCGTCCCGTCCGTAGACGGCGGTGTTCGCCAGCCCGGGGTACTCCTGGACGAGCATGCGGGCGAGCCAGCGGTGTATGTGCTCCCGGTGCGGGTTCCACGAGGCCAGCGAGAACAGCACCGGCACCGGCTCGCCGGGCCGGTGGTCCGCGAGCAGACCGAGGGTGAACAGGATCGCCAGCACCGACTTGCCCGCGCCGGGGCCGCCCAGCACCACCAGTTGGCGCGTGGGCACCTGCCGGAACCTGGCGAGCAGGTCGGTGAGGCCACCGCTCGGCATCGGCCGGTCCGGGTCCTCGGCCGATCGGCCGTACGGCGGTGCGGCGGCCACCGCCGCCACCTGACGCCTGGTCTCCGACCATCTCAGCGGCACCGGTTCCGGCCGGTTCAGCGAGCGCACCTCGGCCTCGGCCGTCCACTGCCGGGTGATCACCATGACCAGCTCCTGCACCGCCCGGTCGAGACGGGGCGGCTCCGGGGCGGCGGGCCCCGGTCGCGGAGTCGGCGCGGATCCCGGCTCCCGCACGGCGGATACGGGCGGGGAGAGGTCCACCTCGCCGCGCAGGACACGTTCGTACAGCTCACGGACCTCGGCCCCGGGGTCGACGCCGAGTTCCTCGGCGAGCCTTTCCCGCAGCCGGTGGAACACCTCTATCGCCTCGGCCTGCCTGCCGCAGCGGGTCAACGCGAGCATCAGTTGCGCGTGCGGCCTTTCCCGCAGCGGGTGCTCGGTGACGAGTTCCACCAGCTCGTCCGCGACCTCGCGGTGCTCACCCAGCGCCAGTTGCCAGTCCACGCACTGTTCGAGCGCGTCGAGCCGCTGCTCGTCGAGCCGCCTGGCGCGGGCGGTCAGCGCGGCGGTGCCCAGGCCGTCGAGCGCGGGGCCGCGCCACAGCCGCAGCGCCGAGCGCATCTCCAGTACGGCCTCCGCCGGCTCGCCGGCCGCCGCGAGCACACGCGCGGTGGCGATCCGGCGGGTGAAGCAGAGCAGGTCCAGTTGGTCCTCGGTCACGGCCACGCGGTATCCCCGGCCGTCGGTGGCGATGACCTGGCATTCGGTGTCCCCGAGACGCCCCCGCAACGCCGAGACACAGTTCTGGATCTGCTTGGTCGCCGTCGCGGGCGGCTCGTCGTCCCAGGTCGCCTCGACCAGCTTCGACACCGGTACCACGGCGCCGGGCGTCAGCAGCAGCATCGCGAGCACCCGCTGGTGCCGGGTGCTGGGCAGGGTCACCCTGTTCTGGCCGTCCCAGACTTCCAATGTCCCGAGTACGAGAAATTTCATCTCAATGATTTCCCCCCAAAACCGATGCTATCTGGCCAATTAGCGGCCGGGAGTGATTTCGAAGGACGCCGTGATGACGGCGCGATGACGCCGTGAGGACGGTCTCCGCCACGGTGGGAGTCGTCCGGTTCGCACGCCGGACGGCGGAAAGAGGCGAGAAGTCGTGGATCGCGAAAGGAGAATGCCCGTGGCCTGAATCTCGCGGCGAGAACCGCTCACGGTGACCGTGACATCGGCGGTGGTCCGGCCAAGGACGGACGCCACCGCCGGCGCTCCGCGCGGAAGATCCCTTCACCGGATCGTCCTCTCCTCCCCTCGGGTGAAGTTCGACGGGGACCACCGAACTGTCCTTACGGGGATCGAGGGCGCCTCACCGCACGACGGAGCGCTGCGTTGGAACTCCCTGCTTTCTTCGTTTTCGGGCAGCCGGAAAATCCGGAATTGCCGGAGGCGTTCGGTTTATACGGCCCCGGGGGCGGTCGCGGATATTTCGAATCGCCGAACAAGCCAAGAAAGCGTGGCAACGACGGTTTTCCCGTCATTCCACCACAACCGGTACGAATCTCTTCAGGAGGACTCATGAGCAAACTGAGCGCGTCCGCGCTGGCACTGTTCGCCGCGGCCGGGCTGAGCCTGGCGGCCGTTCCGGCGGCGCAGGCCCAGTCCGCCGCCCAGCCGGCAGGCGTGACCGCGCAGGTGCTGGGCAACGCGCCCTCCTGCGTCACCGTCTGGCAGAAGACAGGCAGGATCACCAAGACCGGCTACGCCCGCAACGACTGCAGAGGCCGTACCCTCAACCTCAAGATCGTGTGGGCGCACGGCGCGGACGGCTCCTGCCAGACCGTGAGGCCGGGCGGGACCATCAGCAGCAAGGTCGCGCGGGGCGGCCGCACATTCGACGGCGCGAACATCTGCTGAACCGAAGGCGCGGGGCCCCTCCGGAACCACTCCGGAGAAAGGCGGTGAGATCCCGCTCCCGGTCGTCCCGGCCGGGCGGGATCTCCAGGGAGGCCGCCGGACGAGGGACGTGGTGACACGAGGACGGGGGCCGGTCATGGCCCGCCACGGTGGCGGGCCATGACCCACGGCGTCCTCCTCCGGCAGGAGGGTCAGTGGTCGATGACGTAGAAGGCCGGGGAGGTCGTGGTGAGGCGGGTGGCGCCCTGGGGGGCGCAGACCGCGATGTCGGCCACCCTCGCGCCGAACAGCTCCGGCAGGTAGATCGACGGCTCCAGGCACACCGTCATGCCGGAGGTCAGTACGGTCTCGTCGCCGGGGACGAGCCAGGGGGCCTCGTCGGGGCCGAGGCCGACGCCTCGTCCTGGGCGTGGCCCGGCGTAGTTGCCGTAGCCGCTGCCCTCGATCACCTCCCGCGCGATCCGCCCGACCTCCGCCGCCGTCACGCCGGGCCGCAGCGCGTCCAGGGCGGCGTGTTGCGCGGCGAGGACGACCGAGTACATCGCCTCGAAGTCCTCCGGCGGCTCGGCGACCGCGAACACGCGGGCCACCTCGGAGCAGTAGCCGCCCCACCTGCCGCAGACCGAGACCAGCAGCGCGTCGCCCGGGTTGATCACCCGGTCGCACGGCACGTGCCGGGGCAGGGCGGTGTGCTCACCGGCGGCGACGAGCACCGACAGCACCTCCTCGCACCCCGTCTCGACCATCATGGCCCACAGCCTGCGCGCCATCGCTCGCTCGGTGGTGCCGAACCACGCCAGCTCGCGGGCCATGAGCAGGACGGCGTCCGCCGCCGAGGCCGCGCGTTCCGTCGCCGCGACCTCGGCGGGACCTCTGCGCGACCTGAGCGGGGCCAGCACGGCCGAGGCCAGCACGACCTCGGCCTCGACGCGCAGGGAGAACAGCTCCCACGCGCGCATCTCCGGGTCCACGCCGACGCGGCGCGCCGAGGGCGGGATGAGCGCCGCGGCCTCCAGCGGCTCCGCCGCGGCGGTGGGCGGACGGTCATGGGTCAGGACGAGGTATCCGTCGCCCTGGCCGCCCAGATAGCGGAAGTCGGGGGAGGGGCGCAGCACCAGGGCGTCGATCCCCTCCTCGGCCATCCTGAGCCGCACCTCGTCGATCATGCGGCGGTCACGCGGGCTCGTGCAGCCAGCAGGCGACCGGTCCGAAGGCCGGTTCGCGCTCCCGGCACACGTCCATCGCCACCGGGCAGCGCGGATGGAAGCGGCACCCCGGCGGCGGGGCGGCCGGGTCGGGCACGTCACCGGGCAGCTCCGCGGGCAGCGTGCCCGCGCCGTCGGGGGCGGGGATGGCGCTCAGCAGGGCCCGGGTGTAGGGGTGGCGGGGGTCGTTCCACACCTCCTCGGTACGGCCCACCTCCACGATCTTCCCGAGGTACATCACCGCGATCCGGTCGGCGATCAGCCGTACCACCGACAGGTCGTGACTGATGAACAGCAGGCCCGCGCCCGAGGAGACCGCGAGATCGCGCATCAGCCTGGCCACCTGCGCCTGCGCCGAGGCGTCGAGGGCGGAGATGGGCTCGTCGCCGATCAGCAGGGACGGCCTGGCGGCCAGGGCCCTGGCGATCGCGATCCGCTGCCGCTGCCCGCCGGAGAACTCGTGCGGGTGCCGCCCGGCGAAGTCGCGGGGCAGCCCGACCCGTTCGAGCATGTCGGCGGGGGAGGAGGCGGTGTCGCGCCCGGTGCGCAGGCCGTCGGCGATCTGGGCGCCGACCCGGCGCCGGGGGTTCAGCGACGAGTAGGGGTCCTGGAAGACCATCTGGATGCCGGACAGCGCCGGGTTCCTGCGGCGCAGTCCCAGCGGGGTCACCCGGTGGCCGTCGAAGGTGATCGACCCCGAGGTCACGGGGTTGAGCCCGCACACCGCGCGGGCCAGTGTCGACTTGCCGCAGCCGGACTCCCCGACCAGGCCGACGACCTCGCCCGCCGCGACGCTCAGGCTCGCCCCGGCCACGGCACGGACCAGGGGACGGCCGGGGGTGCGGTGTTCGACGACCAGGTCGTCCACGGTCAGCAGCGTCGTGCTCTCCGTCATGCCTTCTCCCCGGGCAGCGAGTCCAGCAGGGCACGGGTGTAGGGGTGCTCGGGATCGCGAAGCACCCGCCCGCGCGGGCCCGTCTCGACGACCAGGCCCTCCTTCATCACGCTCACCTCGTCGGCGACCGCCGACATCACGCCGAGGTCGTGGGTGACGAGCAGTACGGCCAGCCCCAGGTCGTCGCAGAGGCCGCGCAGCAGCCGCAGCACCCCGGCCTGGACCGTCACGTCGAGGGCGGTCGTCGGTTCGTCGGCGATGAGCACCTTGGGCGAGCAGGCCAGCGCGATGGCGATCGCGATGCGCTGGCGCATGCCGCCGGAGAACTGGTGCGGGTAGCGGTCGATCGCCGACTCCGGGCCGGGGATGCGCACCTGCCCGAGCAGTTCGATCGCCCTGGCCCTGGCCTGCTTCCTGTCCAGGCGCAGGTGGTGACGCATGTGCTCGGTGAGCTGGCGGCCGATCGACAGCATCGGGTGCATGCTCGTCGCCGGGTCCTGGAAGACCATGGCGACCTCGCCGCCGCGTACCGTGTTGAGCTCCTTGGCCGACATGCCCAGCAGGTCGCGCTCGCCGAGGGCGATCCGGCCGGTGGCCCTGGCGCCGTGCGGGAGCAGGCCGAGCACGGCCAGGCCGGTCATCGTCTTGCCCGAGCCGCTCTCGCCCGCCAGGCCGTGCACACGCCCCGGCTGCAGGTCGAGGTCGACGCCCCGCAGGATCTCCCGGTCGCCGACGGCGACCTTCAGACCGGAGATGGTGAGGGTCATAGCGCACGCTCCTTGATGGCGCGGGCCGTACGGGGGTCCAGGGCGTCGCGCAGCGTGTCGCCGAGGAAGTTGAAGGCCAGGACGACGGTCAGGATGGCCAGGCCCGGGAAGGTCGCCACCCACCAGCTGTCGAAGACCTCCACGCCGGAGGCGACCATGGCGCCCCACTCGGGGGAGGGCGGCTTGGCGCCGAGCCCGAGGAAGGACAGGCCGCTCAGCAGCAGCAGCGCGGTGCCGATGTCGAGGGTCGCGAGGACCAGGATCGGGCCGGTGATGTTCGGCAGCACGTCGACGCGCAGGGAGCGCCAGGCGGAGAAGCCCAGCAGCCGCCCGCTGATCACGAACTCCCGCCCGCGCACGCCGAGCACCAGTCCGCGGGTCACCCTGGCGTAGGAGGGCCAGGCGACGACGAGTACGGCGAGCACGGCGTTGGCCAGGCTCGCGCCGAGCGCGGCGGCGACGACCATGGCCAGGATGACGGTGGGGAAGGCGAAGACGAGGTCGGCGAACCGCATGATCGTCTCATCAGCCCATTTACCGAAATATCCGGCGCAGGCGCCGAGCAGGCCACCGACCAGCACCGAGAGCGTGACCAGCAGCAGCGTCAGCGGGATCGACAGGCGCGCGCCGTACATGACCCTGCTCAGGATGTCGCGGCCGAGCTGGTCGGTGCCGAACCAGTGCCCGGGGCCGGGCGGGGCCAGCCTGGGCAGGTCCTGAGCGAGCGGGTCGTGCGGCGCCAGCAGCGGGGCGGCCACCGTGATCACGATCCAGGCGAGCGCCACAACCCCGCCGACGATCGCCAGCGGCTGCCGCCAGGCTTGGGGGAGTTTCACCGTGCTCCTACAGCGTGGATGCCCCGTGTTTCAGGGCGGGGAGGAAACGCGGCACGGTCGGGCACTTCGGTCTCCTGGTTTTGTCGGTGGCGTTCGGTAGGTTCGGGGGCGTGTCCCGCTATCGGCTCCGGCCCACGCCTGCTCAGGAGCAGGCGCTGCTGGAGCATTGCGGGCATGCCCGATACGTGTGGAATCTGGCCGTCGAGCAGCACGCCCACTGGAGGCCGGGACGCACGTCCGCGCCGGGTTTCGCCGAACAGTGCCGCCAGCTGACCGAGGCACGCGCCGAGCACGAGTGGCTGCGTGGCGGGTCGATCATCGTTCAGCAGCAGGCGCTGAAGGACTTCGCGCAGGCCATGGCGAAATTCTTCGGCATGACCCACCGTCGGCCGACGTGGCGCAGGCGCGGGCGGAGTGAAGGGTTCCGGATCGTCGCCGTCAAAGCGGGCCATGTGCGCCGCCTGTCGCGCAACGTGGGCGAGGTGAGGGTCCCGAAGGTTGGCTGGGTGCGGTTTGGCTGGTCGCGTGCCGTCCTGGACGGTGTGAAGTCCTACCGGATTACCCGGGACCGAGCGGGCCGCTGGCATGTGGCGTTCGCCGTGATCCCGGAGCCGATCCCTGCGCCGAGCACGGGGGAGGTCGTCGGCGTGGACCGGGGTGTCGCGGTCAGCGCGGCGCTGTCCACGGGCGAGCTGTTGAACGTGCCGACCCCGCGTGAGGCGGAGAAAACCCGGCTTCGGCGTCTCCAGCGGAAACTGGCCCGGGCGAAACGGGGCTCGAACCGGCGTGGCAAGGTTAAGGCTGCGATCGCGAAGCTGAAGGCCCGCGAGACGGACCGCCGCAGGGACTGGGTGGAGAAGACCTCCACCGACCTGGCTCGGCGCTTCGATGTGATCGCTGTCGAAGACCTGAAGATTGCCGGCATGACCCGATCCGCCAGGGGCACGGTTGAGGCGCCCGGCGGGAACGTCCGCCAGAAGGCGGCCCTGAACCGGGGCATTCTGGCGGCAGGTTGGGGCTGGCTGGTGCAACGCCTGGAGCACAAGGCGCCTGGGCGGGTTGTGAAGGTCAACCCCGCGTACACGAGTCAGCGGTGCTCGGTGTGCGGGATCGTGGATCGGACGTCGCGCGAGAGCCAAGCCGTCTTCCGGTGCCGGTCCTGCGGATACGCCGGCAACGCCGATGTGAACGCGGCCGGGAACATTCGCCACGCGGCAGGGCATGCCGTGTCCGCACGGGGAGGCCCACCGTTGGGTGGGCCGGTGAACCGTGAACCTCAACGCGACCTCCTCCTCGTGGGGTAGTTGCCGTTGGAATCCCCCGCCTTCAGGCGGGGGAGGATGTCAAGTGAGTCTCACTCTGGGGTCGATGACGCCGTACAGCACGTCGACGATCAGGTTGATGACGAGGTAGACCGCGCCGATGACCAGGCCGACGCCCATCACGGCGGGCAGGTCGAGGCCGGTCGCGCTCTTGTAGGCGTACTGCCCGACGCCGGGCCAGGCGAAGATCGCCTCGACCAGGACGGTGCCGGACAGCAGGCTGCCGAAGGCCAGGCCCGCGACCGTGATGATCGGCACCAGCGCCGAGCGCAGCACGTAGCGGAACAGGATCACCCGGCCGGGCAGGCCCTTGGCCCGCGCGGCGCGCACGTAGTCCTGACCCATCACCTCCAGCACCGCCGACCTGGTGAAGCGGGTGAGCAGGCCGATCGTGTAGAGGGCGAGCACCAGCGCGGGGGTGGCCAGGTGGCCGATCGCGGAGGAGAACACGTCCCACTGCCCGGCCAGCGCGGCGTCCACCGTGTACAGGCCGGTCACGTGGGGCGGCGCGGTCATGCCGGGGTCGATCCGGCCGCTGCCCGGGGTGATCTGCAGGCGGTAGAAGAAGATGTAGAAGGTCGTCAGCGCCAGCCAGAACGTCGGCACCGAGATGCCGACCAGGCTGAGGACGCGCAGCACGTGGTCGGAGAGCCGGTCACGGCGCAGCGCCGCGATCACGCCGAACGCCACGCCCGCCACGAGGGAGATCAGGATCGCGGTGCCCGCGAGCTCCAGGGTGGCGGGGACGGCCTCGGCCAGGTCGTCGAGCACCGGACGGTGGCTCTGCTGGCTGGTGCCCAGGTCGCCCTGCAGCACGCCCTGCAGGTGCAGCAGGTACTGCTGAGGGAGCGGCTTGTCCAGGCCGTGATCGGCCCGCCACTGCGCCACGATGGCCGGGTCCCCGAGGGCGCGCTGGCCCAGGTTGGCCGCCACCGGGTCGCCGGGGACGAGGTTGGTCAGGACGAAGGTGACCAGCGTGATGCCCACGGCCAGCAGCAGCGCGGTGAGCACCCTGCGGACCAGGAAGCGCACCAGCGGGTTGGGGCCGCCACCCCGGCCCGGGCGGCGCGCGGCCGTACCGGCGCCCCCCGGGCCGGAGGCCACCTTGGCGCCGTCGCGCTCCGGGGTGGCCTCCGGGTCCTTACTTGGCACCGAGGTCGGCGACATCGATGGTCCAGACCGGGTGGAACTCCATGCCGGTGACGGAGGCGGCCGTCACGATGTTCTGGCTCGGCTGGATGAGCGGGATGAACGGGCTTGAGGCGTTCAGCTTCGTCTGGACGTCGACGTAGGCCTGCTTGCGGGCGTCGTCGCCGATCGCGGCCGCGGCCTTGTCACCGGCCGCCTCGATCTCCTTGTCCGCGCCCGCCTTCCAACCGGCCCGCAGGCCGACGGTCTTGCCCGGCAGGAACACCAGGTAGTCGCTGGGGTCGGGGTAGTCCGGACCCCACCACCACAGGCCGAGCTCCTCCTTGCCGTTGCGGTAGTTGTCCAGCGCGGTGGTGACCGGCGAGGGGGCCAGGTCCACGGTGATGCCGACCTCCTTGAGGTTGGCCTGGATGCGCTCGGCGATGCCCTGCAGGGACAGGCCGTTGAGGGTCAGCTCGCTGGGGTACTCCAGCTTGACCTTGGGGTCGGTGACGCCGCTCTCCTTGAGGGCGGCCTTGGCTCCCTCGACGTCGCGCTTGGCGGCCTGGTCGGCGGGGAGCGCGCCCAGGAACATCGAGGGGATGACGCCCGGCGCCTGCACCGAGCCCTCACCGGCCAGTTCGAGCAGGCCCGTGTAGTCGATGCCCTTGCGGACGGCCTCGGCGAACTTGGGGTTGGAGGTGATCGCGCTGACCGAGGAGTTCCGGTTGGCCAGCAGGAAGACCACGTTCGCCGACGGCGTCTTGGTGACCTGCAGGGTGCCCGGCAGCCCGTTGACCTGGTCGCCGGACAGGTCGAGCGCGACCTGGCTGTCACCGCGCGCGACGTTGAGCTTCTGCGTCGCCGACTCGACGTTACGGATCACGACCTTGTCGTAGACCGGCTTCTTCGGGCCCCAGTACTTGGCGTTGGCCTTGAGCACGACCTGGCTGCTGATGTTCACCGACTCGATCGTGTACGGTCCCGAGCCCAGCGAGGTGGAGTTGAGGTACTGCTCGGCCTTGTCGCCGGGGTCCGCGGTGGCGCCGTGCTCCTTGGCGACCTTGGAGTTGATGACGCCCAGCGCGGGGTTGGGCAGGATGTACGGCAGCGCCGGGTTGGGGTTCTTCGAGGTCAGGGTGACCGTCGTCTCGTCGGTCTTGGCGACCTCCACCCCGTCGAGCAGGAAGGACGGGGTGCCCTTCATGTCGCGCACCCGGTTGAGGGAGAAGACGACGTCGTCCGCGGTGACGGGGGAGCCGTCGGCGAAGGTGGCGCCCTGGTGGAGCTTGAGGGTCAGCTTCTTGCCGTCCGCCGACAGCTCGTAGGAGTCGGCGAGGGAGGGCACCGGCTTGGTGACGTCGGAGCCGTCGAAGGTCAGCAGGGTGTCGTAGGCGGCCTTGCCGACGGTCAGACCGGTCGGCTCGTAGGTGCGCCCCGGGTCGGCCGTCTTGAGGTTGAAGGACGTGTCGACCACGAGCGTCTTGGCGGCGGTGCCGCCTCCCTGCGACGCGGGGGTGGACGAGCCGCCGCTGGAGCAGGCGGCAAGGGCGAGGGCGCCGGTGAGCAGCACCGGCAGCAGCGCCGCCTTCGCCGTGGGGCGCCGGGAACGGATCGCCATTTTTGTGTCCTCCGAAAAGGGGCCGTGGTGGACGTTTAGTGGTCGATCGTCCAGGATTGACAGGCAGAAAGTCCAGGTCATGGCAGTAAGCTGAGACAAATCCGACCCGAAGGGTAAGATCATGACCGAAACGTCAAGAAACGGGTCTCCAGATGGCGGTCAGGCTGGACGGATCGGTATCGGCCTTGACCTCGACGCGACGCACCTGAGAATTCTGGAGGTACTGCGGGAGAACGGCAGGATCTCCGTGGCCGCTCTGGCCGAGCGTGTCGGCATCTCCAGGGCGAACGCCTACACCCGTTTCGAGGCGCTGCGCGCCGACGGCGCGATCAGGCGTTTCACCGCGGAGATCGACCACGTCCGCGCCGGTCTCGGCATCACAGCGCTGATCTTCGTCACCGTCAGGCAGCAGATGTGGCGCCAGTTCCGCGCCCAGCTCGCCCACATGCCCGAGGTCGAGTACTGCGCGGTCACCACAGGCCAGCACGACGCGATGATCCAGGTCCGCATGACGGACGTGGCCGCCGTGCACACGATGGTGACCGAAAGGCTGGCCAGCATCCCCGCCGTCAAGGCGACCGAAACCGTCTTCATCCTCGACGAGGTCATCAGGCGGCCCTACGTCCTGCCGAGCGACCGGGGCCCGGCGTGGTCGACCCGCCGCCCGGCCCCCGATCCGGCGGGCGGCGAGGTCCCCCTCGGCAAGATGCGTTTCGTGGGCGCGGCGGAGGGCCGCGCCCAGCTGCAGCGCGACGTCTGACCCGGTTTTCGGTCGGCCAGAGGTCAGAAGGCGGTCAGGCGACCTCGGCGCACACGCTCACGTGCACCGTGTCGTCCCCGGCGAACTGGAACTCCTCGACCAGGCGCAGCCGCCCGTCGGTGAGCGGCTCGATCCGGCTTCCGCTTTTGCCGCTCGCGCGTTCGCCGTTCTTGAGCAGGTGCACGTAGGTCAGCTCGATCCGGTCGCCGTCCCGGACACCGACGAACCGCCCGGTGACCACGGTGTCGCCGGTGTAGTCGCCCCAGATGAGGCCGTCGGACTCCTGGTAGGTGAACGAGGTCGGCCCGTCCGGGTCGACGGCGCTCGCGGTCGAGCTGACCATGACGAACCTGCGGCCGTCGAGATTGAGAAGATTGTTGTCATCCACGGTCCGCATGGTGCCGTTCCGTCCGCCGTACGCAACCCGGGCTGGACGTTTCTCCCGGCGGAGGAGGAACAGGATGGTGATCCGTCCAGCGGGAGGGGTCTCCCACGCCCGGCGCCGAGATCCGGCGACCGGGTGCTTCGGGCGCCGGAGAGGCCGCCACGCCCTGCGCCGGGCTCCGGCGTGACGGCTCAGTCGGTGCTTGAGGCGCCCTCACGGGAGCTGACACCGACGACGTCGGGCATCTCCCCGAGGGCGGCGGTCAGCTCGGGGATCGACCCCTTGCCCTCCAGGACGAGCGTCACCGCGACGGTCCGCCGCGGGGGCCGTGGCTCACGGTCACGCCCGTGATCACGGCCGCGGTCGTGTCCCGGCTCCGCCGTCTCACCGGGCACCTCACGCTCGACGGAGACCTCGGCCACCACGAAGTCCCGCTGGGTGCACTCCACCAGCACCCGGCGCAGCGCCCCGGTCCCGTCGAGGTAGACGATGCGCAGCTGGATCGGCGCGCGCCGCGAGAGCGGCAACCTGCGGCCCAGCGCGTTGAGGCCGTAGACGGTGAGGAAGTGGCAGGCGGTCACGGCCACGGCGAGCACCGGCAGCCCGCCCCCGCAGGCCATCCCGACCGCCGCGGTGACCCACACGACCGCGGCGGTGGTCAGCCCCCGTACGGCGTCGCGCCGTACGAAGATCAGGCCGCCTCCGATGAACCCGATGCCCGAGACGATCTGCGCGGCCACCCGTGAGGGGTCGAGGGAGACGTGCGCTCCGGGCACGTCGCTGAAGCCGTACTTGCTGACCAGCATGAACAGCGCCGCGCCCAGGCCGACGAGCGTGTGGGTGCGCAGCCCGGCGCTCTTGTTACGGGCCTCGCGCTCCAGCCCGATGGCGAAGGAGAGCACCAGCGCCAGCACGAGCTCGGCGATCTGCGGCAACCCCTGACCGGGCGACAACGTGATCACCTGAGGGTTCTACCCACTTATCGGTGCCGGGGTCAGCCACCCTCGCCGTCACCGGGAGAGGCCCCGGTGACGGCCTGTATCTCCCGCTGGATGATCTCCTGGAACGGCGCTCCGTCGTGGTTGCCGAGGACGACGCCGACCCAGCCGGTGTACGGATAGATGTTCCAGCTGGCGAAGCTGCCGGGATTGACACCGGCACGACCGAACACCCACTGACCGCCGACGATCGCGACCGGCATCGAGTAGGCCCCGAAGGCGTCCTTGCCGAGAGGGACCTTGGCCCCGGTGAGGATCTCGGCGTGGGGCCGGTCCAGCAGGGTGCCGTCGCCCAGCGCGTGCGCGAACCGGACAAGATCCGGCGCGGTGGCGAAACCGCCGTCCCCGGGGGCGTCGACGAAGAGGCGGCCCGGGTTCTTGCCCAGCTGGTACGGGTCAGGGCTGCCCTTGTCCAGATTGCGGACGGCGTCCACCACACCGCCGTCGGCCTGCCGCATGTACGAGTGCGCGATGTGCCCGTCGGTGAGCCACTGCGGCCTGGTGAAGAACGCCGTGCCGGTCATGCCGCAGCGCCGGAAGACGTGCTCCTCGACGTGGTCCCAGTACGTCCTGCCGGTCACGGCCTCCACGATCAGCGCGGGGATGGCGACCTCGGCCCCGGCGTGGTCGGTGGGAGTGCCGGGGGGAGCCACCTGCTTCGCGCGCCGGGCCCACTGCTCGTAGAACTCATGCACCTCCTCCCGGCTCTGGAAGACACGCTGCAGGTCCTCCTCCGGGCTGCTCAGCCCGGAGGTGCCGGAGAGCAGGTGGTGGACGGTCACCCGCTCGGCGATCTCCTTGGGGAAACCCGTCAGGTAGGTGCCCACCGTGTCCGACAGTTTCACCTTGCCCTGCTGTACCAGCTGCAGGACGGCCACTGCGCCGAACGGCTTGCCCGCCGAGCTGAGGTTGAAGGCGACGCCCTTGTGGTTGCGGACCCCCTTCTCCCTGTCGGCCATGCCGTAGCTGCGGGACAGCACGGTCCGGCCCCGGTGCGACAGCAGTACCACGCCGGAGAACCTGCCTTCGGCGGCCAGTTTCGCCACATACCGGTCGTAGGCCCCGCCGGGTCGGGTGTCCGGCGGGACCACGCCGCGGGTGGCCGGGGGAGCGTCACGGGTGGACGGGGAAGGGGAGGGGCGACTGAGGGGGGCGCCGACCAGCGGCGCGCCGGCCGCCAGGCCGCCCCACCTGAGCAGCCGCCGCCGGTCGACACCGCGTACGGAGTCCGAATCCATGATCATGATCCTTTCTTGGATGAGCCGTGGGTTCTCTGACACGCCGGGCCTCGGGCTCAGGAAGCCGGCGCGAGCCTGCGGGGGGAGGGCACCGCGGCGGAGATCGCGACAGCCCGGTCACCCCAGACGTCGAACGGCTCGTCCGTCCGGTATCCGGGGAACACGCCGGGATGGGGCAGCCGCCGGGGCGGCACGCCTTCGCGGTCCGGGCGGTACTCGAAGTGCCACCACTCGTTGTCGTAGACGCGGTAGAGGTCGTGGCGGGCGCCGTGTTCCTCAAGCCATCGCGCGCCCTCGTGCGGGCGCACGTCCAGCGCGAGGCCCTTGACGTGGCTGGACTCCGCCGGTGGCAGCACGAGCATCCGGGCCAGGGCCGGGGAGCCGGAGCGACGCACCTCCTCGTCGAACATCCGCTGCTGGACGGCGGGGTCGCGGTACCCCGAGGTGAGGCCGATGAGCTGGCCGTGCCGCCAGAACGCCTCGGTGCGCGCCGCGGTGAACGCCGCCAGGGCGCCGTCGGTGAGCCCGGTCAGATCCTCGGCGGGGAAGCGCATCCGCAGCGCCCAGCGGCAGGCCAGTTCGAGGGCGCGGCCAGGACGGCAGGCGAGCGCCACGGGCAACAGGAGTACGGCGAGCACCAGCGTGACCACGGCGAACAGCCGGTCTCGGGGCCGAGAGGGGATGGTGCGTGGTTCATTCATGGCGATTACGATTGGCGCCAAATGTGTGTGCTTTGTCTGCCGTATGTCACCGTTTCTCGACGGCGATCGTCGGCACGACCGTGACACAACCAAGACATCGCGCGGACGGGGCGGTGACAGGGCCGGTCGACAGTGGACGGAGTCGACCGGCGGACAAGGTACGGAGCGTGCGGTGAAACCCGGCAACGTGTCACGAGTGCTGTTGATCGAGGACGATCCGGCCGTGCGGGAGAGCCTTGAGCTGGCCCTGACCCGGCACGGACACCGGGTGCGCGGGGTGGAGTCCGGCGAGCAGGGGCTGGAGTGGCTGCGCGCGGACCTTCCCGACGTCGTCGTGCTCGACCTGATGTTGCCTGGAATGGATGGGTTCGAGGTCTGCCGCCGCATCCGGGCCGCCAGGGAGATACCGATCATCATGCTGACCGCGCGCGGCGACGACATCGACGTGGTGGCCGGGCTTGAGGCGGGCGCCGACGACTACGTGGTCAAGCCGGTGCAGCCCAGGGTGCTCGAAGCGCGCATCCGCGCGGTGCTCCGGCGGGTCGGCCGCGACCAGGCCGAACTTGAGCGGTACGGGGACCTGACCATCGACCGGGCCTCCCTGGTGGTCTCCAAACGAGGCACGCAGGTCGGCCTCACCCCGACCGAGATGCGCCTGCTGCTCGAACTCTCCGGCACACCGGGCCGGGTGCACAGCCGCCAGCAGCTGCTGGAGTCGGTGTGGGAACACGGGTACTTCGGCGACTCACGACTCGTGGACGCGTGCGTGCAGCGGTTGCGCGCGAAGATCGAGGACGACTCGGCGGCGCCCGTCTACGTGCAGACGGTCCGTGGGTTCGGGTACCGGTTCGGCCCGGTGTGACACTCCGGCTGAACCTGGGACTGCGCGCCCGGCTGCTGGCCGCGTTCGCGCTGCTGTGCGTGGTCACCGCGGCCTCGGTCGCCGGAGGGATGTACGTCGTGGCCCGCAACGAGATCCTGGAGCGGACCCAGAACGCCGCGGTCGAGGCGATGAGAGACCGCCTGCAGGCGCTCTTCCCGTTGCGGGACCCGACGCCGGGCCCGGACGAACTCAGCGAGATCGTCAGCGTCGTGGCGGAAAGGAACAGCGACGCGGTCGCCGTCTACCACGGGACACGCTCGCCCGCCGGCCCCGCCCGGCCCTGCCTGCCCTTCGGCCGCCCGTGCAGGCAGGGTCTGGCCCCCGGGACGATCCCCGGCGAGCTGCGGCGGGCGGTGGCCGACGGCGTCATCGCGTGGCAACGCGTGGTGTGGGAGGACGGACCCTATCTGATCATCGGCACGCCGTTGCTGATCGTCGAGGAAGATCGGTCGACCCGGGCGTCCGGCATCGAGGTCTACGTCGCGCGCAGCCTGGCCTCCGAACAGCGCGCCATCGACAACCTCGCCGTGCTCGCCTGGCTCATGGGCGGGGTGGCCTTGGCGTTCGCGGTCGTTCTGACGGCGCTGGCCACCCGTGGTGTGCTGCGCCCGGTGCGCGAACTCGGCCGGGCGGCGCGGCTGCTGGGCGAGGGCGAGCTGCGGACCAGGATCGCGGTGCGCGGCTCCGACGAACTGGCCGAGGTGGCACGCACGTTCAACGACACCGCCGCCGAGCTGGAACGACACGTCGAACAGCTCCGTGAGATGGAGGCCGACGCCCGCCGGTTCGTGGCCGACGTCTCCCACGAACTGCGCACCCCGCTGGCCGCGCTCACCGCGGTCGCCGAGGTCCTGGACGAGGAGGCGGCCGAACTGCCCGAACACGCGGGCAGAGCCGCCAGGCTGGTCAGCCAGGAGACGCTCAACCTCACCGCCCTGGTGAACGACCTCATCGAGATCAGCAGGTTCGACTCCGGCGTCGCGGCCCTCGCGCTGAACGAGGTCGACGTGGCCGAGCTGGTACGCGCGACCCTGCGCACCCGGGGCTGGTCGGAACAGGTGAGCACCGAGTTCCCACCCGGGGTGACGGCGCGGCTGGACCCGCGCAGGGCGGACGTCATCCTCGCGAACCTGGTCGGCAACGCCCTGCGGCACGGCGAACCCCCGGTGTCGGTACGGCTGCGCGCCGACCCGCACTGGATCACCGTCGAGGTCCGCGACCACGGGCCGGGGCTGGACGAGGCGGTGCTGCCGCACGTGTTCGACCGGTTCTACAAGGCCAGCGCCGCCAGGGCCAGATCCGAGGGCAGCGGCCTGGGCCTGGCCATCGCGAGGGAGAACGCGCGCCTGCACCAGGGCGACATCACCGTCACCAACGCTCCCGACGGCGGCGCCGTGTTCACCCTGCGCCTGCCACGTGGAGAACACAACCCGGAAGGAGGTCCCGAATGAGGGCTGCCACACCGGGCGCACGTCCGGGCCGAGGGTCCCGAACGGGGACCGTCACGCCGGGCACCCGCTCGGGACAGGGGTTCCGAGCGAGGGCCGGGATCGCCCGCCGCGCGCTCGCCGCGGGTCTCGTGTCGCTCGTCGCCGTGGCCGGTTGCGGTGTGCGCCCCAGCGACGGCGCCATCGACGCGGGCGAGTCGCCGCGCGGAGTCGTCGCGCCCGGCTGGAAGATCACCCTCTACCTGGTGAGGGACGGCAGGCTCAGCGCGGTGACACGGCCCAGCGACCGGCCGGTGTTCCGGAAGGACACGCTCGCGCTGCTGGCGGCCGGACCCACCGTGATGGAACGGTCGGACGGGCTCACCACCGACGTCCCACCCGGGGCCGCCCCGTTCTCGGTCACCACCAAGCGGGCGGGCCACCTGGTGGTGACCCTGTCCACCCCGGCCGGTGAGCTTTCCCGACTGGCCATCGAACAGATCGTGTGCACGACCGCCGCCACACTGCGGGAAAGCCCCGCCCAGATCACGGTCACCGGCGCCAGGAAGAGCATCGACCCCCACGACTGCCCGGCGTGACGCCTGCCTGCTCTGGTGTCCGAGGCCGCACCGGGGATTTTCTTCCCCAAAGTGGCTGCCCCTGAGTTTCGCCATACCGTGGAAAATGATGAATCGCTTTTCATGAGACTGTTGAGGATATCGCTGTGGTGTCCTGAGATGTCGACGGGCCTATTGTGGAAGCTGTCCTTCCTGGCTTCAGGGCCACGCCACGAGTTCGAACCAGACGGATTTGCCGTGGGGGTTGGGGAGCCAGCCCCAGGCGTGGGAGAGCTCCTTGACGACGGTGAGTCCCCTGCCGGAGGCCTCCATGGAGGCCGCGCTCCTGATCTGGGGGACCGCGCTTGAGAAGTCGCAGGCTTCCACCACCATCAGCCTGCCCTCTCTCATGACCGAGACCTGGACGGGACGCGCGGCGGCGTGGACGACGGCATTGGTGACGATCTCCGAGGTGAGGAGTTCGGCGATTTCCGGGATGCCTTCGGCCGCTTTCCAGTCGACGGCGATCTCTCGGACGAACCGGCGGGCGGACGCCACATATCTCGCCTCATGAGGAATCCACCTCTCGCCCAGCACGGAGAGGGCCAGATCCATTGAGTGGAGACGTTCGCTCGGTGCCACGCTCGTTTCGAGAATCTCTTCCATGGGGTTTCTCTTCCGCTCTCGGTTTTGTATGTTCAGGATGCCGAGCGGTGACTACGCTTGGTGATAGAATGATTACCAAGGTCGGGCTCTGGGATTCAAGGCGCCGTCATTGAATTCCGGCAAGGGGGGGCATCGTGGTCAACCTCTACACGCCTCAGGCGATATGGGGCAGGGAATTGCGTCACTACCGGAAGGCCGCGAGTCTCACCCAGGGGCAGCTCGCCGAGCGGATCCACTTCAGCGAGTCCCTGATCAGCGGGGTCGGGACAGGCCAGCTCCCGGCCAGCCCGGACTTCGCCGAGACATGCGACAGGGTCCTCGACACGGGCGGAGCCCTCCACCGCCTCCTCGACTGGCGGAAGGGCCAGGTCTTCCCCTCCTGGTTCGGAAAGTGGCGCGACAAGGAGCAGAACGCTGTAACTCTGCGGATATACGAGCCGATGGTCGTGCCGGGACTGCTGCAGACCGAGGCCTACGCGCGTGCTCTGTTGGATGACGCCATCGCGGCTGCGGCCCGACTTGAGCGGCAGGCCATCCTGACCCGCGAGGACCCTCCGCCGCCCACCCTCCGATGCGTGATCGACGAACTGGTTCTGCACCGTCTGGTGGGCAGCCCGGAAATCGTCTACGAACAGCTGAAGCATCTGGTGGAAATCGCCGGTCCTCAGATCAGCGTTCAGGTCGTTCCGCATGGCTGCGTGCGCACGGGCATTCTGGCGGGGTTCGCGATCGCCACCCTGCAGGGCGGTGTCGAGATAGCGTATTTGGAGACGGCCATTCACGGGTTGACGACCGGCGACCGGGACGAGGTGGCGGCGGCCGTCAAGCAGTTCGAGGCCATTCGGATAGAGGCGTTGCCTCTGAGCATGTCGTTGGATCTCATCAAGAGAACGGCAGAGGAAAAATGGACGTGAGCAAGGTGCGGTGGCGTAGGTCAAGCCTCAGCGGCAACAACGGCGGGAACTGTGTTGAGGTCGCTGAGTTGAAGGGCGCCGGGCACGCCGATCTGGTCGCTGTGCGTGACTCGAAGGACCCTGAGGGCCCGAAGTTGTTCTTCACTCCTGCTGAGTGGGACGTCTTCCTCAACGGTGTGAAGGCCGGGGAGTTCGGCTCGTCCCTCGGCGACTGAGAAACCCGAGGTCACTCTTCCGTCCCGGCTCCATGGAGAACCGCAGGAGCTGGGCGGAAGAAACGGTTCCGGTCTCCATCTGGACCAGCACCCCGGGCGGAGCCGCACCGTCATCGACGTCTCGTCGAAAGCCACGAAGCCTGGCCAGCGGGGTGAAACCGTACGCTCCGTTACGTCCGCCTGTACGGCGGTGCCGGACTAAGATCACTTTCCGTGCTTTCGGATGGTTTCTGGCGTATCACCAGGATTGGGTTAGTAAGCCTGTCCCTTGTGGCGGCGGTCGTGGGCCTGGTGCTCGGCGACGCCTGGCTCTGGGCGGCCGTCGAATGGACATCGCCGGTCTACGCGAGGTTCTACGTGGACGGCGAGTTCGACGCCGCGACAGTCGTGGCGCTGCTCGTGGCCGCCCTGGTGAAGGCCGCGCTCCTGTGGCTGATCCTGCGTACCCCCGCGCCGGGGCCACTGGACCGCCGGACGAGGGTGTTGCGCCGGCTGCTGTACCTGGCGGTGGCGTACTCCCTCGTGCTGTGGATTCCGATCGGGATGCTCCCCGACGCGGTCGATGTGGCATTCCAGCTCGTACTGTGGACCGCGATCGACGTTCTTTACCTGCTCGTCATCCGCTGGCGATCCCGCATGCTGCGCGTGGTGGCCGGAGCGATCTTCGCGGTCGAGCTGGTTGGAATCGCCGACGAACTCCTCGACGAACTCGACCTCCCGGAGATCGGGTCGGGCAACGTTTTCGGATTCGGCATGATGCTGGGCGGAGTGGCGGCGACCGTCATCACGATCGTCGGACAGCGGCGCGACGGCCGGTGGAGCCGTGGTACGCAGATCGCGGGGTGGTTGTCGGTCGGTGACTACGCGCTGATGATCGCGATCAGCGTTCTCTTCCGATGGGACTTCTACGCCAATCCGGTGGCACCGGTTGTAACGGACGTGCTGGAGCTCGTCAGCACCGTGTGGATCGCGGCGACCGCTCGTGAACTGTCCGTTGGGGGCCGGCCGGTGGGCCTTCCGCCCACGCGGCAGCGAGCGGTCCGCATCGTGGTGGCGGCCATGGTCGTACTGCCGATCATCCTGCTGATCCACCCGGAGCAGACCCCGCATCTCACCTACACCGGCGGGTCGATGGACTGTTATGACCGGCCCAGCTTCGGAGACCTGAAGCCCACCGAACGCGACGACGTGTTCCTGTGCCGGGCACGGATCACAGCGGACGGAATGCCATCCCTGTTCCCGGACAGCCTGTCGGACCAGGGAATCCTCGGGTACGGGCGGGCCCTGTGCCGTACGAAGGATCGCGATGAGCAGAAGGCGATCCTGACGCGGGCCGGGAGCGAGCGGCCCGCCTGGGGCGTGGACCCGTGGGACCTCGTCTACATCTGCCCGGAGATCATCGGCGCGACCAATCCCGAGCTGCTGCAGTCGACCAAGGAGACGGAGGACGCGGGTGCCGCCTACGTCGCCGAGGAGAACGCGAAGTGCCGCGACCCGTGGCCCCGGACGAAGGGCGTCGTCCAGGCCACGGCCAAATACTTCCTGTTCGCCGACGGCGACCACGGCTACCTGGTCCACGACCCGAAGGTCGAAGAGGTCGAGAAGGCGGCGGAACAGGCGACGGACAGGCTTTACGACGACAACACCCTCGTCGGGGCGTTCGACAGCGCGGTGCTTGTAGGACACCTCGAAGACGTCATCGATCTGTGCCTCACAGTGAAGGCCTTCCGTACCGCACCACCACAGCGGATAGCCGGGTGGGACCAGGTCACCGAGGTACCGGTCGTCAGTCGCAGCGGCTGGCTCAAGGTGCCGGAGGCGGACGGGGGAGACGTGGGCGCGGGCGCCCCGATGCCGAACCTGGCGATCGCGGGAAAGGGCCACTACCGGCTCCGGGCCTACATACGGATGGGCAAAACGGGAGAGGAACATCTGGTCACCGTGTTCCCGGGCACGTCAAGAAAGAAGCTCAAGCTGAAACCGTGAACGGTGATGGAGCACGCTCCCCTTTTGACCTGCGTGTCGAATACGGCCACGGCCATCCCGAAATCCAGGGAACCCGCCGACCTGGAACGTTAAGCCGGTTCACGTCGTCGCGGTGAGATCGTCGGCTGTCACTTCCGCACGAGATCGGCCCTTGCGGGCCCGGCCCCGGGATCTCTGTAGCCAAACGACTGGAAACTCCACCGAACAGTACGCCGGTGGAGCCTCCAGAGCTGATGGAACGGCCCGGCGCTACCCCAAATTGCCGAGGGTTTCCTGTGGGCCATCCGCCACGATCGCGCGGAAAGCCTCGACCATGGCCGGCACTCCACCCTTGGGAACGATCACGAGATCAGAGCACCGGAAGAAGACTCCACCGCCGTACTCACCGGTTTCCCTCCAACGGTTCATCACCGTTTCGACCGCACCGAGAGTCATGAAACTCGCACTCCACCGGGTGCCGTCAGGGAGTCGCAACTCGGCATCAACGTCCTCTACGGTCTCCACCAAATCGTCGGCACCGAGCAGGAAAAGCGCAGTGAACTCAGGTTCCCTGACGACGTGGTAGATGTCATATTCCACGGGTTCGACGTGACTACCGTCCATAAATCTGCCTCAGCCTCGCGATCGCCTTGGACTGGTTCTTCTTGTCTGATGTGTCGACAACCATGATCGGCCCCGCATCTTTCGCCGGTCCTCGATTGGCCTGATCTTGGTGTCGGTCTGTCACCCCGACCCGGAGCACCTCGCCGTTTGACACCGGTACGGCGACCTCATGAGAGGCGGCGGTGACAAGTCCGCCTCGGCGATGATCCCATTGCCGATGACGGTCGCCGCCACGCACCTCGTCGTCTCGCGGAAGTCGTCTCGGGGACTCGCGAAAACCCCCGGGGGAGTAAAATCCTCCATTGCTCGACGGATCGGCTGGAGAGCGCCGGAAAGACCTCCATGAGCACTCCGTCGATTTTATGCTGACCTCGGCGGCTGTCGCGTCCCCACCCCCTGCATCGGGCATTCTCGGCTGCGCCCCCACGTGAAAGACATAAGCAGCGGCACCGCGTTGGGAGACGACCACATAAACGACTCGCTCAGTGCTCCGTCCCCGGGTCGGGGACGGAGCACCGAGCAGTCTATGCCCGGCGGTGAATGACCCGCTGGGTTCTCGTTGGCCTTGTCCTCGGACGGCGCTGCTTCCCAGTCTTTACTGGAAAATCCTCCAGGACTCCCGCTCTATGATTTCCCTGTCCTCTTCAAAGGCTGCCATCTCAGCAGGGGAATCGTCGAAGTAAGCCTCCCAGAAACCCTCCTTGAGCCACCGGGAAGGGCCGATCGTGAGCCCTCCCCGGTCCTCGATCTGACTCACCCATATGGAAGGGACGCTGTCTGAACTCGTGGTGAACATTTCCGCTTCAAACAGACCTGGGGATCCGCCGTCGTCATCTACGATACGCAGCCTGCAGTAGCCGTTGGGGGTGACGCTGATGGAGAGGACGACATATTCTGCCCCGATGGTAAGGTAAGGGCTGTATTCTAGAGGCTCTCCGGTCGTTGAACTCATCAGTCTTTGGCATCTGACTATCATCTGACTTGCCTTCCTTGCATTAGCTCCAGGCGACTCGGGTCGATTACGATTTCTTCACCTTGTGGTCGTGATCGTAGTTCACCTACCTTTCTTCGGGTTGTAACAGAATTAGACCTCTGTGTGACCGGAGTGGGCGTCGAGTCTGATCGAATTTTCTTTTATTCGACGTTCGGGCGACTTCCAGGGCGAATCGGTCTGTTTATTTTAGGATTTTTCCGAACTTGACAGGTTCCGTGTTCATTGATTTGGAACCGCTAACCATCGAGAGGACCGCGGTTCCGGAAGCATCGTCGGTGACTTTTTCTCCGTCGCACCGGGCGAGGCAGGCCGAGGGTGACCAGGACGGCGGCGAAGGCCAGCAGGAGCGCGGCGGCGAGGACCGCGGGGCGCAGGCCGAGAGTGGAGCCGAGAACGCCGCCGAGCAGGCCGCCGAACGGCATGCCGCCCCAGGCGAGGACTCGGTACGCCGCCGTCACCCGGCCGACGAGCGCGTCGGGAATGCGGGCCTGCCGTTCCGACACCGTCACCACGTTCCAGACGACCACCATGAGCCCGTTGAGCGCCAGCAGCACGGCGCCGATGATCGCCGAACCGGTGGCCGCCAGTCCGGCGAAGGCGATGCCGGAGCCTGCGGCGGACCCGGTCAGCAGCAACCGGGTCGGAAGCCTTCGAGCCAGTGGCGCGGCCAGTAGGCTGCCGATCACACTGCCGACCGCGCTGCTCGTCAGGAGCAGTCCGTATCCCGTGCCGTCCAGGCTCAGGCGCTCCTCGGCGAGGAGAACCATCACGCCCCAGGCCGCTGCGCTGCCCACCCCCAGCAGAACCGTGGCGGCGGCCAGGACCCGGACCACCCGGTCACCGCGCAACCAGCGCAGACCTTCGGCCACGCTTCCGAGCAAGGACCGCACCGATGTCCGGTCCGCTGTGGAGGGTGCGGTGTCCGCAGAACGGAATGTTCCGGAGATGCCGGCCAGCAGCGCGACGCCGAGCGCGAAGCTGACCGCGTCGACCGTGAGGGGTAGCGCCGGTGCGGTGGCGAAGAGCGCGGCGCCCGCCGCCGGGCCGGCGAACTGAACGAGCACCGTCGCACTGCCCTGCAGAAGACCGTTGGCGCGGACGAGCGACTCCCGGCCCGCGACCCGAGGGATGACGGCCTGCGCGGCGCTGTCGAAGAAGGTCTGCGCCGTTCCGAGCAGGAACAGAACCGCCAGCATCACCCAGATGTCGCCCACGTCGAAGGCCACCAGCGCGGCCAGGCCACCGACGAGGACGGTCCGTACGATGTCGGCGCGCAGCATCGTCACCCGCCGGTCCCAGCGGTCCACAAGCCCTCCGGCCAACAGTCCGAACACCAGCCATGGCGCCTGCGCCGCCGCCGAGATCCCGGAGACCGTGAGCGGGTCACGGGTGTAGTGGACCGCGAGGAGAGGGAAGGCGCTGAGCATCAGCCCGTCGCCGAGTCCGGAGACCGAGGATGCGGCCCAGAACCGCCAGAAGTCCCAGGGAAGTTCGAGTGGCCCGCCGCGCTGTCTGACCCGTACGCCGTGCTGCGTGGCCGGGGCCGGCCTTCGACCCATGGGCGTTCACCAACCTCCCGTGCGGGAACCGGAGTCGGGAACCAAGTTATCTATTGATGGCGTACATTCAACCTATTTAGCTTCCGTGTGGACTCAATCCATCCACTGGCGGCGTACATTCAATCTGTTTACCCTCGCTGGGTCATTCCGTCTAGAGAACCCTGCCGGTCAGGAGGTGGTGCAACTGTCGGCCGCTTAACCCCGACGAACCTGGAAGGGAGGCGAAACCGGACGCCATCCACGGAGTGCTCCGCCCGCACTGGTGAACGGAGGTCCGACGAGATCGTTTATCTTCTTTCGAAGTGCGGCATTGTAGAACTTCAATTCTTCTCCTTGTCGGCCGAGTAGAGACTCGTTGGCCCTATTCTGGCGAGCCGACCTGAGGGAGGGGCGATCATGGTTGTCTTCCGCCCCTACGGGAATTCGGTCGCCGCCCCGCCGTACATGAGTTAAGGGGGCGCCTAAAAGATCTCTGGGGATGTCCGTACAAGTCGGGACAGTGGGGTGATGGCTCTATACACTCCGGGTACGGCTGGCCTCGGGGCGAGGAGGGCGCTTTGCGGGAGAAGTCCCCGAAAGAGGATGAATCCGGGGTAAAGGGGATCGCGGAGCGGCGGGATTTCGCCCGGGAACTGTCTCTCCTGCGGGAGAGGGCGGGGTACACGGTCAGGGAGGTGGCCCGCGCGACCGGGATTCCGGACAGTACCGTCGGCGGGTATTTCTCCGGGGCGCACCTGCCCTCAAGGAAAACACTCGTCGACGTTCTCGGCGCCTGCGGCGTCCGTGACCCGGACACGCTCGATGAATGGGTTCAGGCGCTGCTGCGGATACGCCGGAGCCCGGGGCGACGACCCTCAAGTGCTCCGGTGCCCTACCGGGGGCTGGCGAGCTTCCAGCCCGAGGACGCCGACTGGTTCCACGGCAGGGACGGGCTCGTCCGGCTGCTGCGGAAACGCGTGGCCATGCTCGCCGGGGACGGCGGTGGCGTACTCGCGGTGGTCGGGGCCTCGGGGTCGGGCAAGTCGTCACTCCTGAGAGCGGGACTGATCCCGGCACTGACCCGCGACGGGTACGGGCAGGTCACGGCGCTGCCCAACGACGGGCATGGAGTGGACGCGCTGCGGCCCGGTGACGCGGACGGGCCGGTCACGGCGTCGGTCCGCGAGGGGTACGGGCAGGTCGCGTCGCCGGCCCGCGACGGGAGCGGGCGGGCCACTCCGGTGACCCGTGACGGGTACGGGCACGTCACGTTGCTGACTCCCGGGGAACGGCCGATGGAGCGATTACCCGGGGAATGGGGGGAGGCCGGCGGCCACGTCCTGGTGGTGGACCAGTTCGAGGAGGTCTTCACCGAGTGCCGGGACGAGGAGGAGTGCCGGAGGTTCGTCGCCGCGCTCACCGGCGGCGCCAGGCCGGACGCCCGGCCGCCAGGGGGAGGCGTGGTGGTGTTCGCGCTACGCGCGGACTTCTACCCCCAGGCACTACGGCACCCGGCACTGGCCCGCGTCCTGCAGGACTCCCAGGTCCTGGTCGGGCCGATGAACCGCGACGAGGTGCGTGAGGCGATCGTCAAGCCCGCGCGGCAGGCCAAAGGCGACGTCGAGGACGGCCTGGTCGAGCTGGTCCTGCGCGACCTGTCGCCCGCTGACCCGGGAGCGACGGGCGCCACGGCGCACGACGCGGGGGCGCTCCCGCTGCTGTCGCACGTGCTGCTCACCGCCTGGCGTGACGGCGGACGGCGGAGGCTGACCGTCGCCGGATACCAGGCGAGTGGAGGCATTCACGGGGCCGTCGCGCAGTCGGCGGAGGAGGCCTACGAGGCGCTCGACGAGACCGGCCGCGCGCTGGCCGGACGGCTGTTCCTGCGGCTGGTACGCGTCCCGGGGGAGACGTCAGGGAACGTTCCGGGCACCCGCCGCCCGCTGCCCTGGCGTGACCTGCGGGAACACGAGCACGCCGAGCAGCTGGAGCGGATCGTGGGCGCGTTCGTCGCCCTCAGGCTGCTCACCGCGGGCGCGGAGACCGTCGAGATCACCCATGAGGCGCTGCTGTGGTGCTGGCCCAGGCTACGCGGCTGGATCGACGCCGACCGGGCCTGGCTGCTGACCGCGCAACAGCTGGAGGAGGCCGCCGACCTGTGGGAACGGGAGAACCGGGACCCGGCCGCCCTCTACCGGGGGACGCGTCTTTCCGCGGCCAGGTCTTGGCTGGAGAGTGCCTCCCACCACCCGGTCAGTCCGCGCGTGCGCGACTTCGTCTCCGCGAGCGGGCGGCGCGAGCGCGGACGCGTCCGCAGGCTCTACCGGCTCATCGCGTTGCTGAGCGTGCTCGTCCTGGTCACCGCGGGCACCTCCGTCGCGGCGGTGCGCGCCTCCGACACCGTCGGGCGCCAGCGTGACGAGGCGCTGTCGGGCAAGGTCGCCAACGAGGCCGACGCGCTGCGCGCCGCGAATCCGGCCCTGGCCGCCCAGCTCGCCCTGGCCGCCTACCGTCTCGCGCCGACCAGGGAGGCACGCGGCAGCCTGCTCAGTTCCTTCGCCAACCCTTACGCGGCCCTCGTGCCCGGCCACACCAACGCCGTCTACGCCGTACGGCTGAGCCCCGGCGGGCACACCCTGGCCAGCGCGAGCATGGACGGCACCGTCCGCCTGTGGGACCTGACCGATCCGCACCGGCCCACCCCGCTTGCCGTACTCACCGGGCACACCAAGGGCGTCACCAGCGCCGTCTTCAGCGCCGACGGCCACCTGTTGACCACCGGGAGCGACGACGGCACCGCCCGCCTGTGGGACGTGGCCGACCCGCGCCGTCCCCGTGCCCTCGCCACTCTGACCGGCCACACCGGCGTCGTCAGGGCCCTGGCCCTCAGTCCCGACGGTCGCACCCTGGCCACCGCGAGCTATGACCGTACGGCACGGCTGTGGGACGTCGCCGACCCGGCGCACCCCGCCTCGCTGGCCGTGCTGCGCGGTCCCCGCGATGGGCTGTCCTCGACGGCCTTCAGCCCGGACGGCCGTTTCCTCGTGGTCGCGGGAGCCGAGCCGGTCGTGCGCCTGTGGCGGGTCACGGATCCGCACCACCCCGTACGGTTGCCCGACCTGCGCGGCAACGGAGCCCGCGTGCTGTGCGTCGCCTTCTCTCCGGACGGGCGCCTGCTGATGACCGGGGGATTCGACAACACCGCCTACCTGTGGGACGCCACCGGCCTTGAGCACCCCAGGCGCCTTGCCGCCCTTGAGGGGCACACCGGCGGGATCGTCGGCGCTGTGTTCAGCGCGGACGGCCGCACCCTGGTCACCAGCGGCTACGACCGCACGATCCGGATGTGGGAGGTGGGCGATCCGCGCCGCGCCGGTGCCCCCGTCGTGCTGGAGGGCCACTCGGGCACCGTCTACTCGGTCGACCTCGCCGCGGACGGGGCGGTCCTGGTCAGCGGCGGCTTCGACGAGACGATCCGGGTGTGGGACCTGCGCAGGCCGGTCCTCGGCGGCCACGAGGGCGAGGTCAGCGCGGTGGCCTTCAGCCCGGACGGCCGCACCCTGGCCACCGGGACCTACCGGTCGGTCCGGCTGTGGGACGTCTCGGATCCGTACGGGGTCCGGCCGCTGGTCACCCTGACCGGCCACACCGACAACGTCGGGGCGCTCTCCTTCAGCCCGGACGGGCGTACCCTGGCCACCGGCGGCCTGGACGGCACGGTCCGGCTGTGGGACGTCGCCGTTCCGGCCACCTTCCGTGCCGCCTCGGCCGTTCCCCGCGCGACCCCGGTAGCCCCCCGGGCCGTCCTGACCCCAGGGCTGGGCAACGTCTTCACCGTCGCCTTCGATCCCGGCGGTGGGAGGCTGGCCGCGGCGGGGGAGAACGGCGCGGTCGTTCTCTGGGACACCGCCGACCTCGGCCGCGCGCCGGTCACGCTGACCGGTCACACCTCCGGCGTCTACGCGCTGGCCTTCGATCCGGCGGGCCGCCTCCTGGCGACCGGGGGCGCCGACCACACCGTGCGGCTGTGGGACCTCACCGGCACACGCCCCCCGGTCACGCTGACCGGCCACACCAACACCGTCAACGCGGTGGCCTTCAGTCCCGACGGGCGTACCCTGGCCACCGCCGGAGCCGACCGCGCCGTGCGCCTGTGGAACACGGGCACGCAGGCCGGGGGTCCGGCGACGGTCCTCGGCGGCCATGGCGACGCGGTGAACGCGGTGGACTTCAGCCCGGACGGGCGAACCCTGGCCACCGCAGGGGCCGATCGCGCCGTCCTGCTGTGGGACCTGACCACCCCCGGCGGCCCGGTGCCGGTCGCCACCCTGACCGGCCATCTCGGCGCGGTCTACGCCCTGGCCTTCGACCGGCGCACCGGCCTGCTGGCCACGGGCGGGCAGGACGCCACGGCCCGGCTGTGGACCGTCGACCCCGCGCCGGCCGCCCGGCGGCTGTGCGCGCTGTCACCCCCGCCGATCACCCGGACCGAGTGGGAACAACACCTGCCGGGCATCCCGCCGCGAGGGCCGTGCCCCTAACCAGGTGGCCGGGAGCCGTAGATCTCCGGGAACCCGCGCACGATCGCCGTCACCGTCTGGCCGGGTGTCATCGCCGTGCTGTCGACGGCGAGATAGCGGTAGCCGTCCTGGTCGGCGGCGATCGTCGTGTCGGCGGTGTCGGCTCGGTCCACCCTGTCGCGCCACTCCTGGGTGGTCCGTTTGGCGCGGGTGAGGCGTCGGCGCAGGCGTTCGTCCGGCTGCACGAGCAACTGGACCATGAACACCTCGTCCACCTCGGGGACGAGTTCGCGGAAGCGCAGGAAGTCGTCGCGCGTGGTGAGGAAACTTCCCGTGATGACGTTCTCGAAGCCGGCGGCCCAGTAGTTGCGGACGAGGGCGGCGACGTTGGCCCGGAGCAGCCGCCAGAACGCGTCGTCGAAGAGGCACGGATTGACCTGGCCCAGGTCTTCGGCGTCGACCCTCGCGCCGCTCGGCGTGTGGGGCAACAGCGCACGGATGATCGTGGTCTTGCCCGCGCCCTCCTGTCCCGAGACAAGGATCAGGCGGCGGACGATAGGGCGGTCTGGACGTGGGGTTCGACCGGGGCGGGTCACGGTCATCCACCCTGCCACAGACCGTGAGACCTGCGCCGACCCGGGAAGCCCGGATCCGCGGGTGTTCCACCGAGGACGCACGGGTGCCGTCCCGGCAGGCCGGTGAAGCGGTGGCCTCCGGTGCCGACCGTACCGGGCGGACTCCGGGGTGCGGGGTGACGGCCGGACGTCCCTGCGGGCCTACGGCGATCGCAGGTTGCCGAGCATGCGTTCCAGCAGTCCGGTGAGCGCCCGGAGTTCCTCGTCCGACACCCCGTCGAGCATCCGCCGGTTGACCTGGCCGAAGACGGGCGCGATCCGGGGCGCGAGCGCCCGGCCCGCCTCGGTCGCCTCGATCACCACGGCGCGCCGGTCGCTGGGATGCCTGCTCCGGCTGATCAGGCCCTTGGCCTCCATCCTGTCCAGGAGCCTGGTCGTCCCCGCGGTGTCGGTGCCGAGCACGACGGCCAGCTGGGCCGGACCGGTCTGCCCCCGCAGCACGTTGAGCAGGAGCGCCGCCTGCTGCGAGGTGATGTCGAAGGGCGCCAGCCGCGCCTCCACGGTGTTGCGCAGCTCCCGGCCGACCTGCTGGACGAGTCCTCCGGCGGCGAGCACGGCGATCAGGGAAGGATCCATGGCGGCAAGAATAGCTGCTCAAGCAGTTGCTGTCGCGGCAGTTAAATCGTAGGGTCGCCACCGTGAGAACCCATGTACTGATCATCGGTGCCGGCGTCGGCGGGCTCTGCCTGGCGCACGGCTTACGGCGGGCGGGCATCGAGGTCAGCGTCTTCGACCGCGACGCCTCGGCCGACTTCCGCGGCCAGGGCTGGCGGCTGACCGTCAAGGAGACCGGCAGCCGGGCACTGCGCGCCTGCCTGCCCCCTCATCTCTTCGACCGCTGCGTCGAGACGTCACTCGAACCCGCCACCCGGCTGGTGGTCGCCGACCACCGCCTCAACCCCAGGTTCGCCAACCCGGTCCCGCCGTACCCCCGGGACCAGGTGTTCGGCGTCAACCGCCTCACGCTCAGGGAGATCCTGCTCAACGATCTCGACGTGCGCTTCGGCAAGACCTTCACCGGTTACCGCACCACCGAGGACGGCGGGATCCGGGCCGTCTTCGCCGACGGGAGCCAGGCGGACGGGGACCTGCTCGTCGGCGCCGACGGTGTCGCCTCCGCCGTACGCGGACAGCTCGTCCCCGACGCGGAGATCGAGGATTTGGGCCGCATGATCTACGGCAGGACGCCGCTCACCGAACGCACCCTCGACTGGCTGCCCGGCGTCTTCACCGACGGCTTCAACATCACCTCCGACCCGGCGGGCACCTCGTTCGGCGCCGTCGCCTGCCGCGCCCGCGGCGGTCACCCCGGCCTCACCCCGGTGCCCGACTACCTCGCCTGGTCCCTGCGCGGCTGGCCGGGGGCGAGCACGATCGCCGCCGACGAGTTCAGGCGATGGGACGGCGAACGGCTGCGCGGCCTGGCCCTGGACACCCTGCGGCGGGCCGGCTGGCACCCCGGAGCCGTCCAGGTCGTCGCCGAGGCGGAGGCCGAGGCGACCTTCCCCGTCAACCTCCACTCGGCCCGGCCCGTACGGCCATGGCACGAACCGGGGGTGACGCTGCTGGGCGACGCGGTCCACGCCATGTCACCCGGGCAGGGCGAGGGCGCCAACACGGCGCTGCGCGACGCCGCCCTCCTCACCGAACTGCTCGCCACGCTTCCCCCGCCCGAGGCCAAGGCGCGCTACGAGAAGGAGATGCTGGAGTACGGCTTCGCCGCCGTCGCGGCCTCCCGCACCAGACCGCTCTTCACCCGGTGACCGGTCTTCGAGGAGTCCGGGCGCGGGCGGCGACGGCGTGACGACCTCCCACGGCCCCGGCCGTGAGAGAGGTCAGTTGGTGTGCGGGTTGGGCAGGTGGTCGCCCACGTGTCCGACCCAGACCTTGCCGGTGAGGCCGCCGGAGTCGTCGTGGAAGTGGATTCTGGGCGCCGGGCAGCCGCCCTTGCGGATCTTGATGTGCGCCTCCATCATCACCTTCCCCGACGGGTGCACCTCGGCGGGCACGGAGAAGGTCCGCCTTGTGCTGTATCTGCCGTTGGTGTTGACGGTCTTCGACTCGCTCATCGCGACCATCCCGGCCGGGATGGTCAGGACGGCCGAGCTCCTGCACCAGTCGAAGAACCCTCCGGAGAACTCGCCCGACGATCTGGCCTGGGCGAAGGCGTCGAGCGCGCGCAGCGCGTCCCAGGTCTTGGAGGCCCAGACCCTGGCGAGTGTGGGGTAGGTGAGGTCGAGTTTCGCGGCCTCGGTGTCGGTGTCGCCGATCTCCACGTGGACCAGCTTCTCCCGCGCCATGTTCAGGGCGTCCATGAGGCTGGTCGGTTCGAAGACGGCGTCGTCGGGGGAGAGCCCGAAGGCGGGACTGCCCGCCCTGGCCAGCCTGCCCTCAAGCCAGCGGACCCGTTCCTGGAGCTTGCGGGCGGACGCGACGGCCTCGGCGTACTCCTGCTGGAGGATCTCGTGCTCGGTGTGCAGGCGGTCCATCTCACCGGCCAGCCTGTCGCTCTCGTCCTCGGCCTCGGCCAGCAGCTGGTCGCCGCTCTGCCGTACGACGACCAGATCGCGCAGGCCCTCGACGTGCGCGCCGAGGGTGCGCATCTGACGCAGGATCTCCCCGTTGCCGGAACCACCGCCGGAACCGCCGCCGGAGGCCCCGGATGAGGAGGCCGCCAGGCCGAGGGCGGCGTCCAGCTCGCCCCGCAGCTCCCTGACCACCACGGCGGCGACCAGGCGGGCCAGCTCGTCCACGTCCAGGGAACGCCGCTCCTGCGCGGGCTCCGGCTCGGCGGCCGGGACGGCCGTCGCCGCGGGCTCGGGTTCGGCGGGGGGTTCCGCGCCGCGCGCGGGGACGGGTTCGGCGGGGGCGCTGCGGGGGCCCATCGCCATCATCCAGCGGCGCAGCCCGTCTCCCGGGGAGCCGGTGGGCGCGGGACGCGGGGTCATGGCCTCGGCCAGGTCACCGGCGGTCGCCTTGCCGACCAGGATTCTGGAGACGACCCGGTAGGCCCGTTGCACGTCGTCGGGGAGCGCGCGCCGCGCCGTCTCCCCGATGATGCCGTCCGCGGCCAGGTCGAGGGCCTGCCTGCCCTGCTTGCGGACCATCGCCCCGCCCATCGGGCGGTGCCGGTAGGGGTAGCTCTCCCCGCCCGGGTCGAACGGGGCCACGTAGGTGCGGATCCCCCCGCCGAACACCCCGAGGTCGGAGCCCATGGCCTCGTTGAAGCGCTGCTGGGCGTGCAGGTCGGCGAAGCGTGCGACCATCCCGGCCCCGGCGACCGCGCCCGCCAGGTATTCGGCCCGGGTCCTCGCCGCCCGCGGGTCCTGCGGATCGACCGAGACGACGGCCACCGGGACGCGGCGCCTGCGTTCGGAGAGCACCGAGACCAGCCGGTGGACGGCGTCCTCGTCGACCTCCTCTGCGGCGTCCGGCAGGTGCGTGCCGCCGTCGGTGATCCTGGCGGTGCGCAGGTAGGCCTGGACGAACCCCGGGGCGTGTCCCGCACCGCTCTCACCGTCCCCCTCGACCGTGACGACCACCCAGCCCGCCGGTCCGCCCGTCCGTTCGGCGTAGGCGACCCGGGTGCGCAGCAGGCCCTCCGCCCGGTTCTCCTCGACAAGGTAGCGCCCGCACTCGCCCGAGCGCTCGACGCGGACCCGGACTCCGTCCCGCTCGAACTCCTGCGCCTCCCTGCCCGTCTCCGGGGCCGGCAATCCCCTGGCGGCGAGCCACTCCCCGAAGGTGCGTCGCAGCCGGGGGGATATCGGTGCGGTCCTGTCCCGGAGGACCGCTTGGTACAGGCGACTTACGTTCGGCGACATGGCAGCGACTTCCATACTCACGAGGGGCGGCGCCCGCCGCGGGGGCGGGCACCGCCTGAACGGCCGGGCGGGCGTCCGCGGGCGCGCCGGGGCAGGCGTGCTCGCGGACGGTGTGCAGGGAGCGGGGAAGGTCATCAGATCACGAACGTGAGGGCGACGGCAGGCAATCAGGCGATTGCCCACCGTACGGGGATGTGTCCGCCGTCCGTCACCTCCGGTGCTTCCGGCCTGCCCGGATCGGGTTGGAGGCCGTCCGTAATTGCATTTATTTCCTATCTGTATAGTATGTTTTGCGCCGAATCCCCGGAAAGGAACATCGATGACCGTCCCGCCCGCCCAGCTCCTGTGGTACCTCACCGCCCCCGACGGGCCGTACCCCTGGGAGGAGCGCGGCCGATGGGCCACCGACTTCGACCACCTGCGCCACGTCGCGGAGACGATCGACCGGCTCGGCTACTACGGCGCGCTGCTGGGCACCGGCCGGGACGACGGGCTGACCGTCGCGGCGGCCATGGCCGGGGCCACCCGGAGGATGCGGTTCCTCACCGCCGTCTACCCCGGTCTGACCTCACCCGCCAAACTCGCCCAGATCGCGCACACCATCGACCGCTTCTCCGGCGGGCGGCTGCTGTTCAACGTGGTCAACGGCAACGACGCCACCCTCGCCCAGTACGGCCTGCACCTCGGCCACGACGAGCGCTACGACTTCAGCGCCGAGTACTGGGACGCCTTCCAGCGCGTCTACCTCGGAGAGCCGGAGCCGTACGAGGGCAGGCACGTCCGGCTGGCGGGCCGGGCGGGGCCCGGGGGACCGCTGTCTCCGTGGGGCACGGCCGTACGCCCGACACCGCTGTGGGGCGCGGGCACCTCACCCGCTGGCGTCGCCCACTCGGCGGGCCTGCTCGACGTCTACCTCAGCTTCGCCGACACCCCGCAGCGCCTTGGCGAGAAGTTCCGCCGCGTCGGTGCCGAGGCCGCCAAGCACGGCCGCACCCTGAGGTACGGCACCCGCCTGCAGATCATCGTGCGCGAGACCGAGGAGGAGGCCTGGGAGCACGCCGCCTCGCTGCTGCGCGCGACCTCGGTCGAGACCGCCCTCGAACTCGCCAAGTGGAACCTGCCCGAACCGATCGAGACCTACCGGAGCCAGGACCAGCGGGTCAACCGGCGTCTTGAGGCGCTTCGCTCCGGGCGCCTGCCCGACGTGCGCGACCTGGAGATCCACCCCAACGTCTGGACCGGGCCCAGCCTGTTCGGCTTCGACGTGGTCTCACCGAGCTCGGGCACCTACCTGGTCGGCAGCGCGGAGAACGTCGCCGCCCGCATCCGCGAGTACCAGGAGCACGGCGTCCAGTCCTTCATCCTGTCCGGCTTCCCGCTGATCGCCGAGGCGCACCGGGTCGCCGACCTGCTCTTCCCCCTGCTCGACCTCGACCACGGCTTCGAGATCCCCTCGCTGCGCGCGGACGCGTAACCCCTCAGGAGACACTTCGATGAACGGCCAGATCACCCGGCGTGGCTTCCTCGGCGGAGCCGTACTTCTCGGCGGGGCGGCGCTCGTCGGCTGCGCCCCGGGGCAGGAGGCCGCGCGCCCTGGAACGATCCAGCAGGCCACCCAGTCGACCGCCGTCGCCGACGGCGCCCCCAGGCGGGGCGGCAGGCTCAGGCTCGGCGTGGTCGACGGCGACAGGGCGGGCACGCTCGACGCGCACAAGCCGCTCACCATCGGCTCGATCATCAGGGGCTTCGCGGTCTACAGCAAGCTGTGGGAGTGGGACGCCGAGATGAACTGGTCCCCGGCCCTGGCCGAGGAGACCGAGGCGAACGCCGACGCGACGACCTGGACCGTACGGCTCAGGCAGGGGCTCGAGTTCCACAACGGCAAGACCATCACCGCCGACGACGTGATCTTCTCGGCCCGGCGGCTCACCGACCCCGCGCTCGGCTCCCCCTGGGCGGCGCTGCTGTTCACCCTCGACCGGGAGCGGATCGACAAGGTCGACGAACGGACCGTGCGCTTCCACTTCAAGGACGGCAAGGGCTTCGTGCCCTTCCCCGACACCTTCACCAACTTCGGCGCCGTCGTCCCCGTCGACTACGACCCGGCCAGGCCGGTCGGGGCGGGGCCGTACAAGCTCAAGGAGTTCACCCCGGGGCGGCGGTCGCTGTTCACCCGGTTCGAGAACTACTTCAAGGACGGCCGGCCGTACGCCGACGAACTGGAGATCATCGACTTCCAGGACGAGGCGTCCCGGATCGCCGCGCTGCAGGCCGGCCAGATCTCCCTCGCCAACGGCATCGGCGCCGACCAGGTCAGGCTGCTGCAGGGCGACCCGAGGGTCAGGGTGGTCGTCTCCGAGACCAGCAACTGGCAGTCCTTCGACCTCAACCTCAGCAAGGAGCCCTTCCGCGACGAGCGGGTGCGTGAGGCGTTCCGGCTGCTGACCGACCGGCAGGAGCTGGTCGATCGCGCCCTGTCCGGCCACGGGCGCCTCGCCAACGACCTCTACTCGCCGCAGGACCCCACCTTCGACCGGAGCATCCCGCAACGTCCCCACGACGTCGAACGGGCCAGGGCGCTGCTGAAGGAGGCGGGCCGGGAGAACCTGCAGATCGAGCTGGTCTCCGGCGAGGGCGGGGACGCCGCCGCGCTGGTCTTCGCCGCCCAGGCGAAGAAGGCCGGGATCACCGTCACGGTGAAGAAGGTCGACGCCGCGACCTTCAACGGCCCGCGGCGCCTCGACTGGACGATGAGCACCGGCGGCCTGCTGACCGAGTCGTTCCTGTCCAGCGCCCTGCACCTGGACGCGCCCGTCTCGGCCGCGAACAAGACCCACTTCTCCGACCCGCGCTTCACCGAGCTGTTCGAACAGGCCGTCACCCAGCCGGACACCGCCAGGCGCGCCGAACTGGTCCACGAGATGCAGCGCATCCAGCACGCGAAGGGCGGAATGGTCATCTGGGGCTTCAACAACGCCCTGGACGCGGTCTCGACCGGCGTCGGCGGCGTCACCCCGGAGCACACCCAGTTCGCGACCTGGCGTTTCGAGAAGCTCTGGGTCAAGGAGACGACCTGATATGACCGGACAGGAACCGGGGCGACCCCGGGCGGGCGGCCGGGGGAGGTGGCTGCTGCGCCGGGTCGCGTACGGCGCGGCGGCGGTCTGGGCCACCAGCGTCGTGGTGTTCGCCGCGACCCAGGCGCTGCCCTCCGACCCGGCCATGGCGATCCTCGGCGGGGACGCGACCCCGGAGAGCCTGGCCCGGCTACGGCTCGACCTCGGACTCGACCGGCCGCTGTGGCAGCGGTACCTCACCTGGCTCGGCGGCGTCATCACCGGTGACCTGGGCCGATCCCTCGACTCCGGCACCGACGTGGCGTCCCTGCTCGGCGGCAGGCTCGTCAACTCCCTGGCCCTGCTGGCCTCGGCGCTGACCGTCGCCGTCGCCCTCGCGCTGGTCCTCGGCCTGTTCGCCGCGCTGCGCAGGGGCGGCCTCGCCGACCGCGTCGTCACCTCGGCGGCGGTCTCCCTGCAGGCCGTACCGGGCTTCGTCGTCGCCGTCGCCCTGATCGTCCTGCTGGCCACGACCGTCTGGCCGGTCCTGCCGGCCGCATCGCTGCTCGAACCCGGGGTGTCGCCGTTCGCCCAGCCCCACTACCTCGTCCTGCCCGCCCTGACCCTGGTCGCCGCGGAGACGCCCTACCTGCTGCGCCAGGTCCGCTCCTCGGTGGCCGAGGCTTTGGAGTCCGACTACGCGACCGCCGCCCGGCTGCGGGGCGTCCCGGAACGCCGGGTGATCTGGCGCCACGCCCTGCCCAACGGGCTGGTGCCCGCCGTACAGGCGACGGCGCTGACCACCGGGGTGCTGCTCGGCGGCTCGCTGGTCGTCGAGGTCGCCTTCAGCTACCCGGGCCTCGGCGGCGCGCTGAACGCGGCGGTCGGCGCCCGCGACGTCCCGGTGATCCAGGCGGCGGCCCTGCTCGTCGCGGGCGGGGTGGTCGTCGTCAACCTCCTGGCCGACCTGGTCACCGTGCTGCTGACCCCCAGGCTCAGGACGGGGGAGCGGTGAGCGCGATCCGTCTCCCGCGCGACCGGCGGGCGGGAGCGGGCGCGGTCGTGAACGTCCTGGCGGGGGCCGTCCGCCCGCTGCGCGACCGGCAGGTCAGGTTCGGGGCGCTGCTGACCGTCCTCGTCGTGCTGGTCGCGGTGCTCGGACCGGTGGCGGCGCCGTACGCGGCCGACGAACTGGTCGGACCGGCCTACGGCGCGCCCGCCCCCGGGGCGCCGCTCGGCTACGACTACCTGGGCGCCGACGTGCTGTCACGGGTGCTGCTCGGCGGGCGCTCCCTCGTGCTGACGACCGTCTGCGCCGCCGTCCTCGCGCTGCTCGCGGGTGCGGCGATCGGCATGTCGGCCGCCTGGACCGGGCGTCTGGCCGACCGGGCCGTGCTGTGGTGCGCCGACGTGCTGCTGGCCTTCCCGCACCTGGTGCTCGTGCTGCTGGCCGTCTCGATGCTCGGCCGCTCCCGCCCGTTGGTCGTGGCGACCGTCGCCGTCACGCTGCTGCCCGGCACGGTACGGCTCGCCAGGAGCCTGACGCTCGGCGTGATGGGGCAGGAGTACGTGGAGGCGGCCAGGCTCCTGGGCTACCCCCGGCGCCGGATCCTGTTCCGCGAGATCCTGCCCAACGTCACCACGCCGCTGCTGGTCCACCTGGGCGCGATGCTCACCTGGTCGGCCGGGCTGATCGCCGCGATGAGCTTCCTCGGGTACGGCGTGGCGGCCCCGGCGGCCGACTGGGGGCTGATGGTCAACGAGAACCACGGCGGCCTGCGCCTGCAGCCCTGGGCGGTGCTCGCCCCCGTCGTCCTGATCGCCCTGTTCGCGCTGGGCGTCAACACCCTGGCCGAGGGGCTCGGCCGTACCGTCGCGCCGGTCGAGGAGGAACGGTGAGCACCCATCCGCTGCTGCGCGTCGAGGGACTGCGGGTCGCCCTGGACACCGGCCCCGAGGTCCTGTCCGGTGTCGGCCTGACCCTCGGCCCCGGCGAGATCGTCGGCCTGGTCGGGGAGTCGGGCTCAGGCAAGACCACGCTGGCCACCGCCCTGCTCGGACACGCCAGGCGGGGGGCCCGGATCACCGGGGGCTCGGTCACGGTCGGCGGCGTCGACGTCCTCGGGCTGTCGCCGCGTGGGCTGCGGCGGGCACGCGGCGGGCTGGTCGGCTACGTCGCCCAGGACCCGGCGACCGCCCTCAACCCGGCGCTGCGGATCGGCACGCAGCTGGCCGAGATGGTGGCCGTGCACCGGCCCGGCCTGCGCGGCCGGGCGGCGGCCGCCGAGGTCGGGGCCGCGCTCGACGCGGCGGGGCTGCCCTCGGAGGAGGCCTTCCTGCGGCGCTACCCGCACCAGCTCTCCGGAGGCCAGCAGCAGCGGGTGCTCATCGCGCTCGCCTTCCTGCCCGGCCCCCGGCTCGTCGTGCTCGACGAGCCGACGACCGCCCTCGACGTCACCACCCAGGCGCGTGTCCTGGCCTCGGTGCGTGAGATGTGCCGGGACCGGGGGGCCGCCGCGGTCTACGTCTCCCACGACCTGGGGGTCGTGCGGGGCCTGGCCGACCGGATCGCGGTCATGTACGCGGGCCGTGTCGTGGAGACCGCCCCCCTCGGCACGTTCTTCCCGACCGGGACGGCCGGGACGCCGGGGGCGTCCGCCGGAGCGCGGCACCCGTACACGCGTGGCCTGCTGGCCGCCTCCCCGGACGTCGCCGTCCGCCGGGCGCCGCGGTCCATCCCCGGGCACGCCCCGTCGCTGACGGCCAGGCCGTCCGGCTGCGCGTTCGCGCCGCGCTGCGCCGGGGCCGACGCGCTCTGCCGGGAGGAGACGCCTTCGCAGACGGGACAGGGGCCGGAGCACCTGGTGGCCTGCCACCACCCGGTCGCCGTCCCGGAGACCGCCGTCGCCGACGTCGTCGCGGACCTCCCCGAGGTACGGCCCGGCGCGGACGCGGAGCCGTTGCTGCGGGCCCGCGACGTCTCCTTCTCCTACGGTCGCGCCCACCGGGTGCTGCACGAGGTCTCCCTCGACCTGCGGGAGGGGGCCTTCCACGCGCTGGTCGGGGAGTCGGGGTCGGGCAAGACGACCCTCGCCCGGGTGCTGTCCGGATTCGGCGGCCATGTCACGGGCACCCTGTCCTACGCGGGGGCGCCGCTGGCGGTCGCCGGGACGGACAGGCCCGCCGAGCTGCGGCGCCGGATCCAGTACGTGTTCCAGAACCCCTACCGCGCGCTCAACCCCCGGCACACGGTCGCCGAGATCCTGCGGACCCCGATCAGGCACCTCTTCGGCGTCTCGCAGGACGAGGCGCGGCGGCGGGCACTGGACGTCCTCGACCGGGTTGCGCTCCGCCCGGAGATCGCCAGGAGCCGTCCCGGGGAGCTGTCCGGGGGCGAGCGCCAGCGCGTGGCCGTCGCGCGTTCCCTCGTCTGCGACCCCAGCGTGCTGATCTGCGACGAGATCACCTCCGCGCTCGACGTCTCGGTCCAGGCCGCGGTCCTGGAGCTGCTCACGACGCTGCGCCGTGACGGTCTGACCGTGCTGTTCGTCACCCACGACCTGGGGGTGGTCCGCGCGGTCGCCGACGAGGTCTCGGTCATGCACCGGGGGCGGATCGTCGAGCACGGCCGTACCGGCGACGTCCTGGACGACCCGGCGGACCCCTACACCCGGTCCCTGGTCACCGCCGCGCGGGGAGCCGTCACAGCCTGAGGACGACCGGGCCGGGGAGGTCTGCGGTCCCGGCAAACGTGGTAATCCGGTCCTATTTCCGGACTCATGGTGGAAGGTAGCGTCGATCCGGGGTCCGCGCCGACATGGCCCGTTCGGCCGTCCCACAGGCTCGGCCCCTGCCGGGGGCCCCGCCCGCACAGGAGGAACGATGACGGATGACCGGACGGCCGTCGTGCCGCAGGGGATCGACGAACGAAGCCTCGCCGCGCTGCTGACGCGGGAGCGCGCCGCCTGGATCGAGGGCAGGCCGAGGTCGGCGGCGCTGTACGAGCGCGCCCGCGCCTCGCAGTTGCATGGCACACCGCAGCACTGGATCAGGCAGTTCCCGCCGCCGGTGCCGCTGACGGTCGAGCGGGCCACCGGCGCCCGCCTGCACGACGTCGACGGACACGACTACGCCGACTTCGGCCTGGCGGGCACGGCGGCGCTGTGGGGGCACGACCACCCCGCGATCGTCGCGGCGCTGCGTGACCAGCTCGGCCGGGGCAGCGTGACCCTGTGGCCGAACGAGGACCACGTGTGGGTGGCCGAGGAACTGCGGAACCGTTTCGGCCTGCCGTGCTGGCAGTTCGCCGTCTCGGCCACCGACGCGAACCGGTTCGCGCTGCTGCTGGCCAGGGTGGCCACGGGGCGGGAGCGGATCCTGATGTTCAACCGGGCCTACCACGGCGCGGTCGAGCAGACCTACGCCGTGCTGACCGAGGAGGGCGTCACGCCGCTGCCCGGCGTCGACACGGGCGGCGTGGACGTGCGGCGGACCACGAAGGTGGTCGAGTTCAACGACCTCGACGCGCTGGAACGGGAGCTCGCGCCACGGGACGTCGCCGCGGTGATCGCCGAACCGGTGATGACCAACGGCGGCGCGGTGATCCACCCCGACCCCGGATTCCACGCGGGCCTGCGTGAGATCACCCGCCGTACGGGGACCCTGCTGCTCATCGACGAGACCCAGACGATCCCGGCCGGTCCGGGCGGCTGCGTCCGTGAGTTCGGCCTGGAACCGGACCTCGTCACCATGGGCAAGTGGATCGCCGGGGGCGTCCCCGCGGGCGTGTACGGCATGTCCGAGGAGGTCGCCGCGGCGGCGGCGCGCTACACCCAAGACGGCGACGGCGGTCTCGGCAGCACGCTGGCGAGCGGCCCGCTCGCGGTCAGGGCCATGCGGGCGGTGCTCGAAGAGGTCATGACGGAGCGTACGTACGCGCACATGAACCGTCTCGCCGACCGTTACGGCCGCGGGATCGAGGAGGTCGTCGCGGCGCATCGCCTGCCCTGGCACGTCGGCCGCCTCGGGGGCCGCGTCATGTACGCCTTCACCCCGCAGCCGCCGCGCAACGCCGGGCAGCCCTACCCCCGGAGTGCCTCGCTGCGTGAGGCGCTGTGGCTGTACCTGGCCAACCGGGGGATCGCGCTCGACGGGATGAGTGGCGCGGCGCTGTTCTCGCCGCTGTCGGAGGAGTCCGACGTCGACCGGCACAACGAGCTGTTCGCCAAGGTGATCGCCGAGCTCGTGGGGTAACGAGGGCGATGACGGAGCCCGGCGGGTTCACCGAGGCCACCGAGACCACCGAGACCACCGGGCCGTCGAGGCCGCTGTGGTCGTCAAGGCCGGGGTGGGCCCGCCGGCGCACGGCCGCCGTCCGGTGACGAACACCGCACGACGGGGACCCGGACGGCACGGGCCCGAAGCCGAAACATTTCCTTAATACGGGTTCTTCGGGGAAGTCGTGCCGGGAAAGGTCTTTGCCTGGTTCGCGGTCGTCGTGTCACATGACCGGGTGCCGGAAGCGCTTTTTGGAACCGTGCTCCCCCGCTTCCTTCCCGCCCCGTCCTGGCCGGTGGGAGAGACTTCTGTGTACCCTTCGGCGCGGTGCGGGACAGAGAAAGCAGAGGCCGGAAACGGCCCGAATTGATGGCTTGAGCGAGCTTTTCTGGCCTTTTGTCCGGCCCAAAAAGTGCTGTATGGAACTTTAACGACACCGCCGTGTCGCCTCGGGACGTTAATGTTTTCCACAAAAACATCCTTGTCGGGAAAACCATTCAGTGAGAGCTTGGGAAAACGGCTCGTCGTCCACTTCGAGAGGTGTTTCCCGGCCATGGTTGATGACGTCAACGACCTCGCGGACTCCGCGGACCTGCCCGCGCTCCCCTTCGCGCGGAGTAACCCTCTTGACCTGCCGCAGACCTACCACGCGTTGCTCAACGACGAACCGGTGGCCAGGGTGCGCACCCAGGCGGGCGACGTCGCCTGGCTGGTGACCGGCTACGAGGAGGCCAGGGAGGCCTTCGCCGAGCGACGCCTGGGCCGCTCGACCCCCACCCCGGAGCGGGTGTCCAGGATCTCCAACTCGGTGCTGCTGGGCGGCCCGCGCAGCGACACCATCGAGGTCGAGAAGGTCAAGCACGAGCGGATGCGCCGCCTGTTCGCCCCCGCCTTCTCCGCCCGCAGGATGAGCGCCCTCACGCCGCGTATCAGGGAGTTCGTCGACACGCTCCTCGACGACATGGCCGAGCACGGCCCCCCGGCCGACCTGCGGGAGCGCATCTCCCTCCCGCTTCCCGTGCTGGTGATCTGCGAACTGCTCGGCGTGCCGTACGCCGACCGCGGCTACTTCAGGAAGCTGGCCGAGACGGTGGGCAACCTGAGCGACCCGCGCCGGGCCCAGGACGCGATGGACGCGCTGAGCGAGTACACCAGGAAGATCGTCATCGACAAGCGGGAGAATCCCGGCGAGGACGTCTTCTCCGACCTGGCCAGGGCGGACGTGTCGGACGAGGAGGTCGCCATGCTGTCCGCCGGGCTGCTGTTCGCGGGCCACGAGACGACCATCAACCAGATCGACTACGGCGTGCTCCTGCTGCTGTCCAACCCGGAGCAGCGCGACGCCCTGGTCGCCACCCCGGAGATGATCGACAGGGCGGTCGAGGAGATCCTGCGGATCGCGGCCCCGAGCAACCACGGCCTGCCCCGCTACGCGCACGAGGACGTGACGATCGGCGGTGTGACGATCGAGCGCGGCGACGCGGTGATCATCGCCATGACGGCGGCCAACCGGGACGAGCGGGCCTTCACCGACCCCAACCGCTTCGACATCGGGCGCGCCCCCGGCAGCCAGCACCTCGGGTTCGGCTACGCGATCCACTACTGCATCGGGGCGAGCCTGGCCAGGATCGAGATGCGCGAGATGATCGGCGGCCTGTTCCGCCGCTTCCCCACGCTCGCCCTGACCGTGCCGCCTGAGGAGCTGACCGAGCAGAGCGACTCGCTCACCGGAGGGGTCGACCGCATCCCGGTCACCTGGTGATCCCGGCGCCGTCCCTCGCCGGAGGGCGGGAATGGCGGCGCAGCAGCAGCATCGCCGCGTCGTCCTGCAACGGCCCGCCGACGTGGTCGAGCAGGTCGGCGCGCAGTTCCTCAAGCGCGGCCTGGGGGTCGGAGCCGCCGAGCACCCACGCGCGGTCGAGGAGGGGGTAGAAGGCGCCGGAGGCGTCACGGGCCTCGATGACGCCGTCGGTGTACAGCAGGATCTGGTCGCCGGTCCCGAACGGCACCCGGTAGGGGGCGGGGACGGCGGGCCCGAGGGAGACGAGGCCGAGCGGGGGGATCTCCTCCTCCGGCTCGGCCAGCAGGATCCGGCCGTCGCTGCGCATGATCAGGGGCGGCGGGTGGCCGAAGTTCAGCAGGGAGATCTCCTCCTCGTGCACCTGGGCGAGGATGGCGGTGACGAACCTCTCGCCTCCCAGGTGACGGGCGAGGCTGTTTTCGAGCCGGTCGCCGATGCCCGGCAGGTCGGGTTCGTCGTAGGCCGCCTCGCGGAACGCGCCGAGCGTCCAGGCGGCGGTCTCGACCGCCTGCAGCCCCTTGCCCTGCACGTCGCCGATGAGCAGGCGCACCCCCTGCGGGGTGGTGACGACCTCGTAGAGGTCCCCGCCGATGCGGGCCTCGGCCGCGGCCGAGGTGTAGGACAGCGCGATGCGCAGGTCGCCCGCCCGGCGCGGCACCGGGCGCAACAGCACGTGCTGGGCCGTCTCGGCGACCATCCGCACGTTGGCCAGTTCGCGCTCGCGGCGGATGCGCAGGTGGGCGGCCAGCATGCTGGCGCCGGTCACCGCGGTGATCGTCGCGATCGTGAGGTTGTTCTGCCGGTTGAACAGCACGCCGCTGTAGGCCGAGAGCGGCAGGCAGATGGCCAGCGCCAGCGCGCCGACGAGTACGGTGCGCCGTACGCCGCCGGACACCGAGGCGAAGGTCGGCCCGAGGGTCAGCAGCGGCAGGAAGCCGAGCCTCGGACCGGCGAGCATGTCGGTCAGGCCGACGGCGCCCATCACCGCGAACGGAAGGATCTTGAGTACCGCCTGTGATCTGCGATGGATCTCCGGCGCCGGGGAGTGCAGGGCTGGCCTCCAGGAATCGTGGAACAGAACGCCTGCTGCTCATGGTGCCGAGAGAGCATCACGATCAGCTGGCAAGATTGCTCGATAGGGGTTCGTTCCTGTCCCGTGGGTGAGAACAGGGCACTGATAAAGTCGTCCCCGGTGAGCCGGGAAGCCTGGTCGGCGCTGTCATGCCGTATGGCCTGGAAGGTGCTCGCCGATGTCTCCGTCCCCGCCCGCCGGGCTCCTGACCCGCCCGGGGAACCACCGCCCGCCCGGCGGAGGACCCACGTCACCGGAACCAGTGCCGCGGGTCGCCGCGGCGAGGAGGACTCTCCGATGCGCGCACGCGACCTGCTGACCGCCTTTCCCACGGTCACCCTTGAGACCCCGGTCGCCGAGGCGGCCAGACTGCTGGCCGACCAGGGACTGCCCGGCCTGATCGTCGTCGACGGCGACGGCCTGCCCATCAGCATCCTGCCCGGCACGCAGGTGCTGCGCCTGGCCGTGCCCGGCTACTGCCAGGACGACCCGGCGCTGGCCCGGGTGGTCGACGAGGCGCACGCCGACGGCTTCCTGCGGGCGGTCGCCGGACGGACGGTACGTGAGGCGATGCCCCGCGAACGCAGGGAACTGCCGGTCACCGACCCGGACGCGACGGTGCTTGAGGTCGCCGCCCTCATGGCGCGCACCCACAGCCCGCTGGCCGCGGTCGTCGACGACGGCCGCCTGGTGGGCGCGGTCACCCTGCGGACGCTGCTCGACCGGGTCCTGGCCGCGTGAGCGCCCTCGCCTGGCTTTCGGTCGCGGTCTTCCTCGGCGCCTACGCGCTGATCGCCACCGAACGGGTGCACCGGGTCGCCGCCGCCCTCGGCGGTGCCGGGATCATGCTGCTGATCCACGCGACCGACGCCGAGGCCGCGTTCTTCTCCCAGCACACCGGCGTCGACTGGAACGTCGTCTTCCTGCTGCTGGGCATGATGGTCATCGTCGGCGTGCTCAAGCAGACCGGCGTCTTCGAGTACCTCGCGATCTGGGCCGCCAAACGGGCCAGGGGCAGGCCGTACCGGCTGATGGTGCTGCTGGTCGTCATCACCGCCCTGGCCTCCGCCCTGCTGGACAACGTCACCACCGTGCTGCTCATCGCCCCGGTGACGTTCCTGGTGTGCGAACGGCTGGCCGTACCGGTGGCGCCGTTCCTGATCGCCGAGGCGATGGCCTCGAACATCGGCGGCACCGCCACCCTGGTCGGCGACCCGCCCAACATCATCATCGCCAGCCGGGGCGGCCTGACCTTCAACGACTTCCTGGTCCACCTGGCGCCGCTGATCGTGCTGCTGATGGTGGTCTTCGTGGTGCTGTGCCGGTTCCTGTTCCGCGGGGCGTTCGCGCACGACCCGGCGCGGGCGGCCGACGTGATGGCACTCGACGAACGTGAGGCGATCACCGACCGCAGGCTGCTGTGGCAGAGCCTGGTCGTGCTGGCCCTGGTCCTGGTGGCCTTCGTGCTCCACCCCGTCCTGCACTACGAGCCGTCCGTCGTGGCGATCCTGGGGGCGGGTTTCCTGGTGGCCGCGACCAGGGTCACCGCGGAGGAGGCCATCTCCGAGGTGGAGTGGCCGACCCTGACCTTCTTCGCCGGGCTGTTCGTCATGGTCGGAGCGCTGGTCGAGACCGGCGTCATCGAACAGGTCTCCCGTGCCGCCGTCGAGGCGACCCAGGGGCGGCTCGGGGTGGCCGCCACGGGCCTGCTGTGGGGGTCGGCCGGGATCTCGGCGATCGTCGACAACATCCCGTACGTGGCCACGATGAGCCCCATCGTGGCCGACCTGGTGAACGCGGCCGGAGGCGGTGAGCACGCCAGGGTGCTGTGGTGGGCGCTCGCGCTCGGCGCCGACCTGGGGGGCAACGCCACCGCCGTCGGCGCCGCGGCCAACGTCGTCGTGCTCGGCATCGCCGCCCGCAACGGCACCCCGATCAGCTTCTGGGGTTTCACGAGGTACGGCCTCGTCGTCACGCTCGTCACCGTCGCCGTGGCCACGCCGTACCTGTGGGTGCGATACCTGCTCTAGCGGCGTCTGACCAGCAGCCACAGCAGGTACGGCGCGCCGACGACACCGGTCACGACACCCGCGGGCAGCGGCACGCCGGGCACCGCGAACTGGGCGACCAGGTCGGAGGCGAGCAGCAGCGCGGCCCCGGCCAACGCGGACGGCAGCAGGGCGACGGAGCCCGTCCGGACGACGCGGCGCGCCACCGGGGCGCTGACCAGCGCGACGAACGGCACCGGCCCCACGACGGCGACGGCCGTGGCGGCCAGGGCGGCGGCGAGCCCGAGCACCAGCGTCCGGACGCGCCCGACCCGCTCGCCGAGCGCCGTCGCCGGGTCGTCGCCCAGTTCGAGGACGGGCAGCCCGCGCCCCGCGGCCAGCGCGGCGGGCACCAGCACCACCCCGCAGGCCGCCAGCGTCAGCGAGGTGTCCCAGCCCGCCCTGCCCAGGCTGCCGTTGATCCACACCAGCGCCTCCTGGGTGTCGCGCACGTCGCCGCTGGTGAGCACGTACGAGACGACGGCCGTGCACAGGGCGGAGACGCCGATGCCGACGATGACGAGGCGGTGACCGGCGCGCCGCCAGGACAGCAGGTAGACGGCGGCGGTCGCGACCAGGGCGCCGCCGAGCACGACACCGGTCAACGACAGGCCGCTCAGCCCGAAGGCGATGAGCCCGAGAATCCCGGCCGCACCCGCGCTCTGCGTGACACCGATGACGTCCGGGCTGGCCAGGGGGTTGCGCAGGATCGACTGGAGCAGCGCGCCGGACAGGCCCAGGCACGCCCCGGCCAGCAGCGCGGTGAGCATGCGCGGCATGCGCAGTTCCACGATGACGAACCCGGTCATCGGGTCCGCGCGGCCGAGGACGGCGCCGAGGACCTCCTGCGGGCTGACCGACGCCTTGCCGAGCGCGAGCCCGCACACGGCCAGCGCGGCGATCCCGGCCGCGAGCACGGCGGTGACCCAGGCCTCGCGCAGCCGGGCCCGCCTGCGCAGCCTGCCGGTCGGTGATCCGGTGACGGTCATCGGCGTCCCCTCCCGCGCGGCCGTACCAGGGCGATGAGCAGCGGGGCGCCGACCGCCGCGACCACCACGCCCACCTGGAGCTCGCCGGGGCGCGCGACGATGCGGCCCAGCACGTCGCAGCCGATGAGCAGGATCGGGCCGGAGAGCGCCGCGTACGGGACCATCCAGCGGTGGTCGGGTCCCGCGAGCCCGCGTGAGATGTGCGCGACGATCAGCCCGGCGAAGGCGACGGGCCCGGCGGCGGCGGTGGCCGAGCCGCACAGCAGCACCACCGTCAGCGTGGCGAGCGCCCGGGTGAGCCCGACCCGCTGGCCCAGGCCACGGGCGGTGTCCTCGCCCAGGGCCAGGCCGTTGAGCGGCCTGCTGACCGCGACGGCGAGGACGAGCCCGGCGGCGACGCCGGGCAGTGTCTGCCACAACACCGGGAACCCCCGGGCGGCCAGCGCGCCGACCTGCCAGAAGCGCATCTGGTCGAGGGCGGAGCGGTCGGTGAGCAGCACCGCGGTGACCAGCGAGGTGAGCGCCGCGGTGACCGCGGCCCCGGCGAGCACCAGGGTGACCGGGCCGGCACCGCCGCGTCTCCCCGCCCCGGCGACGCCGTATACGAAGGCGGTCACCACGGCGGCCCCGGCGAAGGCGAACCAGATCCTGCCGCCGTCCTGGACGCCGAGGACGCTGACGGCGACGACGACGGCCAGGGAGGCGCCGGAACTGACGCCGAGCAGGCCGGGGTCGGCCATCGGGTTGCGGGTCAGCCCCTGGACGACCACCCCGGCCACGGCCAGGCCCAGCCCGGCCACCACCCCGACGAGGGTCCGGGGCAGCCGCTTCTCGACGATCACCAGGTGGTGCGGGTCCGCCGGGTCGTAGTGGGTGAGCGCCTGCCACACCGTGCGCGGCGGCAGGGCGTTGGCGCCGACGGCGAGGCTGAACGCGCACACCGCGACCAGCGCGACGGCGAGCAGGAGCAGACCGGCGACCAGGGGGCCGGTCCGGCGCCGGGACGCGGGACCGGCAGAGACCGAGGGCCCCCGGGCGTCCCGGGGCGCGGACAGGACGGGCACGTACGGATCTCCAGAGGGCTACGCGCCGGCCTTCGCGGCGGCGGCGGCGAGCTGCGGGACGTACCGGTCGAGCATCCACGGGATGGACAGCACCGTCGGTGCGCTGCTGGCCATCACGAACGACTCACCCACGATGGGCGCGAAGCGCTTGTCCCTGACGTTGGGCATGGCCGAGATGACCGGGTCGGCGACGAACCTGTCGGCCTCCTTCTGGGAGCCGAAGTACATCACCAGGACGTCGGCCTCGATCTTGCCGACGTTCTCGTAGCTGACGTTGTAGAAGTAGGAGCCCGCCTTGGGGTCGGCGTCGAGCGCGGCGACGCTGGGGCTCACGGTCATGCCGAGGTCGCCGAGCAGCGCCACCCGGGGGTCGCTGGCCCGGTAGACGTTGAGCTGGTCGGCCTCGTTGGCGGCGCCGTACAGGAAGGACCTGCCCTTCAGGACCGGGTTGGCCGCGGCGAGGGAGGCGACGTAGGCGGCGGTCCTCTCCTTCAGGGCCGTGGCCTCGGCACTGCGGCCGAGGGCCTTGCCGATGATCTCGACCTGGTCCTGCCAGGGCAGCGCCCAGGGCTTCTCCGGGTAGGCGACGACCGGGGCGATCCTGCTGAGCTTGGCGAACTCCTCCTTGGTGATGCCCGAGTAGGGGGCGAGGATGACGTCGGGGCGGACTTCGACGATCTCCTCGAACGGCACCTCACCGCTGTCGGAGCTGAGCAGGACCGGGGTGGCACCGCCCAGCTCCTTGATCTTGTCCGCGTCCCAGGGGAACACGCCGTCGGCGTCCCCGCCGTAGGTGTTCCTGGGCATCGCGACCGGGACCACGCCGAGGGCGAGCACGGCGTCCTGGCTCGACCAGCCCCAGGTGACCACGCGCTCCGGCCTCTTGGTGATCACGGCGTCGCCGAGCGCGCTGGGGATGGTGACGGGGAAGGCGTCGCCGGAGGGCACGGCGGGGGAGGTGGCCTGGCCCGGAGAGGACTGCGCCCCGGGTTCGGCGGGGGAGGCGGAGCACCCGGCGAGCGCGAGGGCGGTCAGGGTGACCAGCGCGGCCAGTGCGGTCCTGGATCGCGACCGTACGGCGGTGAGCATGCGATCTCCAAGTGACGGAGGGAGATTTAGGTAAGCCTTACCTTACAAGCACCTTCCGTCACTCTGTCACCGGGGGTGGGGGAACGGTGACAGGTGATCACTCCGCCGTGGCCCGGGTGTCCGACCAGGCCTCCCACAGGGCGGCGTAGCGCCCTCCCACGGCCAGCAGCTCCTCGTGCGTGCCGCTCTCCGCCACGCGTCCGTCCTCCATGACGACGATCCGGTCCGCCGTCGCGGCCTGGGTCAGCCGGTGCGCGACCACCAGGGCGGTACGGCCCTCGGCGGCGCGGGCGGCGGCCCGTTCGAGCGCGCGGGCGCCCGCGCTGCCCGCCTCGGCCGTCGCCTCGTCGAGCACCGCGACCTCCGGGTCGGCCAGTACCAGCCGGGCCAGCGCGAGCTGCTGCACCTGGGCGGCGGTGAGCCGGTGCCCGGCCTCGCCGACGACCGTGTCAAGCCCGGCGGGCAGTGCGCGCGCCCACTCCAGCGCGCCGACCAGGGCGAGCGCGGAGCACAGCTCCTCCTCGTCCGCCTCCGGCCTGGCCAGCCGCAGGTCCTCGGCCAGCGGCCCGGCGAACACGTGCGACTCCTGCGTGACCAGCACCACCGCGCGCCGCGCGCCCGGCCGGGCGGCGGGCAGCCGTACGGTCCCGGACGAGGGGCGCTGGACGCCCGCGACGATCCTGGCGAGCGTCGACTTGCCCGCCCCGCTCGCGCCGACCAGCGCGACCTGCTCACCGGGGCGCAGGACGAGGTCCACCCCGCGCAGCACCGGTCGTCCCACCTCGTAGGCGTGCCCGGCGTCGGTCACGGTGACCGTCCGCGGCTCCGGGCCCGGTTCCCGTCCGGCCTCCGGCTCCGTCCCGGGTTCCGGGGGAAGCGTGGCGACCCCCGCCAGACGCGCCAGCCCGGCCAGGGCCGACTGCGCGTCGTCGAGCAGCACGAGCGCGTTGTTGATCGGGCCGAACAGACTGTGGAAGTACAGCGCGGCGGCGGTCGCGGTGCCGATGGACGCCGAGCCATCCTGAACCAGGAGGAACCCGGCGAACAGTACCGCGGCCAGCCCGATGTACTCGGCGATGTGCAGCCGGCTGTAGAAGCCCACCACGAGCCTGACCCCGCGCATCGTCAGCTCGATCGCCGCCCGCGAGGCGTTCGCGACCCGCCCGGCGTGCTCCTCCTCCATCCGGAAGGCCCGTACGGTCTCCGCGCCGCCGATCGTGTCGAGCAGACGCTGCTGTATCGCCCCGGCCGCGACGCGCTGGCGGGCGTAGAGCGGCACCGCGTTGCGCACGTACCAGCGGGCGGTGTGCGCCTGGACCGGCACCGCGAGCAGCGCGGCGACCAGGAAGCGCCAGTCGAGCAGCGCCATGGCGCCGAGCGTCAGCACGATGGCCAGCAGGGAGCGGGCCAGTTCGGGCAGGGCGTTGCGCACCGACTCGGCCACCCGGGACACGTCACCGGTGACCCGGGCCGTCAGGTCGCCGGAGCCCGCCCGTTCGACCCGCTCCTGCGGCAGCAGCAGCGCGCGCTCGACGAACCGCTCCCGCAGCGCGGCCAGCATGGTCTCGCCGAGCCGCGAGACCAGCGTCAGCCCCAGCGCCGTCGCGCCGCCCTGCAGGAGCGCGACGAGCACCAGCAGCACGGCGGGACCGGTCAGCTCCGTGGCGGGACGGCCCTCGGCGACCAGGTCGACGATGTGCCCGAGGAGCGGCTGGGGGAGCAGCCCGAACGCGGTCGCGCCGACCATCACGGAGAACCCGGCGGTGGCGAGCCCGCGGCGCGGCCGCAGCAGCTCCCACACGAGGGCGCGGGTCCGCGCCGGGGAGGCCGTCGGCAGCGCTCCCTCGGGCGGCGCCGTCTCCGGCTCCCTCCCGCGGTCCCGGGTCACGTCAGCACCGCCGAGCGGTAGGTCTCGTTGCGGCGGGCGAGCTCGGTGTGCGGCCCGGTCTCCACGATCCGGCCGCCGTCCAGCAGCACCACCCGGTCGGCGACCGTGAGCAGCGCCGGGCTGGTGGTGACCATGATCGTGGTACGGCCCCGGCGCAGCTCGCGTATCCCGGCGGCGATCCTGGCCTCGGTGACCGTGTCGACCGCCGTCGTCGGGTCGTGGACCACCAGCACCGGCCGGTCGGCGGCCAGCGCCCTGGCCAGGGCGACCCGCTGCCGCTGCCCGCCGGAGAGTGACCGGCCGCGCTCGGCGACCGCCGTCTCCTGCCCGTACGGCAGGGCGCGGGCGACCTCGTCGGCTCCGGCCGCGGCCATCACCCGCCCCAGGTCGGCGTCCTGTTCGGCGACGGCTCCGACGTTGCCGAGCAGTGTGCCCTCGAACAGGTCGGCGTCGTGCGCGGCGACCAGGACGGTGGAGCGCAGGTCACCGGGGTCGAGGTCGCGCAGGCTGACCCCGTCGAGCTCGACCGTCCCGGTCTCCGGGTCGGCCCGCCGGTCCAGGCAGCGCAGCAACGCGAGAGCGTCCGCCGGGTCGGTCGCGGCGACACCGAGCAGTTCGCCGGGCGCGACCTCCAGGTCGATCCCGCGCAGCCCGGCGTGCCCGACCGCGCGCAGGCTGAGGCCGCCCCGGAGGTCACGCGGCAGCCGTGCGGCGCCGGGGGTGACGGCGGGCGGCGCGGCCAGCACCTCGGCGATCCTGGTGGCAGAGGCCCTGGCCTGTGCGAAGGCGGTGTTGACCCGGGCCAGCGACTGCAACGGCCCGATCAGGAACAGCGCGAGCCCGACCGCGGAGATCAGGTCGCCCAGGCTGATCCGCCCGCCGGCGGCCAGTCGTCCGCCGGACAGCCCGACGACCGCGATGAGGCAGCCGGTCAACGCCAGGACCACGCCGTTCTGCAGCGCCTCCGCCCTGGCCGCGCGCATCGTCGCCGCCAGGGAGTCGCGGCTGGTCGCGCGGTACCTGTCCAGGGCGGCCCGTTCCGCGCCGATGCCCTTGAGCACCCGCAGCCCGGCGACCAGGTCGGCGGCCACGCCGGAGGCGCGCGCGGCCCGGTCCTGCTCGGTGGCGCTGCGCCGTTCGAGCGGCCTGCTCAGCAGGTGACCGAGCCACAGCAGCGCCGGGGCGCCTGCCAGCACGACCAGGCCGAGCGGGACCGAGATCCACAGCAGCACGGCGGCCCCGGCCAGCAGCCCGGTGAACGTGGCGGCGGCGCCGGGGATCGCGTTGGCCAGCGCGCCGACCCGCCTGGCGTCCTCGGTGGCGATTCCGGCGAGCGCGCCGGGAAGCCGCCCGGACTCGGCGCCGCCGCCGGGATGCAGGACCCGGCCGACGACCTCGGCGCGCAGGGTGTGCGCGATCTCCTCCATGGCGCGGTCGGAGGCGCGGGCGCCGAACCGGTAGCTGAAGGACAGCACGAGATAGACGACCGCCAGGACCGCGAGCCAGCGCAGCAGGGCGCCGAGGTCACCCGCGACGACACCCTGGTCCACGGCCAGGCCGATCAGCACCGGAACCGCGGCCTCTCCCGCCTGGTGCCCGGCGCGCAGCACGGACCCGGCCAGGACCAGGCGTCGCCGCCCGCCGAGCGCCCGGCGTAGAACCACCTGTCCCGGCGACCTCGACCGGCTCACCCGCGCCTCCCGACGTCATGATTAGGGAAGGCTAGCCTATTGTGCGGGTAATGTCCGTTTTGAGTCAGCGATGTCGGTCAGGTGTGTCATTCAGCGCCTTCACCATCCGGTCGAGGGCGGCCTCCCACTGAGCCTCGTCCCTGGCGTAGCAGACCCGGAACCGCCCGACCCCCGACGGCCCGAACTGGTAGCCGGGACTCACCACGACCCCCGCCTCCCGCTGCAGGAGACGGGCCACCGCCACGTCGCTGAGGCCGAGCGCCGAGACGTCGGGCCACAGGTAGGCCGTGCCCGCGCCGGGCCGTACGACCAGGCCGTCGACCTGACGCAGCCGCTCGACGGTCAGGTCGCGGATCACGCGCAGCTCCTCGACCCGGCGCCGCACGAACTCCCGGTCGTCGACCAGCCAGCGGGTGAGCAGCTGCTGGGCGTAGGCGGGGGCGCGCAGGCAGGTCATCGCCATCACCTGCTCGATCGCGTCCACGATCTCCGGGGGCGCGACGACGACCCCGATCCGGTAACCGCTGAGCGACTCGGTCTTCGACCCGCCGAGCATGGTCACCGTCCGCTCCGCCATCCCCGGCTGGGCCGCGAGATGGAAGAACGGGACGTCCGGATAGACCAGCCTGCAGTACAGCTCGTCGACGACCACCAGGAAGTCGTGCCGTACGGCCAGGCGCGCCAAGCCGCGGACCGTCTCCTCGGTGTAGACCGAGCCGGTCGGGTTGTTGGGGTTGGACGTCAGCAGCAGCCTGATCCCGTTCCCGGCCACCTCGTCGAGCGCGTCCAGGTCGAGCTGCGGCCCGTCGGGACCGTCCACCATGCCGACCCGCACCACCCTGGCGCCGAGGAAACGCAGCATCCGCTCGACGAACAGGTACTCCGGGTCGGCGAGCGCCACGGTGTCGCCGTCGTCGACCAGCGCGCTGAGCGTCGTGAACAGGCCGCTCTGAGTCCCGGCGGTCAGCACGAGGTGACGGTCGGGATCGACGTCCACGCCCAGCAGTTCCGCGACGGGACGGGCGCAGGCCCGCCGTACCCCGTCGCCGCCCCGGTAGGCGGTGTAGGCCAGTTCACCGTCCCCGGCGGCCAGGGCGAAGGTCTCCAGCGCCCAGTCCGGCGGCGGGAAGCGCACGGTGTCGAAATGGGTCGTGTCGAGCAGTCCGTGCCCGGCGCCGTCCAGCCGCAGGCTGAGATCGGCCTCACGCACGGACGAGCCGATGAGCCGCGCCCGTTCCGGCAGGTGGGTCGCCCGCAGGCGCCGTGACTCCAGCCGTGACTCCAGCCGTGACCCCGGCTGTGATCGCGGCTGCGGTTCCGGGTTCTGTTCCATGGAATGCCCCGTCGCTCTCATGTGGTTCGCTCCGTTGAAGTCGCCGACGCGTCCCGTCGTGTCGAGGCGGTGGCCGGTGGGTCGTCTCGGAACCGCCGCGGTCAATCAAGTGAACGGGAACCCCCGGGAAACGGGCAAGCGCGGGAATCTGCACCGTCTCTTTTAGCTTTGCTAACGGGCCCCGGCGCGGTCGCCGCCCGGCCCGCTTTTTTAGCGGACGTTAAAACACCGATTTCGAAAACGTTTCTTGTCCGGTCTCCGGGCTTTTTGGCAGACTCTGCGGTCGGCGACGGGACCTCTTCCCGTGGCCGCCGTCCGCCCCGGCAGGGTTCGGGACGGGGCCGGGGCACGTCGTCCACAGTGAGGAGCCGCCATGGAGCCGAGCGACCAGACGTCCAAGGACGCGATCACCCGGGAGGAACACCGGACCGCCTCGCCGCCGGCGCACGGCACCGTACCCGTCCACACCGGACGGGCGCCCTCCCCGGCCGGGCACTACGCCCAGGCCGTACGGGCGGGCGACTTCGTGTACGTCTCCGGCCAGGTACCACGCGCGCCGGACGGCGGTTACACGCCCGCCGACGTGCGCGCCGAGACACTGCTGACCCTGCGCAACCTGGCCGAGATCTCCCACGCGGCGGGCGGCGGCCTCGGGGACGTGGTGAAGGTCACCGCCTACCTGGCGCGGTCCGAGTACTTCGGCGAGTTCAACGCGGCCTACGCCGAGTGTTTCGGCGGCCACCGTCCGGCCCGCACCACGGTGGTCGCGGGGCTGCGCGAGGTGAAGGTCGAGGTGGACGCGGTCCTCCACCTGCCCGCCCCGCCCGCGGAGGGCGACGCTCGACCCCCCGGAGGCCATCGCTGTAAGCTGCCGGACGAGCACGAGCCGTAGGCCGACGGCGTGTCCTGCCGGTCGCGTCCCGCGGACCACGGCGGGAACCACGGCGGGAACCATGGCGGGAACCACGGCGGGAACGAGGTGACATCCGTGACCAACCTGAGCCTCGCCGGCCTTCGCGCCATCGACGCCCTGGCGACCCACGGGTCGGTGACCGCCGCCGCGGGCGCCCTCGGCTACACCCCCTCGGCCATCTCCCAGCAGATCGCCCGGCTCGAACGCGACGTGCGCCAGGTCCTCATCGACCGCCAGGGACGGCGGATGACCCTGACGGTCGCCGGTCGCATCCTCGCCGAGGCCGCCGGTCGCATCGTGATCGAGCTGGAGAGCATGAACGCCGAGCTGCAGGCGCAGACGGAGACGGTCACCGGCCCGCTGCGCGTCGCGGCCTTCCCCACCGCGGCGCGGGGGGTGATCCCGGCGGCGATGCGGGAGCTCGGGCAGACCTGGCCGTCGCTGGAACCGCAGCTCGTCGAGGTCGACTCCCACCGGGCGGTGGAACTCGTGGCCAAGGGCACCGTCGATCTCGCCGTGGCCCACGACTGGGCCGCGATGCCACTCGAACTGCCCGAGGGGCTGCACTCCCGCCACCTGGGCGACGACGTCTCCGACGTGCTCGTCTCCCACACCCACCCGCTGGCCCGCCGGGCCTCGGTCGAGTTCGACGACCTGCGGGAGGAGAGCTGGCTCTACGAGCCGGGGTCCGTGGCCCACGACTTCCTGCTCAACGCCTACCGCGACGCGCCGGGTACGGTCCGCTTCACCCACATGGTCAGCGAGTACGCCAGCCAGATCGAGATGGTCGGCGCGGGTCTCGGCGTGGCCCTGGTCCCCAGGATGGGCCGGGGGCCGCTGCCCGCGACCGTCCGCGCGCTGCCCGTCGGCTCGGCCCCGCTGCGCCGCGTCTACGGCGTGTGGCGGACCGCGACCGGGCGGCGGCCGGCCCTCACCGCCGCGCTCGGTGTGCTGGAGGCGGTCTGCGCACGGCTCGGGCGGCACTGACCGGCCCGGTTCTCACCGGGCGGGCAGCGGGGAGTCCGGGCCGGTCAGCCATCGCTCGACCGCCTCGCTCATCCGCCCGCCCACGTCGAGCGCCGCGGCCTTGGCGGCCACCGGGTTGGTGCCCGCGGCCTGGGAGAGGATCACCCCGAGCACCAGGCGTCCCCGCACCCGGGAGGCCCAGACCAGGTTGCCTCCTGCGGCGGTGCCAGAGCCGGTCTTGACGCCGATGACGCCGTGCCTGTTCAGCAGCGTGTTCGTGTTGGCCAGCCTGAGCGCGTCCCCGGGGACGACGGTCTCGGCCCGGGAGACCACCTCACGGAAGACCGGGTCGCGCATCGCCTGCCTGGCCAGCCTGAGCTGGTCGGAGGCGGTGCTGACGGTGCTGTCCTCGTTGCCGCTGGCGCCGGTGTACGTGGTGGCCTTCATGCCCAGGCGGCGGGCCTCGGCGTTCATCCGCGCGACGAAGCGCTCCTGGGAGCCGGAGTCCCAGCGGGCCAGGAGACGGGCCACGTTGTTGCCCGAGGGCACCAGCATCAGCTCAAGCATGCGGCGCAGCCGTACCCTGCGGCCCTCCCGCAGCGGGACGGTCGACTCCTGCGGCAGATAGGACTCGTTGGCGGCGGTGTGGTCGACCGTGACCAGCGGGCCGTTCTCGCCGGGCCGCAGCGGGTGGCGGCGCAGGATCACGTAGGCGGTCATCACCTTCGTCACGCTGGCGATGGGCACCGGCCGCCGCCCGCCGCTGAGACCCAGGTTGCCCACCCCCTCGACCTCGACCGTGGCCTGCCCCTCGGCGGGCCACGGCAGCGGCACGCCGGGCACCGTGGCTCCGGAGACGGCCGGTACGGCGCCGCAGCCGCTCAGCAGGACGAACGCCAGGAGATAAGCCAGGACATATCGCATACGTGAAACGGTGCGCCGCTGATATCTCCGGCCCGTCGCCGTCGTGTCTTCGCCGTGGCTTAATCGTGTATCAGCCGTGTATCAGGCAGGGAGCCTGAGGGTGGCGACGGCGCCGCCCTCGGGGGCGTTGGCCAGGGTCAGACCGGCGCCGATGACGTGTGCCTGGCCGAGCGCGATCGTGAGCCCCAGACCATGGCCCCGGCCGCGTTCTGCGGCACCGGTGCGAAAGCGCTTCGGCCCGTCGGCCAGGAGCTCGGGCGGGAAACCCGGCCCGTGGTCGCGGACCTCGACCACGTTGTCCCCGACGGTGATCTCGACCGGCGGGCCGCCGTGACGGTGGGCGTTGAGGACGAGGTTGGCCAGGATGCGGTCCAGGCGGCGCGGGTCGGTCTCGGCCACCGGATCCCCCAAGACGGTCACCGCCACCTCGACCCCGACGCGGGCCGCCGACCGTCGCGCCAGCTCGGCCAGCGGCACCCGGACCCGCTCGGCCACCTCGGCGCCCGCGTCCAGCCTGGAGACCTCCAGCAGGTCCTCGACCAGCGAGCGCAGCACCCCGACCCGGTCACGCACCAGGTCGGCCGCCTCCCCCTCGTCGAGCAGCCCGGCCACGGTGACCAGACCCATCAGCGGGGTGCGCAGGTCGTGGGCGACGTCGGCGGTGAAGCGCTGCTCGGCCAGCAGCCGGTACTGCAGACTCGCCGCCATGGAGTCGACGGCCACGGAGATGTCGGCGATCTCGTCACGCCCGAGCCCGCGCCCCGGGGCGGAGACACGGGCGTCCAGGTCGCCGTCGGCGATCCTGCGGGCGGTGGCGGCGACCCGTCTCAGCCGCCGGTTGGTCAGCTCGGCCAGGCCGACCGAGACCGGGACCACGACCGCGAGCGCGATCAGCGCGGCCTGGACCATGGCACGGTCCAGGGCGTGCAACCTCACCCTCTCCGAGCCCATCTCCAGCCGGGAGAAGGCCACCAGATCCCCGTCGATCCGCTGCGCGGCCCACATCCACGGCCGCGTCGGCCTGCCGTCGTCATACCAGGCGACGGCCTCGTCGCCGGTCAGCAGAGCCCGCAGGGAGTCGGGCAGCTCGCCGAGCCGCCCGATCCGCCCGATCCAGGCGGCGGGATCCTCGGCGGGAGCGTTCGCACGGTAACCCTCGACGGCCTTGTGGACCGACTCCACCGCCCGCTCCTTGGCCTGCCCCATCGTGCGGTCGAGGGTCGTCCGGTGGACCAGCACCCCGACCACGGCGGTCACCGCGCAGCAGGCCAGCGTGATCAGCGCCGCCACCTTCCAGCGCAGCGAGGGCTTCATGCCTTGCGCAGCTTGTAACCGAACCCGCGCACGGTCTCGATCCGGTCAGCGCCGATCTTCTTGCGCAGCCGCTGCACGCACAGGTCGACGACCCGGCTGTCGCCGTCCCAGCCGTAGTCCCACACGTCGCGCAGCAGGGTGGCGCGTTCGAGCACGATCCCCGGGTTGGCCGCGAACTCCAGCAGCAGCCGCAACTCGGTCGGCGCCAGCGCCACCGGACGCCCGCCGAGCCGTACCTCAAGGGCGGCCGGATCGACGGTCAGCTCGCCGAACCTCAGCACGCCGGGCTGGGAGACCGGGGCGGTGGTACGGCGCAGCAGCGATCTGATCCTGGCCACCAGCACCGGGATGTCGACCGGTTTGACCACGTAGTCGTCGGCCCCGGCCTCCAGCCCGGAGACCACGTCGGGGGAGTCGCCGCGCGCCGACATCATCAGGATCGGCACCTGGCTGGTCTCCCTGACCCTGCGGCACAGGCCGATGCCGTCGAGCCCGGGGAGCATCACGTCGAGCACCAGCAGGTCGTGGTCACCGGCCAGGAAGGACTCCAGGCCGCCCAGGCCGTCCGAGGCGGTGGCCATGCGGTAGCCGTACCGCTCAAGGGCCATCGAGACGCCTCTGCGGATCACGTCGTCGTCCTCGACGAGCAGGATGGAGGTCACGATGTACCTTACGCCTCGGACCGCCCTGTTCACCGCCGCAGCGGGTCGCGGTCGGGGAGGCCTGCCGACGCTGCTCGGCGGGCCGGCGACGCCAGTGTGCGCTGGATGATGAAGTACTCGGCCACGACCACGTTGACCAGGATGGACGCCCAGCCACTGGCGTCGTAGATCTCGTCGAACGGCAACGAGACGAACGACTGCTTCAGCTGCAGGCCGACGGCCAGATAGACGCGCAGGGAGACGGCGGCGAAGGTCAGGGCGTAGTTACGGATCATCCAGATCCGATGCAGTTGCACGTCGCCGCGGCGAATGCTCCGGTACGCCTCGGCCAGCGTGTACAGCCAGGCCGCGACGAGCAGGTAGAACGCGACCTGGATCGAGAAGCCGCTGAGTGAGAACGTCGCGGCGAACGCCGCCGCGCCGGAGGCGATCAGGACGGAGATCATGTAGACCCGGCCCATCACCCGGTGCAGCCCGGGCCTGCGGACGCGCGGCCAGGTCATGAACTGCAAGGGGCCGATGATCAGAGCAAGACCGCCGGGAACGGCGTGCACGGCGAGGGATAGGTAGTGCAGCGCCACGTTCGGGTCGATCGGCACGCTGCTGTCGGCCGGGTTCCCCGACAGGTAAGGGGGCACCGCGTAGGCGGTGATGCCGATCGCGGACACGGCCATCAGCCCCCACAGTGCCCACCACCGGCGGCGGCTGGTCCTGGGGGCGGGCGAGGCGGTCATAGGGGTACTCCAATACCGGTGGACGAGTGGGCCTGCCGACGGGGTTCGGGTCCGGCCGGACGGATATCGCGTTGAGGACGGCGCCGCCGCCCGGATGCCTCTTCGGCGGAGCGCTCCACCACATGTCCGGCACCGCAGGGGCGGCGGATCCCGGCGTCCCGGGTCGGTGCCGGTCACCACCCCTCCTGTGGGCTGGGCCGTTTCCCGTGGGCGTTCATCACGCTAGTGAGCGGAAAGAGAATTTGGCAGTGTTAGATTTTCCGAACGGGGCGCGGTTTCCTTGGAGCAGTGAAGGGGATGCCGTACGGTCACCGCATGACATCCGACGAAGCGGCTACCGACGTACCGCCACTGCGCCGGCGGCGCCGGGCCGTCGCCGTCCAGGAGATCGTGACCGCCGCCGAGCGCCACCTCACCGAACACGGGCCCGCCGCGATGTCCCTGCGAGCGGTCGCCCGAAGTCTCGGAATGACCGTGCAGGCGCTCTACCACTACTTCCCGAGCCGGGACCACCTCGTCACGACACTCATCGCCAAGGCGTACGACGACCTCGCCGACGCCGTGCAGGGTGCCGTCGACGCCGCCCCGGACAGGACGACGGTGCCGCGTGCGGTGCTGGCCGCCGAGGGCTACCGGCGCTGGGCCATGGTCAATCCCGAGCGGTTCCAGCTCATCTACGGAACGCCGCTGCGGCACTACGAGGCGCCTGCCGAGGGGCCGACCACCCAGGCCGTCCGTCGGATGAGCGCCATATTCATGCGTGAACTGTTCGGTGAGTTCTCCACGGAGCAACTGGCCGCGGCCGACACCCCGGAACTCTCACCTTCGTTCAGGGCGCACCTGGAACACCTGCCCCCGGACGGCCTCGGAGCCCTGCCGCCCCCCGCGGTGTCCCTCTTCCTGGACGCGTGGGGGCGCATGCACGGTCTCGTGGCCCTGGAGGTGTTCGGGCACACCACGTTCATCGGCGCCCACCAGGCCGAGGTCTTCCACGTGGCGATGCGGAACATGTGCAGAGACGTTCACCGCCGGATTCCGGCGGACCGGGCCGGTCTTCGAGAAGCGGGAGACGCACGGCAGGCTTCGAGGCCCTGAGCCACTCGTGAAGTGGCGTCGTGGTTGCGATCATTTACCCCAGGCGTGTTCCCGGTGGCGGGCCGCCGTCCGAAGTGTGACCAGACCTGAGGCGGTTGCTTGAGCATGGTGATCGAATCCGATGACGAGCGGTCAGGGGCGGGCGGGACGCGCAACGAGCTTTCCGGCCAGGTCGCGGGCAACGTCGTGCAGGCCGGAGTCATCCAGCACCTCACGTTCGCGGCCCAGGAGCCGCCCGTCGCCGAGATTCCCCGGCAGCTGCCTCCCGAGCCGCGCGACTTCGTCAACAGGGTCAGGGAACTGGACGAGCTGGACCGGCTCCTCGACGAGGGCGGTGACGGTTCCGCGCCCCTGGTGGCCGTCGTGAACGGCCTCGGCGGGGTGGGCAAGAGCGCGCTGAGCCGCCGCTGGGCGCACCGGGTGCGTGAGCGGTTCACCGACGGTCAGCTCTACGCCAGCCTGGGCGACCTGCGTCACGGGGGCGGGGTCGCGGTGAGCGACGTGCTCGGCGGTTTCCTGCGGGCCCTGGGCGTCCGCGAGGCGGGCATCCCCGCCGACCCGTCCGAGCGGGCGGCCCTGTTCCGCTCCAGGACCGCCGACCTGCGGCTTCTCATCCTGCTCGACGACGTCGAACACGCCGCCCAGGTGACGCCGGTGCTTCCGGCGTCCGCGAGCGGCGTCGTGGTGGTGACCAGCCACAGCAGACTCGGCGAGCTGGTCGTCACCGGCGCGGTCCCGGTCCCGCTCGCACCACTCGACGAGGAGCAGGGGGTACGGCTGCTCGCGGGCGTGCTCGGTGAGGAGCGCGTCCACGCGGAACCGGAGGCCGCCGGGGAGCTGGCGCGGCTGTGCGGAGGGCTGCCGGTCGCGCTGCGGGTGGCCGCCGCCCGCCTGGCGCAGCGGCGCGGACGGCCGATCGCCAGGCTGGTGACGGAGCTGACCGACGAGCGCCGCAGGCTGGAACGCCTGGCGGTCGGGGGGAAGACGATCGTGGAGGCGGTGTTCGAGACGGCGTGCCGGGCGCTGCCGCCTGGGGCGGGACGGCTCTACCGGCTGCTTGGCGCGGTCCCGGTCGCCGACCTCTCGGTCCAGGCCGTGCAGGTCGTGGCGGGAACGGGGGAGCGGGAGACGGAGGAGTCGCTGGAGCTGCTCCTTGAGGCCAACCTCCTTGAGGAGACCGCGCAGGAGCGTTACCGGTTCCACGACCTGGTCAGGCTGCACGCGGCCCGGCTCGCCGAGCGGGAGGAGGCCCCCGGGGAGCGGGAGGCGGCGCTCGGCCGGATGGCCCGCTGGTACCGGGCGTGCGCCATGGCGGCCGACCGGACGGTCACGAGGTCCCGGCTGCGTCTTGCCCCCGTCCCCGAGCCGGTCGAGCCCGAGGTGACGTTCTCCTCGGCGCGGCAGGCCCTGGACTGGCTGGACGGTGAGCGCGGCAACATGCTCGCCGTCCTCCGCCTCGCGGAGCGGGCCGGATGGGACGACGTCGTCTGGCAGACGGTCGAGGCGCTGTGGGTGCTGCACCACAGCCGCAAGCACTACGCCGACTGGATCGAGGCGGGCAGGCTGGGCACCCTGGCCGCGGGCCGCCTCGGGAACCGGGCCGCGGAGGCCCGCATGCGCAACCAGACGGCCAGGGCGTTCGTCGAGCTCGGCGAGCTCGGGCCCGCGGACGAGGAACTGCGCCTGGCCAGGTCACTGGCCGTGGAGTCCGGCGACCGGCGGCTTGAGGCGGCGGTGCTCGAGTCACTCGGCCAGGTCGAGCTGGCCCGAGGGGCCTTCGACGCCGCGATCGGGCACTTCACCGAGGCCCTGGTCGTCAACGAGGCGCTGGGCAGGACCCGGGGCGCGGGGCTGCAGTCCTACCATCTCGGCCTGACCCACACCGCGGCGGGCCGCCCCCGGGAGGCGTTCGAGGCGTTCGAGCGGGCCAGGGGGCTGATCGGGGCCGAGGACGAGACAAGCCAGGCGAAGATCGACATCGAGCTGGGACTCGTCCACCGGATGCTCGGCAGGCCGCAGGAGATCGTGGGGAGGGTGACGGAGGCGGCGCGCACCATGCGGGCCAGGGGAGTCCCCCTCAAGGAGGCCAGGGCCTGGGAGATCCTGGCCGGCCTCACCGCCGACCTGGGAGACGAGCGGGGCTCGGAGGAGCACCTGCGCCGGGCGATCGCCGTCTACCTCGACCTGGGGAAGACGGCGAAGGCCGACGAGCTGGGCGGACGCCTGCCCCCTCCGGCCCCGGAGGACTCCTGACTCACGGCCGGACGGGGGTGACGTCGACGCGACCCTCGACGGCTCCGAGCCGTAGCCGCAGCACGGACGGAGGCTCCCCGGCGCGGCGCTCGGAGACCAGCCAGCCGTACAGCGCGGAGGGCAGGCACGAGACGTCCGTCACCTGGGAGGTCTCCGGCAGACCGAGGACGAACTCCCGCCCGTCACGCCGCAGGACGACGTGGACCCGGCGCCCGTCGACGACCGCGGCGGCCAGCGCGCAGCCCGGGTGGCGCCGTACGGCCTCCCGCGCCCACTCCGGTGAGCCGTCGCGGTGCACGATGACGGCCGCGCTTTCCAGCAGCCGCCGGTTCAGCTCCTCGGCGTCCACGGTGAGGTGCGTCTCGCGTGGCTCCCCGTCGAGGGGGCGGGTGACGGCCGCCGGGAAACGCCGCATCGTCACGGCCCCGTCCTCGCCGGCCCACGTCTCCACCAGGAACGAGGCCGGAGCCGGCTCCGCCCCGTACGGCTCGGCGAACGGCACCCCCGGCGCGGAACCGGGCGGATGGGCGAGGTCCATGAGCCGGTAGGCCACCTCGCGCAGCGACTCGCCCGCGTGGCCGAGGTTGCCCAGCGTACGGCCCGTCACGCGGTCGTAGGCCCCGGGCACGTGCGCGGAGAGGGCCTCCTCCACCTGTTCGAGCAGGCCGCGGCGCCGGTCGAGCCGGGGCAGGACCCCGCACAGCTCGGCGGTCGGGGAGGACGGGTCGAGCTCCTGCGCCTCCCGCCCCGAGGAGGCCAGCAGCACCGGCCGCCCGAGCGCCGCCCCGTAGAAGGTGACCGACCCGTGGTCGCCGACGACCACGTCCGAGGCGATCAGCGCCGCCTGCCACCCCCGTTCCGGGGGGATCACCGTCAGGCCCGCGCTCCGCTCACGCGCCAGCCACAGCCGTAACTGCAGCTCGCCGTGGTGGAGGGGGATGTTCGGATGCGTCACAAGCGCCACGCGGTACTCGTCGAGGGGAAGCTCGGCCAGCAGACGGGGCAACACGTCGCCGTTGGCCCCGTACAGGGAGTGCTCACCCCAGGTCGAGCTGACCAGCACCAGCCTGAGACCGTCGGGAACGCCGAGCGCGCGCCGGTAGCGCCTCCTGCGCGGCAGGTGCGCGACCAGCCGGTCGAAGGACGGGTCCCCGGTGACCGTGGCGACGGTCACGGCCTCGGGGCAGTAGCGCGCCAGGCGTCCCAGCTGCTCCTGGTGGGACAGGGCGATCGCGGCGGGCACCACCCGGCCGTCGCGGACCAGCTGGCTGCGCGCCAGGCCCGAGACCTCGGGGCCGTAGCCGTTCCCGGTGCGCAGCAGGCGGTTGTGACCGGCGCCGTGGGGCATCAGCAGCAGCGGGGCGTCGATCCGGTGCAGGTCCCCGTTGGCGCTGGCGGACAGCGCCAGGTCGAACCGCGTCGCCACCGCCTGCGCCCACGGGATGGTCCTCGCCCCCGCCGCCCGCAGGTAGACGTCGAGCCCGTCGTCGAAGGCCGACCCCTCGACGGTCGTGAACAGCGTCCGGACACGCAGGTCGGAGCCGAACATGGGCAGCACGTCGAGCAGCCGGCCCGCCGAGGTCATGTTCCTGGCCACGGCCAGGACGCTGCGGCGGGTGCGGACGGTGCCCCAGGTGCCCGCCGGAGAATCCCCCGCCCACGGCCGGTCCTCGCCGCTCACGATCCTCCGACCGGGTAATCCAGACACTCGGGCCAGCAGTGATTTTCAACGAGCATGTACCATACCGCCTGATCCTTCGGCGCCGGAAACGAGAAGAGTTCCCGCCGCCAAGCGGTTTCCCCTTTTCCGTGAACACGCTTCCCGGCGCCATATGAATGGCAGGGAAAAGAACCGCGGTTCCGGAGCGCCCGGATATGTGGCCGAGGAAGGGGGGAAGTACCGTCTGCGTGGGAGATCGGACGCCCACCGCCTCGTCCGTACCGTTCAGGGGAACGAATGAACAAGCTGTCATTGACCGCACTGGCCTCCCAGCAGCTCGACCTCGCCCGTGCCGCGTCGAGCGGGCGCAGCGCGCACACCGTGTACGGCGGGCACGAGCACTCCCTCCGCCAGACGCTGATCGCGCTCGACGCCGGACAGCGGCTCGGCGAGCACGAGAACCCCGGTGAGGCCACCGTGCACGTCCTGCGCGGGCGGGTCCGGCTGAGCGCGGGCGACGACTCCTGGGACGGTTCGGCCGGTGACCTGCTGATCGTGCCCGACGCCCGGCACGACCTTGAGGCGGTCGAGGAAGCCGTCGTCCTGCTCACCGTCTCCCTCAGCCGCCAGGGCTGGGACGCCTGAGAAAAAAGTTCGCCCGCCGTGTCGATCCGCCGTCACGCCGTTCGACCTGTGGGTGAGAGGGCCGAAGGACGGCCCCGACAGCGGAGGAGACCGGAGATGGCGAAGTACATGCTGATCATGAGGGGCACGGACGAGAGCCTCGCCGAGATGATGAAGACGCCCTTCGAGGAGATGCTCGAAACGGTCGGGCGTTTCAACGACGAGTTGATCAAGGCGGGCGTGCTCGTCGCCGCCGAGGGCCTGGACGACCCGGCCCAGGGCGTGGTCGTCGACTTCAGCGGACAGACGCCGGTGGTCACCGACGGCCCGTACGGCGAGACGAAGGAGCTGTTCGGCGGCTTCTACCTGATCGACGTGGCCTCCAAGGAGGAGGCGGTCGAGTGGGCCAGGCGGATCCCCATGATGGCCGGCGCCAAGTGTGAGATCCGCCGGGTGCCCGGCATCGACGAGTTCCCCCAGGACAACGAGTGGGTCGCCAAGGAGCGGGAGTGGCGCGAGCGGACCGGCCAGCTCTGACCGCCGGGACGGGCCCAGAAGACGAGCGCGGCAGGCGAGCACGGAAGACGAGCACAGAGGATGAGCGCGGAAACAGCGGAAACAGTGGGTGAGCCGGTACGGCGGGCCGTCGAGGCCGTCTGGCGGATCGAGTCGGCCAGGATCGTCGGCGCGCTGGCCCGCTACACCGGTGACTTCGCGCTGGCCGAGGACGTCGCGCAGGAGGCGGTCGCCGAGGCGCTCGTCGCCTGGTCGCGCGACGGCACGCCGGACAACCCGGTGGGCTGGCTGCTGACGACCGCGCGGCGGCGCGCCATCGACGGCTTCCGCCGCGGGGCGGCGCTGGGCGAGCGCTACGCCATGCTCGCCGGGCAGCTCACCGAGGGGGAGGCCACCTCGGGCGCGCGGGTCCCGCCGGACCGGGACGACCTGCCGTGGGATCCAGAACGGATCGACGACGACGTCCTGGCGCTGATGTTCGTGGCCTGCCACCCGGTGCTCTCCCCGGAGGCACGGGTGGCCCTGACCCTGCGCGTGGTCGGCGGCCTGTCGAGTGAGGAGATCGCCAGGGCGTTCCTGGTGCCCGTGCCGACGGTCCAGGCGCGGATCACCCGGGCGAAGAAGACGATCGCTGCGGCGGCGGTGCCGTTCGAGCTGCCGCCGCCGGAGGATCGGCGCGAGCGGCTCGGCGGCGTCCTGGGCGTGCTCTACGTGATCTTCACGGAGGGCTCGACGGCGACGGCCGGTGACCACCTGTTGCGCACCGACCTCGCCTACGAGGCGATCCGCCTGGCCAGGACGCTGACCGCGCTGCTGCCCGCCGAGCCGGAGGCGCACGGGCTGCTCGCCCTGTTCGAGCTCACGGCCGCGCGTTTCCCCGCGCGCACCGGCCCCGACGGGGAGGCGGTGCTCCTGGAGGACCAGGACCGGCGGCTGTGGGACCGTTCGGCGATCCGCCGGGGACTGGCCGCCCTCACCCGCGCGGCGGGGGCCGGGCGAGGGCTCGGGCCGTACGGGCTCCAGGCGGCGATCGCCGCCTGCCACGCGTCGGCCCCCTCGGTGGCGGAGACCGACTGGAGACGGATCGTGATCCTCTACGAGGCGCTCGGCCGGGTGGCGCCCTCACCCGTCGTGGAGCTCAACCGCGCGGTCGCCGTCGCGATGGCGGACGGGCCGGGGCAGGCGCTGGGCATCGTGGACGACCTGGCCGTCGCCGGCCGCCTGCCGGGTTCGCACCTGCTGCCGGGGGTGCGCGGCGAACTGCTGGCCAGACTCGGCAGGGCCGCCGAGGCACGCGCGGAGTTCGAACTGGCCGCCCGCCTGTGCGGCAACGTCCGCGAACGGTCGGTACTGCTGCGCAAGGCGGCGGCGCTGCCGGGGTGACCCGGTCCGGCGGGGGCGCTCAGGCGGCCAGCAGGGTGCCGCGGCGCCAGACGGCGCGGATGTCCAGGGTCGCGGAGATGTCGGTCGTGGGGTCGCCGTCCACGAGGAGCAGGTCGGCGCGGGCGTCCACGGCGATCCTGCCCCGGTCGGTGAGGCCGAAGCGGCGTGCCGTGACGCTGGTCGCGGCACGCAGGGCCTCGACGGGCGTCAGTCCGGCCTGGACGAGGTAGCGCAGCTCACGGTGGAGGCTGGCGCCGTGGGCGACACCGCCGAGGAAGGGCAGCGGGAAGGCGGCGTCGGTCCCGGCGAGGATGTCCACGCCCGCGGCGCGCAGGGCGCCGACCGTGTCCAGGACGTCCTCCAGCCTGCCCTGGGGGTAGCGGCCGTAGCAGCGGCGCAGCGTGGTGAGCCAGGCCTCGTCCAGGCGGGAGCCGACGCGCGGGTCCTCGGCGAGGTCGGCGCCGGTGATCCCCGTCATGGAGGCGTTGAGGACCACGCAGGGGACGACGAACGCGCCGGAGCGGGCGACGAGATCGATGATCTCGTCGTCGTGCGGCCGGTCCATGAACAGGTGGGCCAGGCCGTCGACGCCCGCCTCGACGGCCATGCGCGTCGCCTCGACGGTGAGGACGTGGGCGAGGGTGAGCATCCCGTGCCGGTGGGCCTCGGCGACCCCGGCGTTCAGGGTCGCCTGGTCGAGCATGGGCAGGCCGGGGTGGCCCTCGACCGTGCCGTCGTCGACCATGAACTTGATGTAGTCGGAACCCGTCTCGACGAGCTTCGGCACGAAGTCCCTCGCCTCCTGAGGGGTGGTCGAGAGCGGCTTCACCGGGGCCTGGCCGCCGGTCGGCCCGCCGGCGGGGCCACTGTCGCCGAAGTGTGTGCCCGGTGGGAACAGCTCGCTGGGGTGGCCGCCGGGCGGGGTGATGGCGAACCCCGCGGAGCGCACGTCGGCGAGGGCGTCGTCGCCGTCGAGGCGGGCCCTGTTGGGCTTGGTCCACAGCCCCTGCATCTCCAGTTCGGTCGTGACCCCGAACCTCAGCGCGAACGCCAGCGCCTGCTCGGAGGTGTGGACATGGGCGTCGATCAGGCCGGGCAGCAGCGTGCCGCCGCCCGCGTCGACGACGTTCGCCCCTGCGGGCACGTCGCCTCCGACGGCGGTGACGACCCCGCCGTCGATCACGACGGTGGTCTCCCGCAGAACGTGTTCGCCGTCGAAGACGCGGGCGTTGGTCACGGCGGTCATGGGCACTGTGCCTCCCTGGGCGGTGCGGACGGTAGGGGCGGTCCGGGTGCCGCCCATGCCCAAGAAAATACATGACTAATGACATGCATGTGCGTGTCATAAAGCATATGTATGTTTGTTTGTCGTGAAGGTTAGGATGTCTCCATGACCAGCGGTGACGACATGACCCCGGAGGAGGAGGCCCTCCTCGACGGCATCGGGCCCATCTTCGCCCGGCTGCGGCGGCGCGTGCCCGCCTCACGCAGGGACGCCTCCCGCAACCTGGTGCTCAACATCGTCGCCGACAGCCGCGACGAGATGACCGTCGGCGGCGTCGCCGAGGAGCTCGGGGTCGACCAGTCGGTCGCCAGCCGCATGGTCTCCGACTGCATCTCCTCCGGATACCTGCTGCGCGCCGCCTCACAGGAGGACGGCAGACGGACCGTGCTCAAACTCACCCAGCAGGGCGCCGACCTGCGCGAGTGCTTCGCCAAGGGGCAGCGCGAGGCGTTCGAGCAGATCACGGAAGGCTGGCCGAGGAGGGAACGGCTCCAGTTCGCCAGGCTGCTGCTCAGATACGTCGAAGACGCGGCCCTCCTGCGCGAGCGGGAGCGAACCTAGGACCTGTCTGGCAATTCGAAGTCGCGGAGCCAGAGCATGACAGACGCCAGGGTGACGCCTGTCAGGTAGCGGGCGGCCAGATCCACGGACCCCTTGTCAGGAGGCGGGGTGGTCGGAGCTGAGGGTGAGGTCGCGCCAGGTGTCGAAGGTAGTCCTGAGGGTGCCAAGACGGGCGGAGGCCACGTCGTAGGCGGCCCTGCCCGGCAGCAGGCGCAGCGGTGGCCGCTCCGACCCGACGGCGGTGATGATCGCCTCGCTCGCGCGGACCGGGTCGCCGGGCTGCCTGCCGTACGTGGCGAGGGTCGAGGCCCGTCGCGCGCCCGCCGTCTCCGCGTAGTCGTCGATGTGGACGCCGGACTGACGCATGGAGGGGCCCGACCAGTTCGTCCGTGAAACGAACCGTCTGTCGGCTGTCCTTCCTCGACCGGAACCGGGGCGGTGCGATCTTTCGCCCCTTGCGCTTGCCTGTGACCGAGGAGAAGAAGTTGCGGTAGGCGGCGTTCAGGTCCGCCAGCGCCTGCTGCAACACCACGGCCGAGACCTCGCTCAGCCAGGCACGCGACCCGGCGGCGAGTGCCGTACGGTATGCCCGCGTCCTCGGGGCTCAGGCGCTCGCGGCGGGCGCGCAGGAACCGGCCGAGCGGGTTGTCCCGGGCCGTGGCCGCGCCCGTGGTCTCAGGGTCCATGCCTTCGAGGCCAGGCCCTGCGCCGGGGCTGAAGGGGGGCCGTGCCACTCCCCACCCTGACGGGCGTCAGGCCACCCAGTTCCGTACGGCGGGGGCGTATCCGGCGGGCTTGTCCCCGACCTTGACCCCCGGGCTGACCAGATTGCCCTGATACTCCGGGGTGAACATGCCGTAGACCAGCGGGGGCGTCACGGCGCTCGCCTCGTCGAGGACGGCGCGCAGCTCCGGCGGGATCTCGAAGCCGAGGGCGGCCATGGTGCCGTCGAGCTGCCGCACGTCGCTCGCCCCGACGATCGCCGAGGCGATCCCGGGCTGGGTGGCGACCCAGTTGACGGCGACCTGGGCCGTCGTCACCCCGAGCTCGGCGGCGACCTTCTCGGCCGCCGTCAGGATCCGCCACTCCCGGTCCGTCCACGACCGCCAGGCCGAGCCCGAGCGGTCGAGCCTGCCCGGCCCGGTCAGACCCTGTCCGTCACGCCGGTACTTGCCGGTCAGGAAGCCGCCGCCGAGGGGGCTCCACGCCGTGATGCCGACTCCCAGGTCGCGTCCCATCGGGACGTGTTCGAACTCGATCGCCCGGTCGATGAGGGAGTAGGGCAGCTGCACGCAGAGCACCGGAGGGAAGGCGCCGGTCTCGGCGAGGGTCTGGGCGCGGGCCGCGTACCAGGCGGGCACGTCGGACAGGCCCGCGTAACGGATCTTCCCGGCCCTGGTGAGGTCGTCGAAGGTCCGCATGACCTCCTCGACGGGGGTGATCCGGTCCCAGGTGTGCAGCAGGAACAGGTCGACGTGGTCGGTGCGCAGGCGGCGCAGCGACGCCTCGACCGCCCTGATCATGTGCTTGCGGCCGTTGCCGCCCGCGTTCGGGTCTCCGGGCTCGACGCTGTTGGTGAACTTGGTGGTGAGCACCACCCTGTCGCGCACCCCGGCCTCGGCGATGAGGTCGCCGAGGATGGTCTCGCTCTCTCCGGCGGTGTAGAAGTCGGCCGTGTCGATGAGGTTCCCGCCCGCCTCCAGGTAGCGGCGGAAGACGGGGCGGATCTCGTCCCGGGCCTTGCCGTACGCGGCGTGGAAGCCGCCGGTGCCGAAGTTCATCGTGCCGAGCGCGAGCCTGCTGACCCGCAGCCCGGAACGTCCGAGCAGGTAGTACTGGTCGAGAGACATGGGGGTCCTTCCCGTTCTGAGATGGGCGGGTGGGTTTCGCGACCCACCTTGCGCGGCATAAAATGGACTGTCAAGTCCAAAACTGGCGCGATAATATGGACTGAAAAGTCCAATCTGGAGGTGGTCATGCCCACGCTCACCCGCAAGGGGGCCGCGACCCGGCGGCGCATCCTGGACGGCGCCGCCGCGCACATCCGCGAGTTCGGCGTGGCCGCGACGACCCTCGACGACGTGCTGGCCAGGACCGCCACCAGCAAGAGCCAACTGTTCCACTACTTCCCCGGCGGCAGGGAGGAGCTGCTGCTGGCCGTGGCGCGCCTGGAGGCCGACCGGGTGCTTGAGGACCAGCGGCCCCAGCTCGGCGACCTCACCTCCTGGCCCGCCTGGTGGTCGTGGCGCGACACCGTCGTCGAGCGTTACCGCAGGCAGGGCGGCCTGTGCCCGCTCAACGCCGTCACCTCGCACCTGGGCGAGGGCACCCCCGGCGCCCGCGCCGTGGTCACCGGGCTGATGGGCCGCTGGCAGGCCGAGCTCGCCGCCGGAGTACGGCACATGCAGGGCGCCGGCGAGATCGACCCCGCCGTCGACCCCGACCGCGCCGCGGCGGCCCTGCTCGCGTGCGTCCAGGGCGGAGTGCTGATCCAGATGTCCACCGGCGAGACCACCCACCTGGAGGCCGCCCTCGACATGGGCATCGCCAGCCTGCGCGCGGGCTCCTTCCCCGCGAACTGACGGGCATCCCCCGAACAGGGGACGCCCGCGAACCCCGTCCCGGCGGGATGTGGCCGCCCGCGGCCGAACCTACGTTGAGGGAAACGCACCCCCCTCACCAAGGAGTAACCGTGGGTTCGCACAACAGCGTCACCGAGCTCAACGAGTTGTTCGTCGAGGCAATGAACGCCGGGGACCTCGACCTGGCCGTGTCCTGCTGGGACGAGAACACCGTCTTCCAGACCGCGCCGGGGACGGAGCCCGTCCGAGGGCTGCCCGCCCTGCGGGAGGCGCTCCAGCGGTTCATCGACACCAAGCCCCACCTGACGATCGAGGAACTGCACCGGGTCGAGGCGGGGGACGTCGCCCTGGTCGCGCTCAGGTGGCACCTCACCGGGACCGGTCCCGACGGGGAGCCGATCGAGATGGGCGCCGTGGACAGCAACGTCTTCTGCCGCCAGGCCGACGGCACCTGGCGCATCCGCATCGACAACCCCTTCCACTCCCAGCACATCGGCTTCTGACATGACCACGACCGAAGCCACCACGGCAGTCACGGCCGGCCGGCTCTCGCTGGCCGCCCCGCAACCCCTGCTGATCGGCGGCGAGGAGGTCGGGGCCGCCCGGACCTTCCCCGCCGTCGACCCCAGCACCGGCCGCGTCTGGGCGCAGGTCGCCGAGGGTACGGCGGGCGACGTGGACCGCGCGGTCGCCGCGGCCAGGAGCGCCTTCGACACCTGGCGGCGGACCTCGCTCGACACCCGGCAGGCCCTGCTGTGGGCCGTCGCCGAGCGGCTGACCCAGGACGCCGGACGCTGGCCCGCCCTGCTCGCGACCGAGAACGGCAGAGCCATCCGCGAGGGCGGCCTGATCGACGTGCCGACGGCCGCGGAGATCTTCCGGTTCTTCTCCGGCGTCGTCCGCGACCTGCACGGGCGGACCGTGCCCTGCGGCCCCGGCGCCCACGTCTCCACCACCCCGCGCCCGCTCGGCGTCGTCGCCGCGATCGTCCCGTGGAACTCGCCGCTGATCTCGGTCGCGCACAAGCTGGCGCCCGCCCTGGCCGCGGGCAACACCGTCGTGGTGAAGCCGTCGGAACTGGCCTCGGTCAGCACGGTGGAGTTCGTCCGGCTCGTGCAGGACCTGTTCCCGCCCGGCGTCGTCAACGTCGTCACCGGGTTCGGCCCCGAGGCCGGGCACGCGCTCGTCTCCCACCCCGACGTCGCCAAGGTCAGCTTCACCGGCGGCACCGAGACCGGGCGCCGCATCCTCGGGGGCGTCTCGGAGCGGCTGGTCCCGGCGCTGATGGAACTGGGCGGGAAGGGGGCCATGGTGGTCTGCCCGGACGCCGACCTCGACACCGTCACCGAGGACGTGCTCACCGGCGTCTTCGCCGCCAACGGCGAGGTGTGCTTCGCCTCCTCACGGCTCATGGTGCACCGGGACCGCCACGACGAACTCCTCGAAAGGGTCGTCGCCCGCGCCGAGTCGATCGTCGTCGGCGACGCCCTCGACCCGGCCACCCAGCTCGGCCCGCTGGTGACGGCCGGGCACCGCGACCTGGTCGCCGCCAGGGTGCGGGCCGCGCTCTCCGAGGGAGCGGGGCTCAGGGCGGGCGGGCACGTCCCGGAGATGTCCGGCGAGCTGGCCGGGGGCAGCTACTACCGGCCGACCGTCCTGGCCTCCCCGGACGGCACGACCAGCGCCTCGTGCGAGGAGTTCTTCGGCCCCGTGCTCACCGTGGAGTCCTGGACCTCGGAGGAGGAGGTCGTCGAACGGGCCAACAGGGTCGCCTTCGGGCTGGCCAACGGGGTGTGGAGCACCGACCTCGCCCAGGCCTACCGGCTGGCGGACCGCCTCGACTCCGGGATGGTCTGGATCAACACCTGGTTCGCGACACCGCTCGGCCAGCCGCAGGGCGGCGTCAAGGCCAGCGGCTTCGGCAGGGAGGGGGCCACCTCGACCCTCCTGGAGTACACCTCGACCAAGGTCGTCCACGCCAGCCTCGACACCGCCCGTCCACCGATGTGGACCTGAGACCCTTCAGAACAGATCGACCAGGAAGACAGGCACCACCATGCGCTTCGACCTCGACGAACACAGCGCGCAACTGGCCGAGCTCGGCGCGAGACTCGCCGCCGGGTTCGCCCCCCACGCCGGGGAGCACGACCGCGACCGCAGCACCGCGACGGAGAACCTCGCCAAACTGCGCGAGGCGGGCCTGTACGGCGTCGCGCTCCCGCGCGACCTCGGCGGCCTCGGGGCCAGGACGACCCAGTGGCTGGCCACCGTCGAGGCGCTCGCCAAGGGCGACGCCTCGACCGCGCTCGGCTTCAACATGCACTACGTGGCCACCCGCATCATCGCCACACTCGACGCCGTACCGGCCGACGCCAGGAAGCGGGTGGCCGACCTGGTGGTCCGGGACGGCGCGCTGATCTGCGCGCCGCTGTCCGAGCCGTCCGCGTCGAGCCTGCTGCCCGCCACCTACATGCCCACCCTCTCCGCGCGCCGGGTGCCCGGCGGCCTGGAGGTCAGCGGCACGAAGATGTTCGCCTCCCTGTGGGAGGCCAGCGACTACGCCTTCATGTTCGCCCACCCGGAGTGGGCGGACGACCCGACCCACGTGGTCGGCTTCCTGATGCCGACCCGCCAGGACGGCGCGATCACGGTCACCGACGACTGGGACACGCTGGGCATGCGCTCGACCCGCAGCAACCAGGTCCGCATCGACGGGGCGTTCGTGCCGGACGACCTCGTCCTGTGCGAGTTCGGCGACTTCCTCGGCAACTGGATCGTGGCCCAGGCCCATATCGCGTGGGGCGGCTACACCGGCGTCTACCTCGGTGTCGCCGAGGCGATGGCGGAGTGGCTGCGGAACGCCCTCGGGACGCGCACGGCCAAGGGCCACGCCCAGCCGATGGGCTACCACCCGACGATCAGCACCGCGATGGGGCACATCGCGGCCCAGATCGAGGCGGCCAGGCTGATGATGTACCACGCGGCCTGGGAGGCCGACGAGAACAGCGGGCCGAGCCTGAACACCTGCGCCGCGTTCCTGCGGGCGAAGCTGATGGTCGGCACGGCGATCCACACGATCTCCACGCTCGGCACGACGGCGGGCGGCCTCAACTCGCTGATGCGGGCCAAGGGCTACGAGCTGATGCTGCGGGACGCCATGACCGGCCCGATCATGCCGCCGAACGCGCTGGCATGCGCGGAGATGGCCGGTCTGATCTCGATGGGGCTCGACCCGGGCCAGGCACCGGCCCTGCGCACGGCGTCATGAACGGGGCCACCTCGTGCGAGCCGTCGACCGAGCCGACTCCCGAGGCCTTCAGATCGGCGTGCGCCCAGTTCCCCACCGGGGTCGTGGTCGTCACGACGACCCTGGACGGCACGCCGTACGGCAGCACCGTCAACGCCTTCACCTCCCTCACCCTGCACCCGCCCCAGGTGCTGGTCTGCCTGGCGGCGACCTCCCGCACCTGGTCGGCGATCGAACGCTCCGGGGTGTTCGCGGTGAACGTGCTCTCCTCGGGGCAGGCGGCCACGGCCCGGCTGTTCGCCTCGAAGGACTCCGACAAGTTCGAGCACGCGGACCACGTCCCCGGCGCGGTCGGCGCGCCGCTGCTCGCCGGGACCACGGCGAGCTTCGAGTGCCGCCTGGCGGGGACGCTGCGCAACAACTCACACTGGATGCTCATCGGGCGGGTGGTCTCACTGGCCGCCGAACCCGAGCGTGAGCCGTTGCTCTTCCTCCACGGCCGTCTGGCCGGATGACGGCCCCGGCGGACCCGGCCGGACAGCGGCTCGGCGGACCCGGCCGATGACGGCCCGCCGGACCCGGCCGGATGGCGAGCCGCCGGGCGCGGGTCCGCTGAGCGGACCCGACGCTTGGCGGCCACGGCCGTCCTCCTGGAAGGTGGGAGGAAGCCGGTCCGGGCGGGACGCCTCGGCGGGCCGCCCGGCCGAGCGTGTCGAGAGTGGAGCACGTCGTGACTCCTCCGTTCCCTGAAGGAAGCGGCTTCTCGCTAAGCCGCTTCCGCGGCCTGGCGAAGGGCAAGCCCTGCCCTCAAGACGTTGACCGCCGCGTTCACATCGGCGTGCGCGGCATGCCCGCACTCCCGGCATCGGAACTCGGTTTGGGTGAGGCGGTTCTCCGCAGCGCGGTGCCCGCAGGCGGCGCAGGTGCGGGAGGTGTGGGCGGGGTTCACCGCGATCAGCTCTCGACCGGCGCTCTCAGCCTTGTACGACAGAATCGTCAGGAACACCCCCCACCCCGCATCCAGAATGCTCCGGTTCAGCCCGGACTTGGCGGCGATGTTCCGTCCGGGCCGCTCGACCGTGCCCGAGGCCGAGCGGGTCATGTTCGCGATCCGCAGGTCCTCGTGCACGATCACGTCGTAAGTGCGGACCAGGGCGAGCACGGCCTTGTGCCCGTGGTCGAGGCGCTGACGGCGGACCTTGCCGTGCAGGGCGGCGACCCGCGCGACCGCCTTACGGCGCCGCGTGGAGCCTCTCTTCTTACGGGCCAGTGCCCGCTGAGCCTGCGCGAGACGATCGGCGGTCGCGGCCAGGTGGCGCGGGTTGGCGACGTGCTCGCCGCCGGAGGTGGTCACCAGCGAGGTGACGCCCATGTCGATGCCGACCGCCGTGCCCGTGGCGGGAAGTGGTTCGGCGGGCACGTCGTCGCACGACAGCACCACATACCAGCGGTCGCCCTCCCGTTTGACGCCGATCGTCTTCACGCGGCCCTTGACCGGCCGGTGCCGGTGCGCCCGGACCTGCCCGACACCCTGAAGGCGGACATAGGTGGCGCTGGGGTGTCCGGGCTGGGAGTCCCACCGGCAGCCGTCACCGTCCCTGGGCCACTCAACGGTGTCGAACCGGCCCCGCCCCTTGAACCGCGGGAAACCGGGCGTGCGGCCTGCTTTGACGCGGTCGAAGAACGCACGGAACGCCTTGTCGAGCCGTCGAAGGGTGGCCTGCTGGGAGGAGAAGGACCAGGGCCCCTGCCCGTCCGGGTCGTCGGCGCGGATGTGCTTCAGTTCGGCCGACTGCTCGCCGTAGCGGATGTTCACGCCCGCCTTGGCATAGGCGGTGCGGCGATGCTCCAGAGCGGCGTTGTACAGGACCCGGTGATCGTCCAGGCACGCCGCCAGCGCGATCTCCTGGTGGCGGGTGGGACGCAACAGGAATTTGAACGATCTGCGCACACCCCACCCCCATCACGTTCGGTAACTAAACCGTCACGATATCGGCCGGCACCGACAAAACCAGGAAGGACATCCGCGATGCGCGGACCAGGCGGGTCACTGCACGCCCGGGCCTTGGCGGCCCTCCCGCTCCCGATTCCCCCGTCACCTAAAGGCGACAGTCCCCTCGGGAGAATCTGATGGGCAGTCCCGCCGCCGATCCGGTCCGATCGCTGCCGCCCGCGCTCGTCGCCGAGCTGGTCGCCTCGCCCTCCCTCGACCGGCTGCTCGACCGCTTCCTCGACTTCCTCGAAGAGGCGCCGGGCAGGTTCGGCTCCTTCGCCGCGGGCGTCTACGTGCACGACAACGTGACCGGGCGCCCCGCCGCGGCCAGGGTGCGGGGACTGGGCGACTACTACGTGCGCAGCTACGAGCGCCACGGCCGCGACCGGGACCCCGTCGTCCAGCGAGCCCTGCGCGAACGCCGGGTGTGCGACAGCGACTCGCTGATGCCGAGGGAGGAGTGGCTGAAGCTGCCCATCGTGCACGACGTGTTCGCCCCGCACGCCATGGCGCGGGTGCTGTGCGCCCCGTTCGTCGTCGGCGCCGAGGTGGCGGGCACACTGAACCTGGCCCGGCGGGACGGGCAGCCCGAGTTCACCGAGGCCGACCGCGACGCCGCCCACGTGGCGGCCATGGTGCTGGGCATCGCGGTGTCCGCGGTGCGGGAGCGGTCCTCGATCGAGCGTGAACGCCACCAGCTGGCCGAGGCGCTCGACCGGTGCGGCACGCCGGTCGTGCTGACCGACCTGGCGCTGGCGCGGCGCCACCTCAACGCGCCCGCCCTGTCCCTGTTCGCCAGGCTCGGCGATGCCCGCCCGGAGGTGGAGCGGCTGCTCGACTGCGACGGGGACAGGACGGTCGTCTCCTGGAGCGCGGACGGCGCCCTGGAGACCGGGCCGCACCTCACCGTCACCTCGCAGCGGCTGCCCGGCCAGCCGGACGTGATCGTCTCGGTCATCACCGTACGGGACGGTACGGCGCGCCTGGTCGCCCCGTACCGGCTGGCGTCCCTCACCCCGCGCGAGGCCGAGATCGCCACCCGCGCCCTCACCGGCCGCAGGGACGGTGAGATCGCGGCCGAGCTGTTCATCAGCCCGCACACGGTCAAGCACCACCTCAAGTCGATCTACGCCAAGCTCGGCGTGCACACGCGCGCGGAACTGCTCGACCGCCTGCTGCGCTGAGCCCGCCGTACGGCCCGGCACCCGTCAGTCCTCGGGGCGGTCCTCGTAGCGGGTGGCGATCGCGGTGGCGCGCTCGCGCAGCCAGGCGCGCAACCACCGCGGGGCCAGGGCCTCGGCGTCCAGGGCGAGCTGCCACAGTGCCCACTTGGCGTGTCTCGCGTCCTGGAAGGTCACCTCCATCCGCAGCAGGCCGTCCGGGTCGGCATCCTCGGCGAGGACGGCCAGCGCGGTGCCCACCAGCTCCTCCCGCCTGGCCGGGGCCAGCCGTACCAGTACGGCGACCTGGTCGCCGCCGGCGCGGAACCGCGTGCCGCGCTCCTGCCAGGCCCGGTCCAGATCGACCCGGTCCGGCCGCCGCGCGGGCTCGGCGAGCCTCTCGGCGGCCAGGACCCGGGACAGCCGGTAGGTGCGGTCGGCGCCGGACCGCGTGGCCAGCAGGTAGCCCTGGTCGCGTACGGTGACCAGGCCGATCGGATCGACGGTGCGCCACCTCGGGGCCTGGCCGACGGCCGCGTAGTGGATGCGCAGCCTGTGCCCGGCGAGCACCGCGCGCCGGATCTCGGCGACCACGGCGTCCGGCACCTCCTCGGCGACCGACCGGCGCGAGAGGAGGTCGGTCTCCGGGTCGATGAGCAGCCGCTCGGCCGCCTCGGCCGCGATGCCCTGATGACTTTCCGGCAGCGCGTCGATCACCTTGAGCATCGCCGAGGCGAGTGCGGAGCCGAGGCCGAACGCCTGCGCGCCGCGCCGGGACCCGGCGATCAGCAGGGCGAGGGCCTCGTCGTGGTTCAGCCCGGTCAGCTCGGTCCGGAAACCGGGCAGCAACGAGAACCCGCCGTGCCTTCCGCGTTCGGCGTAGACCGGGACACCGGCCGCCGACAGCGCCTCGATGTCGCGCAGCACGGTGCGGGTGGACACCTCAAGCTCGCGGGCCAGCGCGACCGCGGACAGCCGGCCGTGCCGCCGCAACAGCAGCACCAGCGAGACCAGCCGATCGGCACGCACGCAAAAACACTACTGGAATACACGACACAAGATGTCGTGATTTGCCGGGAGGCTTGGTGACATGGCCATCAGGCCGATGAATGTAACCGAATGGAGCTGACATGGCAGTGGAGCGAACGGCGGTCAACCCGTGGGCGTGGTCGACGGAGCTGGGATACAACCAGGGGGAACTCGTCTCCGGGCAGACCCGGACCCTGTACTGCGCCGGGCAGACCGCGATGGGCGGCGACGGCAGGCCCCGGCACGCCGGTGACATGGCGGCGCAGCTGGCGCTGAGCCTGGACAACCTGGAGGCCGTGCTCGGCGAGGCGGGCATGTCCCTCGCCGACCTCGTCCGGCTCAACGTCTACACCACCGACGTGGACCGGCTCTTCGAGCACTACGGCGTGCTGGCGTCGCGGCTGGGTGCCGCCGGGGTGGCGCCGTCGACCACGATGCTCGGGGTGACACGGCTGGCGATCCCCGACCTGATGGTCGAACTTGAGGGAACCGCCGTCGCCTGAGGCACCCGTGCGACACCACCGGAGTGTCCCGGCGGCCGGAGGGGCGGACGGTCTCCGCGTCCGCCCCTCCTCCGGCCGCACCCGTGGCGGTCGTTCGTCAAGGCGTCGCCTGATCGCCCTCCCCCATGACCGTGAGGGTGAAATGGGCCGTCTTGGCGGAGCCGCCGGAGGTGGCGACGAAGGTGATGGTGTGGGTACCCAGGGGGGCGCCGGCCGAGACGTTGATGGTCGCCGTGATGGTTTGACCGGCCTGGACGATGTTGACGGTCGTTCCCGCGGGGGTGCCGGTGGCCGACAGGGTCACCGGCTGGGCCATGTCGGGAGACAGCCTGATCTGGACGGTGGTGGACCCGCCGGGGCTGACCGTGGCCGAGGGCGGGTCGACCGTGATCCCGCTGGGATAGGGGGAGGGCGGGGGAGTGGGCGTCGAGCAGGTCGGCTCGCCGGCCTGGGCGGGGACGCGGATGGCGGTCCACGCGGCCTTGGTCGCGTTCATCTCGGGGCAGCCGTAGAGGTTCTTCGCGGCCAGCATGGTGGCCACGCGTGCCCTGCCGTACGACCAGCCGAGGGACTTGCGCTGGATCCCCTGATAGAAGATCCGGGCGGCCTTCTGGATGCCGACGCCGGTCAGCGTGGACGGGCCCGCGCAGACCGGGCTGGCGGGTTTGCCCGGCGGGTTGGTGCCCTCGGCGAGTAGGTAGAACCAGTGGTCCTGCGGTCCGCCGTCGGCGGGCGGGATCATGGAGAGGGGGTAGCAGTTCCGGTTACCCGTCAGTGAGGGGTCGTACATGTTCCTGAGCGGCCCACCGCCCACGATGTTCACCTCCTCGCCGATCAGGTAGTCCGGTTCGTCCAGGGCAGGGGGGTGGTTGGCGTAGTGCTCGGTCAGGGTGCCGAAGATGTCGGCGGCGGACAGGCGGAGGGACTGCGCCTCCGGGCCGTTGCCGTCGTCGTAACCGGTTTTGGCGTAGACGGCCAGGCCGTAGTGGTATCCGACCAGGTCGAGTGAGGTGAGCTGGTCGGTGCGGGCGCTGTTGTGGCCGAAGACGGCGCGGGCGCCGTCCCAGTAGGCGTTGACGTCGTTCAGGCCGACGGAGGCCGGGTAGGAGTGGCCGGCTCCGTCGACGCCGTTGCGTCCCAGCCAGTCACGCAGCATGTCCCAGTGCTTCTGCGCGGCGAACATGACGTCGACGCAGGCGGTCTCCAGACTGGTGCCGGTTCCGTCGCCCCAGGTGTCGGTCGGCTTGGTGAGGACGGGGCCGTTGAGACGGCCGCAGCTCAGACCGGGGCGGGTGGGGTCGTTCAGGGAGTACAGGCCCCCGGAGTACGTGGTCTGGACGGCCACCGGGTTGCCGTTGAAGTGACTGTTGCCCGAGCCCAGGAGCGCCCGGCCGGCCGTTCCCGCACCGCTGTGCACCGTGGCGAGCCGGGGCGCCGTGCTCGTGGTCTCCGCCCCGTTCACCGGCGCCGTCGTGCCCATGGTGACGACCGTCATGAGAGCGAACGCTCCCAGCGTGGTTTTGAGGTTCATACGCGATGACTCCTTGTCCGCAGGCGCAAGGAGCCGTGGCCGGCCAGGGCTGCCCCAACGGTGCCATCGACATGGGGGGCGGAGAACCCTACAAATCCTTATATTTCGGGCGTATGGCGTGCATAGCGCTCCCGGTGGGCGCACGGGCCAGGGACCGGAAAACACGTTCCGGTCCCGAGGGGGTCCTCGTGGCCCCGGCCGTGAATCGACGGGGCAGGGCCTGACGTGCGCGCGCAGGGAACCGGCCCGGCTTGGGCCGTCCGGCCTTCCGCGAGGAGCACGTGGGCTCCGCGTGATCGTTCGGACGACGCGCACGGCCGGTTGACCACCCCTGTTCACCGCACGCTCGCGGTCCGGAGAATGTCGGTTCCGTTCGACAGGATGTCCTCATGAGCGACACGCCTCCTCTCACCGTCCCCGCTGACCGGGCCGCCTACGCCGCGGCGGTCCAGCTGGCGGTCGACGCCGCCGCCGCCTACTACGGCGACGGCACCTCCTCCCTCGACGACGACGACTACGACCGGCTGGTCCGCGGCATCGAGGCCTACGAGGCCGAGCACCCGGGCGACGTGTCGCCGGATTCGCCCACGGGAAAGGTCGCCGGAGGCGCCGTCGTCGGCGACGTCCCGCACAGCACCCCGATGCTGAGCCTGGACAACGTGTTCTCCGCCGACGGCCTGGCCAAGTGGGCCGCCGGGCTGGAGCGCCGCCTGGGCCGTCCGGTCACCGCCTGGAGCGTGGAGCCCAAGCTTGACGGCCTGGCGATCTCGGCCCGTTACCGCAACGGCCGCCTGGTCCAGCTCATCACGCGCGGCGACGGCACGGCCGGGGAGGACGTCAGTCACGCGATCGGGACGGTCGTCGGTCTGCCGGGCACGCTCACCGAGCCGGTCACGGTCGAGATCCGCGGCGAGGTGATGATGACCGCCGCCCAGTTCGAGGCGGCGTGCGCCAAACGTCAGGCCCACGACGGCACCACGTTCGCCAACCCGCGCAGCGCGGCCGCCGGCACGCTGCGGGCACAGGACCGGCCGTATGTGTGCGAGCTGACCTTCTTCGGCTACGGCGCCCTGCCGCTGCCGCCCGGTGACGGCTCCGAGGTGGCCGTACGGCTACGCGAGCTGCCGCACAGCCGGATCATGGGCCTGGTCGCCGCGTGGGGCGTGCAGACCACCGCCGCCACGCCGGTCGCCGGCGTCACGGCCACCGGCGTCGAGGAGATCCAGGCCCGCGTCGAGCAGATCGCCGCCCAGCGAGCGGATCTGGCCTTCGGCATCGACGGCATCGTGATCAAGTGCGACCTCGCGGAGGACCAGGCGCAGGCCGGGTTCAGCTCGCGCGCTCCCCGGTGGGCGGTCGCCTACAAGCTGCCCGCCGTCGAGAAGATCACCAAGCTGGTCGCGGTGGAGTGGAACACCGGCCGTACGGGCATCATCGCCCCGCGCGCGGTGCTGGAGCCGGTCGAGCTCGACGGGTCGATCGTCACCTACGCCACGCTGCACAACCCCAGCGACATCACCCGGCGTGGTCTCATGCTGGGCGACTCGGTGACCGTCTACAAGGCCGGAGACGTCATTCCGCGGGTGGAGGCGCCGGTGGTGCACCTGCGCACCGGCGACGAGCAGCCGATCGTCTTCCCCGAGACGTGCCCGAACTGCGGAGACGTCATCGACACCGGTCAGGAACGGTGGCGATGCGTGCGGGGCAGGGCCTGCCGGGCGCTGGCCCCCATCGCCTACGCGGTCGGCCGCGACTGCCTCGACATCGAGACCCTGGCCGAGTCCCGCATCGTCCAGCTGCTGGACGCCGGGTTCATCGCCGACTTCGCCGACCTGTTCCTCCTGACCCGCGACCAGGTCCTCACCCTGGAGCGGATGGGGGACACCAGCACCGACAAGCTGCTGGCCGCCATCGAGACCGCCAAAACCCGGCCGCTCAGCAGGGTGTTCTGCGCACTGGGCGTTCGCGGCACGGGCCGGTCGATGAGCCGCCGGATCGCCCGGCACTTCGCCACCATGGAGGCCGTTCTCGCCGCGTCCGCCGAGGACCTGCAGGCGGTGGAGGGCATCGGCCCGGAGAAGGCCCCGGTCGTGGTCGCCGAGCTGGCCGAGTTGCGTCCGCTGATCGACAAACTCATCCAGGCAGGGGTGAACATGGTCGAGCCCGGCGTCACACCGGCTGTGGCGGTCGACGGGGCGGGCGACGGCCAGGAGGACGAGAAGGGCGAGGGCTCCGCGTTGCCGCTGGCCGGGATGACGGTCGTGGTCACCGGCGCGATGAGCGGTCCCCTGCAGGACCTGTCGCGCAACCAGGTGAACGAGCTCGTCGAACGGGCGGGAGGCAAGGCGTCGTCCGCGGTCTCGGCCAAGACGTCGCTGCTGGTCGCCGGAGACAAGGCCGGGTCCAAGAAGGCCAAGGCCGAGGGCCTGGGCGTACGGATCGCCTCACCGGAGGAGTTCGCCGCACTCGTCGGCGCGTTCCTGTGACATCCTCCCCCGCCTGAAGGACGGGGCGTCCACGCTGCGGGCGCTCGGCGATCGAACACCGTCCTTGGCCCGGAAGAGCCACCTGCCGTCGACCGTCCACGGCCTTGTCCGGTGGCGGCCGGCCGCAGGGGTGACGTCCGATCCGGCCGACGGAGACCGGCTCCCGGTACCCTGCACGGCGTGATCGACTCCAACGCGGGTCCCGACGACGCCGAGGTCGCGATAGCCGCGGCGTGTGCCGGCGCCGACGTGGTGCGTGGCCTGTACGGCCGGCGGCTCGCCCGCATCGACAAGGGCGCCGGAGACTTCGCCACGACCGCCGATGTGGAGGCCGAGAAGGCGATCCTCCGCGTCCTCCGTGCCGCCCGGCCCGATGACGCGGTGCTCGGCGAGGAAGGCGGGCGGCAGGGCGCGGCCGGCGCCGAGCGCCAGTGGTTGGTCGACCCCTTGTGCGGCACGCTGAACTACGCCGTCGGCGGCATGCTGGTGGCGGTCAACGTGGCGTTGCGCGACGGGGCGGCGGCGGTGGCCGACCCGTTCGGCGGCGAGGTCCTCTTCACCGACGGCGAGTCCGCCTGGACGCGGCACGACGGAGCCGACGCGCGGCTGGTGCCCACTTCCGCCAGCCGGTTGGTGGACGTCAACCTGGACCCGCCGTTCCCGAGCGCGCCCGGGTTCCGGGCCGTTGACCTGCTGGCCCACGCCGAGTTCGCCGAGCGGTTCCGGCCGAGGGTCGTGTCCACGACGCTGGCGTTGGCCTGGGTCGCGGCCGGCAAACGCGCCGCGTACGTCACCGACGGTGGTGACCTGTCCGGGAGCGTGCACTTCGCCGCCGGGATCGCCGTGTGCCGGGCCGCCGGTTGTGTGGTCACCGGGATCGACGGCGCCCCGATCGGGCGGGCGGGCCGCGGGCTTGTGGTGGCCGCCGACGCCGAGGCCCACGGGCTGCTGATGTCGATGATCCACGGCCGAAAAAAGGAGAGGCCGCTCTCCTGATCGGCCGCCGCGATCGCTCGGCCGGCCCGATCGCTCGGCCGCCACGATCGCTCGGCTGGCCCGATCGCTCGGCCGCCGCGATCGCTCGGCTGGCCCGATCGCTCGGCTGGCCCGATCGCTCAGTCGCCATGATCCGAAGAGGTGTCTGCCGGAGATCGGCTACGCCACGACGCCGGCGGGCGTCGTCGTGATCGGCCGGTGTCGGCGCTCGCCACGGTGCGTGAGAACCGCGGGCCGGGATCAGGTGCCTTCCTTGTTCTCCAGGCCGACGGCGGCACGCAGCTCGCGCATGTCCTCGTGCAGCTGCTTCAGCTGCCGGTCGGCGGCGACCTGCTTCATCAGGTCGGCCAGCGCGTCGGCGATCGCGTTCAGCTTGTGCTGCAGGGCCTCATCGGCCCGCCTCTGCGTGTTCTGCAGCAGGGCCACCAGCAGGAACGTCACGATGGTGGTGGCCGTGTTGATGATCAGCTGCCAGGTGTCGACGTCACCGAAGAGGAAGTACGACGGAGCCCAGACCAGGACCAGCAGCACGCACATCGCAAAGAACCAGGCGCCGGAGACGAAGGCGGCGGCCTTGGTGGCGAAGCGGTCGAAGAACGACAGGCGGGCGTTCACGTCCGTCGGCATGGTGGCCGTGTCGCCGCTGCCGGAGTGATGTGTCGTCATCGCCGCCCCCTTTACTCCACCAAAACGCGAGAAAGGACAGCTATCCAGGAGAACGTTCTGGAATCATCGCCGTCCGTAATTTTTATGTGGTGCTTCGCGCCGGTCACCGCCACCGCCGCCTCACCGGACGAACAGCATCCGATCGGGATGCGTAGGCTTCTGCTCCATGGCACGGTTCCCGCGCAATTCGCTCGTGATCGGGTCGCTGGCCGTGCTCGCGGTGCTGGGCGTCGCCGCGGCGGGATGTTCGGGCGGCGGCGCCGCGGACTCGCGGGGCGCCTCGGGGAGAGCACCGGGGCACGGCACTCCGGCCGAGGGAGACCCGCCCCTGTCCGCGGGAGTGTGGACCGAGACGGTCCATGGAGGCTCCGAGGTGACCAGGGTCGTCGCGGTCGCGCCCGGCGAGGCGTGGGCGGTGGGTACCGACGGTGAGCCCGTCGGCCCGTACGGCGGCAGCCTGTGGCGCTGGGACGGACACGAATGGCGGTCCACCCGCCCGCCGAGGACCCTGCGGTATCCCACGGTCGTCTCCGGAACGGCCGCGACCAATGTCTGGATCTTCGACCAGGACGCGGACATGTGGCGCTGGGACGGCCGCCGGTGGACAAGCCGGGGAAGACCACCCTGGCCGCGCTCGGCCCGCCTGAACGACGCCGTCGTCGCCGGTCCCGAGGACGTGTGGATCGCCGGCGGCCAGATCACCGGGACACGGCAGAATCCGCGCTGGCGCCCCCTCCCTCTCGCGCACTGGTCTCCGTCGGGCTGGGCCGAGGTTCCTGTTTCCTCGGCCTCGTCCGTGAAGAGATTGAGCGCGGCGGCCCCGGACGACCTGTGGGCACTCACCCGCGATGATCTGGGGGAGGTCTCCGCGATCGAACGCTGGGACGGCCGCCGCTGGAGAGCCGTGCCCGCACCGCCGTCGCTCAGCGGTGCGAAGGCCTCGTTCCGCGACGTCGTGGCGGTGTCGGCGCGGGAGGTCTGGGTCGCGGGCACGATCATGCGGCCGGGCCGCCGCCAGGCCGCACTGCTGATGCGCTGGGACGGCAGCCGATGGGACCTGCCCGGCGGCGTCCCGGAGGAGGCGATCTCGTTCGGATCCGTGGCGCCGGACGGCCATGGCGGGGTATGGCTGGGCGCTTCCAACTACGCCTACGACGAGCATCGCATTCTGCTCCACTTCGACGGCCGGTCCTGGACCCGCGAGAAGGCGCCCAAAGCCAACAACGCACCCGAGGTGTTCGACATGGCCAAGGTCCCCGGGGGAGACCAGGTGTTCGCGGTCGGTGGCAGCCCCTCCCACGACGAGGACAGCAGGGGATGGGTCTGGACGAGGCGCTAGCCTCGGCTGAGGAACTGCTCGTCCGGCCCCGGCCACCGGCTCGGCGGGCCCGGGCGGGTCACGGAAGGCCGCCGTTTCGCTTCGGGTGCGCGGCGACCAGGGGGGTGTCCACGCCGATCTCGCCGGTCGGCAGCGCGCCGCCGGGGTCGCCGAGGGGCCGGTCACGGCCGGGCAGCACCTCAAGGAAGAAGGCGCGGGAGTCCTCAAGGTGGGCGTTCAGCGTCTCGTCCCCTCGGGCGCGCCGATCCACGACGATCGCGGAGACGGGGCACTCGACCTCGCACGCGCCGCAGTCGATGCACGCGCTCGCGTTGATGTAGCTCTTGCGTTCGCCGACATATATGCAGTCGACGGGGCAGACGTCGACGCAGGAACGGTCGAGGACGTCGATGCAGCCGGGGCCGATCACATAGGTCACGGTGGTGTCCTTTCGGGGGTCAGGGGCCGTCGGTGGAGTGGCCGGGGAACAGGGACAGGCCGGGGTCGAGGTCGACGGCCACGTGGTTCACGGCGGTGGCGGCCTCGCCGAAGCCGACGGACATCAGCCGCACCTTGCCCTCGTAACCGGCCAGGTCGCCCGCGGCGTACACCCTGGGCAGGTTGGTCCGCATCGACCGGTCGACGGCGACCGTGTGCCCCCGCAGGGTGAGCCCCCAGTCCCGCAGCGGGCCCAGGTCGCTGACGAAGCCGAGCGCGGCGATCACGTGGTCGGCCGCGACGACCGTCTCCTCGCCGGAGCGGGCCCGCAGCCGTACCTTCGCCAGGCGGCCCGCGGTGAGGTCCCCTTCGAGCGCGGTCACGCGTGTCTCGGTGTGGACGCGCGCCCGCCCGGCCCTGACGCGGTCGAGGGTCGCCGCGTGCCCGCGGAAGACGGCCCCCCGGTGCACGAGGGTCACCGAACGCGCGATCGGGCCGAGCGTGTCCGCCCAGTCCAGGGCGCTGTCGCCGCCGCCGACGACCACCACGTCCCGGCCGGTGTGCGCCCGGGGGTCGGTCACGAAGTACGACAGGCCCGTGCCGAGCCACTCCTGGCCGCACTCCAGCGGGCGCGGGGTCGGTGTGCCGATCCCGGAGGTCAGCACGACGGCGCGGGCGTTGACGACCGTGCCGTCGTCCAGCGTCACGACCGGCTCGCCGTCGCGGTGTTCGAGCCGTACGGCCCGCCTGCCCATGAGGCGGGTCGCGCCGAAGGCCGAGGCCTGCTCCACCAGGGCGGCGACGAAGTCCCTGCCCCTGACCGCGGGGAGGGCGGCGACGTCGCGGATCTCCTTCTCCGGATACAGGGCCGTCACCTGGCCGCCCGCCTGCGGCAGGGCGTCGACGACGACGGTGGACAGGCCGCGGAACCCGGCGCAGTAGGCGCCGTACAGTCCCGCAGGTCCCGCGCCGACGACGAGGACGTCGGCCGAGACGGGTGTGGGGGTGCTCACCACGGGCTCCCTGGGGGTCGGTGCGTTCTCGCAGCAGAACGTAGGCCGGGCACCCCGGTCAGGTCCCGCGGCGGGGACCGCTCACCGGACCGCCGTGCGCTTCGCCGCGCGGTCCGCTGGGTGAACCGGGTTCCTTCCCCGGGCCCCGGGCCGGATGGTCTGCTCCCGGCACCGGCGTGAGGCGACTGGAGCAGACATGACCGAAACCGTTGATCCAACCGTGAATCCGACCGTGAGTCCGGCGAGGGGGCACCGCGCGGGCAGGCTGCCGGGCCGTCAGGACTGGTCGAGCTGGCCGCACTACCAGGCCGCGGCGGCGGGCTTCCGCGGCTACTGGTACCCGGTCTGCTTCTCCTCGCAGGTCGGTGAGAAGCCGCGCCCCGTCACCCTGCTCGGCGAGCGCCTGTTCGTCATCCGCGACCGGGGCAGGGTGTACGGCATGCGGGACCGGTGCCCCCACCGGGGGGTTCCGCTGAGCCACGGCGACAAGCAGTTCCCCGGGACGATCTCCTGCGTCTACCACGGATGGACCTTCGACCTGGAGACGGGCGTCCTGAAGGCCGCGATCACCGACGGCCCGGGATCGCCGATCTGTGGCAAGGTCACCCAGCCGACCTACGACGTCGAGGAGCGCCTGGGCCTGGTCTGGGTGTACGTCGGCGACGGCGAGAGGCCGCACCCGATCGACGAGCAGCTGCCGGAGGAACTGGTCGGCAACCCGGCGGTCGTGGGCCAGCGGATCCAGGCGCGCGCGGGCAACTGGCGGTTCGCCTGCGAGAACGGCTACGACGAGGGGCACGCCAAGTATCTCCACCGCACCGCGCTGTGGCGGCTGTTCAAACCGATGCCGGTCTGGAACACCACGAGCATCGTCAGGCGCGGACGCTGGATCTACCGGGTGCAGCGGGAACAGTTCTGGGAGGCGGACTTCCCCGGCCTCGGCAGGTGGTCGGGGACGGCGTGGTACAAGGCCCGCCCCCCGAGGACGGTCCAGAACATCGGCAACACCGCCTCGCACCGCCGGGTCAACCCGACGATCGCGGCCCAGGAGTTCCCCGGGTTCGCCTCGGTCGGCATGCCGGGCGTCCTGCGGATCGTCTACCCGACCTTCATCCACTACGAGTTCTACGTGCCGGTCGACGCGGAGAACCACCTGTACGTCGGCATGCTGGCCGACTTCAGCAGGGGTGTCCGGGCGCTGCCGTTCTACGCCAAGTATCTCGGCGCGGTGCGCTGGCTCTTCCACGGCCAGTTCTCCGGCCAGGACAAGTGGATGGTCGAGGTCACCGACGCGCCGCCGGAGAAGCTCTACCGCCCCGACGACTCCCTCCTGCGGTGGCGCAAACTCGCCGAGGACACCACCGAGGAACGCCTCGAACGGCTGCGCGCAGGGAACACGGACTGAGGGCCGGATATGTCCGACATCGTGCTCGGGGTCGGGGCGTCCCACTCGACCCTGATGAACACGCACTGGGACCGGGTCGTGCACACCGACCGGGCCGAGGCCTTCCGCGACGCGCTGGAGACCGCCAGACACCAGGTGGCGCTGGCGCGCCCCGACGTGGTGGTGATCGTCGGGTCGAACCACTTCCGCGGCCTCTGGCTGGACCTGGTCCCGGCCTTCACCGTGGGCGTCGGCGAGGTCGTCGCCACGGGGGAGGCGGGCACCCCCAAGGGGCCCCAGCGGACCGACCCCGCCTTCGCGCGGGCGCTGGCGGCCGACCTGGTCGAGGCGGGCACCGAGGTGGCGATCTCGGCCCGGCTGCAGATCGACCACGGGCAGTCGCACGCGATCCAGTACCTGCTCGGTGACCTGGAGGTGCCGGTCGTCCCGCTGGTCGTCAACGTCTTCGCCCGGCCGCTGCCCACACTGGCGCGCTGCGTCCGGCTGGGGGAGAACCTCGCCGGGGCCGTGGGGCGGATCACGGGGGACCGGCGCGTGGTGGTGGTCGCCTCGGGCGGGCTGTCCCACCGGCTGCCGTGGCCGAGCGACTGGGCGGACCCCCGGGGCGACGACGAGGCCTTCCTGGTGGACGCATGGACCAACGGGCGGGGCGAGTGGGAACGCTACGACAGGCGGCGCCGGGAGATCATCGTGGCCGCCCGCCCGACGATCTTCCCCGAGTTCGACCGGGCCTTCCTCGACGACCTCGCGGGCGGCCGTCTGCGCCGTTACGCCTCGCTGACGACCGCCGAGGTGGAGGAGGCGGCGGGCAACGGCGGCCAGGAGCTGCGGACCTGGCTGGTGATGGCCGCCGCGCTCGGTTTCGTGCCGGGCACGCCGCTGGTCTACGCGCCCATGCCCGAGTGGCTCACCGGGATGGGCGTGGCCGTACTCGACCCCGCGGGAGGTCACCGATGACCGGCACGCCCTCACCGGCGGCGGGCGTCCCGCCCGAGAGCCGCTTCGCCGACGCGGACGGCGTCAGGTACCACTTCCACGAGCTGGGGGAGGGGCCGGACACGATCTTCCTGCACGGCGGTGGCCCCGGGTGCACCGGCTGGAGCGACTTCGGGCCCGTCGCGCCGTACTTCTCGGCCGGCCGGAGGTGCCTGATCGTGGACATCCTCCAGTACGGCAAATCCGAAAAATGCCGAATCAGTGGGCCGATGTGGGACTTCCATGCCGCGAAGACCGTCGCGTTCATGGACGTCCTCGGCGTCGAGAGGGCCGACTTCGTCTGCAACTCCTGGGGCGGCACCATCGCGCTGTGCCTCGCGGCCCGATACCCCGATCGTGTCCGCTCCCTCGTGGTGACCGGCAGCATGCCCGTCTTCTACGGTCCTCTGGCGCCCCTGCCGGAGCGCGGGCACCGGGGCCGCGCCGCCCGCGACGTCTACTACGGCGGGCGGGGACCGACCCGGGAGAAGATGCGCGAGCTGATCACCCGGCTGGAGTGGTACGACGCCGCGCGCCTGCCCGAGGAGACCGTGGACATGCGCTGGCGGCAGAGCCTCGACCCCGGGGAGCGCGAACTCGCCGCGATGACGGACTCGCCCCGGGGCGACTGGCAGGACCTCACCGCCGAGCTCGGGCTGGTCGAGGCGCCGGCGCTGTTCATCTGGGGACGTGAGGACGCCTTCCTCACCCCCGACTACCCGCTCATGCTGTCGCGGATGCTCAGGCGCGGAAACCTGCACGTCATGGACCACGTCTCGCACCACCTGCAGGAGGAACGGCCCGCCGCCTACCACGCCGTCGTGGACGGCTTCCTGCGATCCGTCGACCACCCCTGAACGACCATGGAGGAGAACCCCATGACCACCACCATCTGGACCGAACTGACCGGTCTCGACTTCCGGGTCACCACCGTCGACGCCGGGGGCGTCCCCACCCGCTCCCTGCAGGCGGGGACCGGTGAGCCGGTGATCTTCCTGCACGGAACCAGCGGCCACCTGGAGGCCTTCGCCCGCAACCTCGGCGCCCACGCGGACCGCTACGCCTGTCACGCGATCGACATGCTCGGCCACGGATACACCGGCATGCCGGACTACCCCTACGAGATCCCCCGCTACCGCGACCACCTGCTCGCCTACATGGACGCGGCCGGGATCGAGAGCGCCCACGTCGTCGGAGAGTCCCTCGGCGGCTGGGTCGGGGCGCGCACCGCGATCGACGCGCCCGGGAGGGTGGCCTCCCTGCAGCTGCTCTGCGCCGGGGGCACCGTGGCCAACCCGAAGGTCATGGAGCGCATCCGCACCTCGACCAGGCAGGCGGTCACCGGTGACGACATCGACCTGACCAGGCGGCGGCTGCGGCTGCTGATGGCCGACGCGAAGGACGCGACCGAGGAACTGGTCGCGGTCAGGCACGCCGTCTACCACCGGCCGGGCTTCGCCGCCAACATCGGCAACCTGCTGTGCCTGCAGGACATGGAGACCCGGCTGCGGAACATCCTGCGCCCGGAGGACCTCGCCAGGCTCGACGTGCCGACCCTGATCGTGTGGGGCCGTGACAACCCCTTCGGCGAGGTGCCGGAGGCGGCCGCCATGCACAGGGCCATCGCGGGCTCGGAGCTGGTGCTGTTCGACGAGTGCGGCCACTGGCCCCAGCACGAGCAGGCCGTACGGTACAACGCGCTCAGCCTCTCCTTCCTCGGAAAGCACCCGATCTGAGCGGTCAGCCCGTCGCCTGGAGCGTCCTGGAGACACCGAGCGCCGCGGTGCGCAGCGCGGCCGTGAACCGGCCGTGGTTCATCCTGAAGGTGGGCGCCGTGATCGACAACGCGCCCGCGAGCGCGCCGGTGTCCCCGAAGACGGGCACGGCCAGGCTCGTGTAACCGAGCCTGGTCTCCTCGGCCTCGACCGCGAGGTGCTCCGCCCTGACCCTGGCGATCTGGGCCTGGAGCAGCCCCGGCTGGGTGATCGTCCGGTGCGTCATGGGGGTGAGGCCGCGCCGTACGACCTCGTGGAAGAGGGCCGGAGGGGAGAAGGCGAGGATCACCTTCCCGGTCGCGGTGCAGAACAGGGGGAGCCGCCCGGCGACCCGGGACTGCTTGCGCAGGCCCCGGTGCACCATGAGCTTCTCGACGTACAGCACGTCGAGGCCGTCGTGGATGGCGAAGTGGACGGTCTCGTGCGTGGCGAGCAGCAGATCCTCCATGTACGGCAGGGCCGCCTCCCGCAGGATCCGCTGCCTGGGCACCCGCTGGCCGATCTCGAAGAGCCGCAGCCCCAGGCGGTAGTGGCTGCCCGCCCGTTCGAGCACTCCCCAGCCGAGCAGCTCCTGGGCGAGCCGGTGCACACTCGCCTTGGCCACCCCGGTGCGCCTGACCAGCTCGGACAGGGACAGGGCGTCGTCCTCGGCCGTGAAGGCCTCGATGATCAGACGGGCCTTGCCCAGGACGGAGTTCATCGCCTCGGCGTTGCCCGGCGTCGATCCGGCGCGGGCGAACGGGAGCACCGTCATCGCAGGGACCTCCCAGGTGGTTCGGAGACCTGTGAGGAGTAGTTTGGTGCGTTCCATTCGAAATAGCTACCCTCTGTGACCGATGTGGTCATATGCCCACCTCCGTGCGGGACCTGGTGACCGTGTTGACGGCGACGCGGACCAGCAGCCGGGTGAGCCGCTCCATCTCCCTGACGTCGGCGGTGTTCATCCCCAGGGAGAAGTCGAGCCCGGCGATCTTGGGCATGCCGATCCGCACGGTCGGCACCCCCCGCCCCCGCAGGATGTTGGCGTCGGTGGCGCCGCTGTTGCCGAGGGCCACCTCGTGCGGACGCCCCTCGGCGGCCTCCCAGGCGGCGACGGCCTCCCGGGCCACCCAGCCCCCGGGGTCGGAGGCGGTGCCGGGTACGGCGAGCACCATCTCGAACGTCACCGGGGCGCCGGGCAGTTCGGCGCGGATCTCCTCGATCGCGGCGCCGAACTCCCGCTTGGCCTCCATGGGGGTCGTGCGCGGGCTCAGCCGCAGGTCGACGAGCAGCCGGCACACGGCCGGGGTCACCGCGGCCCGGTACGGCCAGCCCCCCTCGATCGCGGCGACGACGCCCTGCGGGGCGACCGTCCCCTCGGTGTGCCGCTCGGCGTACCCGGCGAACCACCGCTCAAGCCGTACGGCCACCTCGCCCGCCCTGGCGACCGCGTTCTCGTACGGCAGGCGGTGCCGTGAGCCGGCGTAGGTGTGGACGCCGTGGACGACGACCTCGAACCAGGCCAGCCCGACCTCCTCCCAGGAGACCGTCCACCCCGGCTTGGCGATCACCGCGAAGTCCGCCCAGAACCCCTGTTCGAGCAGGTAGGAACAGCCGACCCCCTGCCCGACATTGCGCCGTCCGGCGCCGGGCGCCGCGTTGGCGGGCATGCCGCCCGACCCGAAGGCGACCAGCAGGTCCCCGGCCAGCGGCAGCCCGGCCCGGTGGACGGCCTCGGCGGCCATCAGCACGCAGGCGGCGTGCCCCTTCGGGTTGCCCGCGCCGAGCCCGGTCACCAGGTCGCCCTCGACGCGGGCGGCGGGGCGCATGTCGGGGCGCAGCGCGGGGCCGATCCACGGGACGTCCTCGTCCTCGCGGCCGGTGGTCAGCGTGTCGATCGGCGCGTACAGCATGAGGTCGGGGCCGCCGCCGTCGCCGCGCAACCGGCCCCACGCGTTGGCCTGCCGGTCGTCGAGCGGCTGGACGGCCGCCGTGACACCGGCGGCGGTCAGGGTGGCGGCGATGTGCTCGGCCAGGGGACGCTCGCCGCCGGTGGGGCTGGGGATGTCCACCAGGCCGCGCAACAGCTCCCGCAGCCGGTCACCGGTGACGTGCCGCCAGGCCGCGGCGACCAGGTCGTGCCGGTCCCCGTCGAGCCCGTCGAGTCCGGCGAGCCCGTCGGGCGCGTTCACCGGTTGATCCGGCGGACCTGGGTGTTGACCCGCCTGGCGAGCAGGCGCCACAGCGGCGGCAGCGCCGCGACGACGGCCGCGCAGACCAGCAGGACCAGCAGGGGACGTGGCATGGGGATCTCCTTGACTCGTCCCGCGTGGAGCCCCGGCGCGTGGCCGGGGGTCCCACGCGGGAGCCGTTTCCGCCCTGCCGAGATGATCCGCCGGCCGGAGGGGAACCGCCCATGGAAACGTCCCGCTCAGCGGGACGCCCACACGGAATCGGCGTACGGCGACGCCATGGTGGACCCCTTATCCCGAAATTGAAAGGCGGCGTCGTTCTCCGTACGGGCGCCCCTGTCACGTGGTGAGCTGTTCGAGGAAGGTGAGGGCGAAGAACGCCTCGACCTCCTCGCCACGCTGGCCGTCCCCGAGACCGTCGGCCACACCGTCTCACTGGGCTACTGAGGCGCGGAGCCCCTCACGGCGCGTCCCCCTCGGTGATCAGCGTCACCTGGGGGACCCCCGTCCTCGGATGCGCACCGACTTCGGCGTCCACCCGGTAGACGTCCCGCAGCAGCTCAGGCGTCAGCACCTCGCGCGGGGTCCCGAGCGCCACGATCGCGCCGCCGTCCATGACGCACAGGCGGTCGCAGAACGCGGCGGCCAGGTTGAGGTCGTGCAGTGCGATCACCGCGGTGATCCCGAGCCCGCGCACCAGGCGCAGCGCGTCGAGCTGGTGGCGCAGGTCGAGGTGGTTGGTCGGCTCGTCCAGCACCATCACCTCCGGCCGCTGCGCCAGCGCCCGGGCGATCAACACCCGCTGCCGCTCCCCGCCGGAGAGCCGGTCGAAGGGCGCGTGGGCCAGATCGGCCACGTCCAGCCGCTCCAGCGCCTCGGCGACGATCGCCCGGTCGGCGGGGGAGTCACCGTCGAAGGCCCGTTTGTGCGGGGTACGTCCCATGGACACCACGTCGTGGACGCTCAGCCCGAAGTCGCCGCCGCCATCCTGAAGCACCGCGGCCAGCCGGCGGGCCAGCCATCTGCCCGGCATCCGCCACACGTCGTGCCCGTCGAGGAGCACCTGCCCGGCGGTGGGGCGCAGCACCCGGTAGAGGGTCCTCAGCAGGGTCGACTTGCCCGCGCCGTTGGGCCCGGCCAGGCCGAGCACCTCACCGGGGGCCACCTCGAACGTCACCGCGCGCACCAGGTCCCTGCCGCCGATCCGCATCGAGACCTCCCGTACGGCCAGAGCGCCCATCAGGTCCTCCTGCGCATCAGCCACAGGAAGAACGGCCCGCCGACCAGCGCCGTGATGATCCCCACCGGGATCTCCTCGGGGGTGATCAGCGTCCTGGCGACCAGGTCGGCCGTGATGAGGAACGCCGCCCCGAGCAGCGCCGTGGCCGGAAGCGCCCGCCGGTGGTCGGCCCCGACGAGCAGCCGTACCACATGGGGCATGATCAGCCCGACGAACCCGATGGCCCCGCTGACCGCGACGACGGTGCCGATCACCATGGCCACCAGCACGAACAGCGCCGCCCTGAAGCGGTGCACGTCCAGCCCCAGGGAGGCGGCTGCCTCCTCCCCGGCCAGCAGCAGGTTCAGCGGGCGTGAGACGCCCAGCAGGACGACGGTGCCCGCCGTCACGGCCGCCGCGGGCACCCACACCGTCGTCCACGTCGTCCCGGCGACGCCGCCGAGCATCCAGCGGACGGCCGACTGGGCCCGGTGCGGGTCGTCGGAGGTCACCACCAGGAAGCTGGCCGCCGCCGAGAGCACCTCGGCCGTCGCCACCCCGGCCAGCACCAGCCGTACCGTGGTCATCCGCCCGCCGGACCGGGCCAGGAAATAGACCGTGACCAGCGCCGCCAGCGCCCCCGCGAACGCGGCGACCGGCAGTGAGAACGGTCCGAGGAAGGTCAGGCCGAACACCGTCACGCTCACCGCGCCCACACTGGCGCCGGAGGAGACGCCAAGCAGCATCGGATCGGCCAGCGGGTTGCGCACCAGCGCCTGCAACGCCATCCCGCAGACCGAAAGACCGGCGCCGATGACCCCGCCCAGGATCACCCGCGGCAGCCGTACGTCCATGACGACGGTCTCCCTGACCGGGGACCAGACCGGTTCGGCCAGCGCGGGGTGGAGGCGGTGCAGCAGGATGCCCCACACCTGTTCGGCGGGCAGGCTGATCGAACCGGCCGCGACCCCCGCCGTGACCGCCCCGCCGAGCAGCAGCGCGCACAGCGCGAGCGTCAGCGGGTACGGCAGGCCGGGGCGCCGGGTGACGGGCGTCGTCCGGGAGAGCCCGGTCAGGCCGCTCACTCGAACCGGTCGGGGTGGATCTGCCGGGCCAGCGACTCGACCGCCGACGGCGCCCGGACCCCGAGCACGACCGACGACAGCGGCAGCACCGCGAACCGCCTGTGCCTGATCGCCGGAACGTCGGCGAGCGCCGGGTTCGACAGCAGGAACCTCTTCTTGTCCTCGACCTTCTCCTCGCCGTAGTCGTAGACGACGATCCAGTCGGGCGCGCGCTCGGCGACCTGCTCGAACGACACGTCGGCCCACGTCTTGTCCACGTCGGTGAAGACGTTCCGCGCGCCCGCCAGCGTGATGATCTCGTCGCCGACGCCCTTGCCCCCGGCGGTGAAGGCGGTCTTGTCGCCGCTGTCGTAGACGAACAACCTGACCGGCTCGACGTCGGCGAGCCTCTCCCTCACCCGCGTCAGGGGCTCGTGCAGCCGGGTGATGAGCGCCTCGGCCCGTTCGCGCACGCCGAAGATCGTGGCGACGTTGCGGATCTCCCGGTCCATCAGGTCCATGTTCACCGGGCCTGACGGGCACTGCTCGACGTTGAGGTAGGTGTCGATCCCGGCCTTGCCCAGCGCGTCGCGGCCGCGGCCCTCCTTCTCGTCGAAGGCGCTGGAGAAACCGCCGTAGACGAAGTCGGGCTCCTCGGCCAGCAGCGCCTCGTAGGAGGGGTACTGCCTGGAGAGCACCTTCACCCCGTCGTAGGCGGCCTGGTACTCGGGCAGGACCTTGTCGTCGAGATATCCGGTGCCGGCCATCGACCCCTGCAGTCCCAGCGCCAGCATCACCTCGGTCGCGTGCTGGTTGAGCGAGACCGCCCGCCGCGGCGGGCGGTCGTAGGTCGTCCTGACGCCGCAGTCGTCGAGGGTGACCGGGAAGCCCGCGACGGCCCCGGCAGGGGCTTCAGCCGGGGCTCCGGAGGAGGCGCCGCAACCGGCCAGGAGCACGGCGCAGGACAGGGCGAGCAACAGGGACAGGGGACGTCTGACCGTCACGGACGGTTCCTCTCACGGGATCTGCACCATGGGACGGCCCTGCCGGAAGGTCACGGAACCGGCCAGGAGGTCGTCTCCGGGCACACGCCGGCGCGGAGGGCTCGTGCGGTCGTCGCCACGCGAGGTCATCCATCGGCCGACCCGCTCCTCTCCGGGGAGATCCGCCCCAGTTCGTCGAGGAGGCGACCGCGTGAGTCTCCTGGCTCTCGGGTCGATGCTCGCCCCCGTCTTCCCACCCCGCAGGGGGCGGTGACCTCGTGGGGGTCCGCTCGCCGATCACAGTGGCGGGACCGCGCCGGATTCGCACCGGCTTCCTCGTCCGCGCTCGCCTTCGCCGGTCATCATTGCACGAAGCCGTTGATGCGCTGAAGATGGCCTCCGGTTCCGGCGGCGGCTGTACGATGCCTTGTTGCAACAAATTTGCAATTGCAAAGTCTGGCGGTATTCGGGAGGGCAAGTGCGGACGGCGGAGGTCAAACGGCGGTTCCTTGAGCACTTCGCGGCGGCGGGGCACACCGTGGCCGCCAGCGCGCCGCTGCCCGCCGACGACCCGACGCTGCTGTTCGTCAACGCGGGCATGGTGCCGTTCAAGCCCTACCTCCTCGGGCAGCGGACACCGCCGTCCCCCCGGGCGGCCAGCGTGCAGAAGTGCATCCGCACCCTCGACATCGACGAGGTCGGCAAGACCACCAGGCACGGCACGTTCTTCCAGATGAGCGGCAACTTCTCCTTCGGTGACTACTTCAAGGAGGAGGCGATCAGGCTCGCCTGGGACCTGACGGTCAAGCCTCGGGCCGAGGGAGGCTACGGCCTCGACCCCGACCGGATCTGGGCCACCGTCTACCTGGACGACGACGAGGCCCACGCCCTGTGGCGGGACGTGATCGGCCTGCCGGAGGCCCGCATCGTACGGCGCGGCAAGGCCGACAACTTCTGGTCCATGGGCGTCCCCGGGCCGTGCGGGCCCTGCTCCGAGCTCTACTACGACCGTGGCCCGGCCTACGGGCGAGAGGGCGGGCCCGAGGTCGACGAGGACCGTTACCTCGAATTCTGGAACCTGGTCTTCATGCAGTACGAGAGGGGCGAGGGCGTCGGCAAGGAGGACTACCCGATCCTCGGCGAGCTGCCCTCCCGCAACATCGACACCGGCATGGGCCTGGAACGCATGGCGGCGCTGCTCCAGGGTGTCGACAACCTCTACGAGACCGACGAGACCCGGCCCGTCCTGGACGCCGCGGCGGCGCTGACCGGAACCAGGTACGGCGTGCGCTCCGGGCCGTCCGCGGCCGAGAGCCACCCCGACGACGTCCGGCTCCGGGTCGTCGCCGACCACGTCCGCACCGCGCTCATGCTGATCGGCGACGGCGTCACCCCCTCCAACGAGGGACGTGGCTACGTGTTGCGCCGGATCCTGCGCCGGGCGATCCGCGCCGTCCGGCTGCTCGGTTACGAGGACCCGGTCCTGCCCGAACTGCTGCCGGTGGCCCGCGACTGCATGGCGCCCTCCTACCCGGAGCTGGCCGCCGACTTCGACCGGATCTCGGCCTACGCCTACGGCGAGGAGGAGACCTTCCGTTCGACGCTGCGCCAGGGCAGCGCGCTGCTCGACCGGGCCATCACCCGGACCGGGGAACGGCTGCCCGCGGGCACGGCCTTCAAGCTGCACGACACCTACGGCTTCCCGATCGACCTGACCGTCGAGATCGCCGCCGAACACGGCCTCGACGTGGACGTCACCGGGTTCAGGGAGCTGATGGCCGAGCAGCGGCGCCGCGCCCGTGAGGACACCCGCGCCAGGAAGACCGGCCACGCCGACACCGGACTGCACCGCGCCCTCCTCGACGAGCACGGCCCCACCGACTGGCAGGCGTACACGACGCTGACCACCGACTCGACGGTCCTGGCCGTGCTCCGCGACGGGGCGCCCGTGGCCACGGCCGTCGCGGGCCAGATCGTCGGCGTCGTCCTCGACCGCACCCCGTTCTACGCCGAGTCCGGCGGCCAGGAGAGCGACGCGGGAACCCTGCACGGCCCGAGCCTGTCCGCCGAGGTGCTGGACGTGCAACGCCCCGTCCCCGGGCTGGTCGTGCACCAGGTGCGCGTCCTGGACGGGGAACTGGCGCCGGGACAGCCCGTACGTGCCCAGGTCGACCCCGAGTGGCGCGCGGGCGCCCGCCAGGCCCACTCGGCGACCCACGTCGTGCACGCCGCGCTGCGCGCCACGCTCGGCCCGGCCGCCCTGCAGTCCGGCTCCTACAACCGGCCCGGCCACCTGCGCCTGGACTTCTCCTGGCGCGGCGCCCTGCCCGCCGGAGCCCGCGGGGAGATCGAGGACGCCGCCAACGTCGCGATCCGCGGGGACCTGCCGGTCGAGGTGCGCCACATGCCCCTTCGGGAGGCCCGTGAGATCGGGGCGCTGGCGCTGTTCGGCGAGACCTACGACGAGACGGTCCGGGTCGTCGAGATCGGCGGCGCCTGGTCACGGGAGCTGTGCGGCGGCACCCACGTCGACCGCTCCTCCCAGATCGGCGGCGTCGCCGTCACCACCGAGTCGTCGGTCGGCTCGGGGCAGCGCCGCATCGAGGCCGTCACCGGCATCGAGTCCTTCCGCTACCTCGCCCGCGAGCGCGACCTCGTCTCCCGGATCGCCGAGCAGTTCAACGCCCCCCGCGCGGAGGTCGCCGACCGGGTCGCCGCCCTCGCCGAACGCCTCAGGGAGAGCGAACGTGAGACGGCCAGGCTCCGCGACCGGCTCCTGACCGTCGAGGCCGGTCAGGTCGCCGCGACCGCGACCGTCCACGGCGACGTCCTGCTGGCCACCGGCACCACGGAGACCGACGCCCGTCTCCTGGCGGAGCGCGTCGGCACGGCGCTGCCCGAGGACCGGCCGGGCGTCGCCGCGGTGCTGTCAGGAACGGCCCTCGTGGTCACCGTGAACGCCGCGGGCCGTACCCGGGGACTGGCCGCCGCGGACCTGGTCAGAGCGCTGCCCGAGGGCCGGGGCGGCGGCAACGCCGAGACGGCCCAGGGCCGCAGGCCCGCCGACCCGGACAAGGCCCTGGCCGCCCTCGCCGCCCTCCTCACGGACCGGACGCCGGCGTGACCGGACCGCCCCGGCTCACCCGGCGTGTTCGTAGACGCTGACGTGCCGCCGGCTCGTGGCCGTGTACGGCTCGTGTTCCCAGCCTCCCCAGCGCTCGCGCAGCCGGAGACCCGCGATCCGGGCCATGAGGTCGAACTCCGGCGGATGGGCCAGGCGGAGCCTGATGGGACTGAGGACGATGCCCTCGGCGCTGATCCTGACGTGGTTCTCGTCGAGGATCTGCGTCACCGGGTCGTAGCGGCACACGTCCAGGCCGACGTGGTCGACCCCGACGTGCTCGGCGTCGACGTACTGGTGACGAGGGCGCGCCGGGGCGGTCGGTATCCGGCACTCCACGACGAACACCCCGTCCTCGGCCAGGTGCCGGGCCGCGTTCTCGAAGCAGCGGACCTGGCCGTCCTGGGTGAGGAGGTTGCCGATCGTGTTGTACACCAGGTAGACCAGGCCGTAGCGGCGTCCGGTGGTGACGGTGGACATGTCGCCCATGGTCACCTCGATCAGGTCGCCGCCCGGCTTCTCGCGCATCCGGTCCACCATGTCCGGTGAGAGCTCGACGCCGTCGACCCGTATCCCGCTTCCGGCCAGCGGCAGGGCGACGCGGCCGGTGCCCACCGCGAACTCCAGTGCGTCGCGCCCGGCAGCGAGCCCGGCCAGGAACGCGACCGTCCGCTCCTCGTCACCACGGGTGTCCTCGGCGTCGTAGCGCATGGACACCTCACGGCCGAAGCTCGTGCGCGGATCGAACCCCTCCATGTCCTCTTCCTCTCGCTCGGTCCGGCGCTCCCCGCCCCGGAGGAGCCCACGTGAGAAGTCCACGCCACCCGGCGCGAACGGCCAAGCAACGCAGGGTGGGACTTAATGGGATCGGCTCCACCCCCGGACGCCACCGCCCTGGCGGCGCTGCTGGGCGCGCCCAGGGCCACGTTGCTCGGCCTGCTTGAGGAGCCGTCGCCGACGGTCGAACTCGCCCGCCGCATGGGGGTGACCCCGAACGCCGTCTCCCAGCACCTGCGCGTGCCGTACGGCACCGGCCTGGTCACCCGGGTCCGTGACGGGCGGCACGTCCTGTACCGCAGAAGTCCCCTCGGTGACCGGCTGGTGGCGTTCAACAGGCCGTACGGCCGTCGCGCGGGCCGAAGGCGGTGACGGCCTCGGCGTCCGTCGTGACGGCGTGGATGTAGTGCTCGGCCCACGAGCGGCAGTCGTGGTAGCCCGACCTGCGCACCACGGACTCCACGGCGTCGTCGAGGTCGAACGGGGTGCGGCGGATCTGGACCTGGCCGTCGCGCAGCAGCAGCCAGTGACCGCCGGTGCGGCCGTAGGGCATGCCGATGCTTCCGGCGTTCACCACGAGACGCTCGTCCACGAGCCGCATGTACGGCATGTGCGTGTGCCCGCACACCACGGTGCGCACGTCGCCGGGCAGGTCGGCGAAGACCTCCGCCCAGCGCTCAAGCCGGGTGTCGACCAGCACGACCTCGTTGTCGTCGCGCGGGGTCCCGTGGCAGAAGACGACCTTGCCGAAGCCCTCGACCTCCATGGTGACCGGGTGGGGCAGGTCGGCCAGGAGCTTGACGTCCTCGTCGCGGAGCTGCCGCGCGGCCCACAGGTCGATCTCCCAGGCGTCCTCGACGCCCTCTCCCCGCGCGAACGCGACCAGGTCGCGGTCGGCGTTGCCGCGCACCAGGACCGCCCTGTCGCCCAGCTCGCGGAGCCGGTCGAGCACCTCGACGGGCTGGGGGCCCGCGGCGTGGTCGCCGGTGACGACGATCCTGTCGGCGGTCATCACCTCGGGTTCGGCGAGCACGGCCTCAAGCGCGGGCAACACCCCGTGAATATCGGACAGAACAGCGACACTTGCCACCATCGAATGTCCTTTCTGGCCGCGTCGGGTACGGGTCTCAGGTGCTTTTCTACACGGCCGCCGCGGCCGGTCGCCAGCGGACCGGCCGACCGGCCGGAAAAAGCCCTGAACGACACATGTGACGATGATTTATCGGTGGAATCATTCTGTTGTCACCAGACGATATTCGGACAGCGCGTTTTCCATGCGCTCCCTGACCTCTTTCGAATCCCTTCCCGCTATGTGCAGATATCCGGTGCAGGCGTTCGAGGCGCGCGCCGGTTCGAGACGGTCGCCGACCGAGGCCGTGACCTCGCCGGAGATGACCCCGGGAAGGGAAAGAAGGTCTTCTATGGGGGAGATGTCCAGCACGCGGCCACGGCGGGCGGGAAGGAGAAGATCCCCGACCGACCTGTCGAGGGTGTACGCCAGTTTCGGACGCCGTCCCACATAGACGTCCGCGACGGCGGCCAGCATGTCGAACCCGTGGGAAAGGCCGTGGTTCTCCGGCAACCAGGCCCCGCTCAGCCGCGCCGCGATCTCACCCATGACGTGGGAACCGTCCGGCCGGAGAAAGAACTCCGCGTGGAGATAACCGTCGCGATAACCCAGCGCGTCGGAGATCCGCTGCGCCACCTTCCTCGGGTCGAGGGGCTTGGGCTCCGACGGCGCCAGGGTGATGTCGGCGTTCATCGCGCCCTCAAGCGTCTCCAGCATGGGGGCCGGGTTGACGGCGACGAAGGCGTCCTGGACCTCGCCGCGGTGCACGAGGGCGCACAGCTGGTGCTCGGTGCCCGCCACGTGTTCCTCGACGATCCACCGCCGCCGGGGCCGTACCGCCATGATCCGGGCGGCCGAGGTCATCTCGTGGGAGTGGAACCTCCAGACGTCCACGCTGGAGCCGGAGACGGCCGGTTTCACCACGACGGGCCATCCGTGCCGGTCGGCGAACGCCCGTACCTCCTGCGCCGAGGTGACGGCGCGCCAGCGCGCCGCGGGCAGCCCGGCGGCGGCGAACAGCTCCTTCATCGCCACCTTGTCCGTGACCAGGCGGACCTGGTCCCGGGTCATGTGCGGCAGCCCGGCGAACGCGGCGAAGCGGTGCGTCAGCGGCTGGAGCGTCTCGTCGGGGTTGCAGAAGTGGGTGGGGACGGCCCCGAGCCCGGCGGCCCACTTCTTGTAACGGGTCACCTCCCCGGCCAGCGGCCGGTCCTCGTCGATCACGAAACAGGGCACGCCGTCCGGCACCGTACCCGCCGTGGCCCCTGTGCACAGCAGCACCGTGCCGATGTCCGGCCGCTCCAGCAGGTGACGGGTGAAACGCCGCCTGCGGCTCGTCACGAGCAGCAGCACGGGCCGCCCGGCGCGGGTGTGGGCCATTCCCGTCACCCCACCACGTGGCGGTGCTCGGTCAGGAGGCCGAGCAGCGCGCGCACCACGGCCGGTTCCCCGGCGATGTCGATCCGGGTGCGCCGCAGGGAGCGGCCGCGTGTCACGGTGCCGCCGCCCGCGCGGACCAGGCCGTGTCCCGCCGCCGTGTCCCACCACGGGAGGGCGACCGCGATGTGGGCGTCGAGGGTCCTGGCCGCCACCCTCAGCAGGTCACAGGCCGCCGAACCGGTCCGCACCACCTGGTAGCGCCTGCCGACGAGCCGGAGGATGCCGTGGGCCTCCTTGAGCTCCTCGGCCCCGTACGGCAGCGCCACGGCGACCCGGACGTGCCGCTCCGCGGGGCCCGGCGACCGGGTGAAGCTGCCGTCGAGCGAACCGTCGAGCGTCGCCATCCACTGCCCGTCGGCGGGCCGGACGATGACGGAGGCCAGCCAGCGCTCGCCGGAGACCGCCGCGACGCTCACCGCGTAGTGGGGCGAGGCCCGCACGAAGTTGGCGGTGCCGTCGAGCGGATCGACGATCCAGGTGACCCCGGAACGCCCGGCCTGGTAGCCGGACTCCTCGGCCAGGACCGCGTCGTCCGGCCTGGCCGTGCGCAGCAGGTCCATGATGACCGACTCCGACCTCAGGTCCGCCTCGGTCAGCAGGTCCTGCTCGGTGCTCTTGCGCGTGACCCGGTAGGTCTCCCGCGCGGTGTCCTCGATCTCCGCCGCCGCGCGCCGGGCCACGACGAGAGCGAGCCTTTCGATGTCCAACCCGGTGTCCAACCCGGTGTCCGACTCGGTGTCCAACGCCGTCTCACCTCCGCTCCTGGCCGCGCAGCCGCCTCAGCGTCAGCTCGATCACCTCGTCGAGCCGGGCCTGGACCTGCGCCTCCGTCTCACCGCGTACGGTCACCGTCACGGCCGCCTGATTCCACGCCGCGGGCCGCGGCATGACGTCGCCGACCTGGAAGCGCAGCTGGGTGTCGATGATCCAGTCCTCGGCCGGGGGCGTCAGGTCCGTGTCGAGCCGTCCTGCGGGGGCGTAGACCAGCGCGTAACCGGTCAGGTGCGGGGCCGGGTCAGGGGGCCGGGGAACCTCAAGCCCCAGCTGGGAGCGGATGACGACCTCGTCGAGGTTGACACCGGTCCGGGACCGGAACCCCGGGATGATGCCGCCGCCGCCCGCGCGGCCGCCGATCTCACAGAAACAGACCTCGTCCCCGGAGCCCCCGGAGTCCTGAGTGAGGAAGACCTCATGGTGGGTGACGCCGCTGAAGTCGGGGTAGCAGGCGAGGACCCGGCGGTTGAAGGCGAGCAGCCGATCGAGGGTCGCGCCCGGCCCGACGGCCACGTCGCGGAACGCCTCCAGGCGGCGGTAGGACGTCGTCTCCTCCACGCTCCGCCCGGCCACCGCGGCGAGCGGCACCCCGTCACGGACGACGCTGTCGATGTGGAACAGCCGCCCGTCGACACGTTCCTCCACCTCGTAGCGGGCCAGCTCGTCCTTGGAGGTCGTGGCGGCGAACCGGCGGACGTCCTCGGCGTCGTCGAGGAAGACGATCCCGGCGGAGCTCTCCCCGCGCCGCGGTTTGGCCACCACGGCGCCGTGCCTGCGCAGCAGCTCCAGGGCGTTCGCCTCGGTGAAGGGAGCGAAGTCGGGGACGCGCACGCCGCGCTCCCGAAGCCGCTCCTTCATGACCACCTTGTCCCGGTACCCCAGGACCTGGTGCTCCGTCGGGCCGGGCACGCCCAGCCGGTCCCGCATCCTGGCGGCGGTCAGCAGCAGGCCCTCGCTGATGGCGACGATCCGCTGGGTCGGGCGTTCCGAGACGCCGTCCAGGAAGTGCGCGGCGGCCTCAAGGAGGGTCTCGTCACCGCGCGGGACGCCGACGACGCCCGCGAGTTCGTCACCGCGGGCCTGGTCCAGCTTGCGGATGTCGGTGACGAGCCGGACGCGGTTGCGGGAGGCGGGCAGGAAGGCACGGCCGTCGGTGTCCCGGTAGTACCGGTAACCGATGTGGTCGAGGACGAGGGTCTGTACCGGCTCATCGCTCATCGTCGGCTGTACTCCGCGTATCGGGCGGCGAGTTCCGCCGCGGCCTGCCCGGCGTCGTCGAGCGCGAGCTGCTTGCAGTGGTATCCGAGCTCCGCCCGCATGATCTCCGTCGACTCCTCGGTGAACTCCACCAGGCCGTCGGCCCCTATCCGGGCGATTCCGTCGTGACGCTGGCCGTCGAGGTTGATCTCCACGGCCTCCTTCTCCGACAGCCGGGGCGGCAGGTCGAGCTCCGTGCCGTCCGGGGTGATCCTGACCGGGTAGCCGCCGGGCAGGCCCGCCCAGCCGGGGGCGTGCACCTCGGCGCCGGTGCCGGTGGCCAGAGGCTCCAGCACGCTCAGGGCCGACGCCGCGGTCATGACCTGCCCCTCCCGGCCGCCGGTACGGCGGTACTGCGTACGCATCAGGGCGAACATGACGTCCTCGGGAGGCAGCGCCGCCGTGACGTCGGCGCCGTCCCGCCAGAACGTCAGGTGGTAGGCGGCGCCGCCGCCGTCCCCGGTCCGGGAGAGCCGGTGCCCGACGAAGTGGTGCGCCACGAAACGCGGCCGTACCTCCTCCGGCGGGCAGCCGAGGTGCCGGGCCGCGATGACCCGCAGCGCGGGGACCGAGTTGGCCACGTTGCCGATGCCCAGGTGGGGGCTCAGCCCCACCCCGGCGAGCGCCGGGTGCACGGCGTCGGGGTAGGCCGCGTTGACCACGACCGCCGGACTGCCGGCGAGCCGTACGGCTCTCATGAGGCCGAGCACCGGGGACAGGTGCATCGGGAGCCAGGGTCCGAAGCGGGCGGCGCCGACACGGGCGAAACGGTCCCGGGGCAGTTCGGAGAGCACGTGCCAGGACTGCAGGCTGGCCGCGGCGAACACGATGTCCGGGGCGAACCCGGCCAGGGCCTCCGCCGTGCGCGCGGTGTCGTCCAGGTCCGCCACCAGGGGCTCGACCGGCCAGTGCCTGCCCAGCTGGGCGGCCGAGAGCGCCACCATGTTGGCCGTACGGACGACAGCCTCCCCATCACGTCCGAGGATCGCGAGACGACGGGGGGACGGCGCGTTCGCCAGCCCGTGCAGCACCCGTACGGCGAGGTCGCCGCAACCGGCCACCAGGACACGGACGGGGCGGTCCCCGGCGGGGACGAGGGGCGGGGGCGTCATCGCGGATCACCCGCCGCCCGCCCGACCAGGCGCGGGACGAACCGCGAGGTGTTGGCGGCCAGCAGGTCAGGGGGGCAGAGGCCCGAGAACTTCGCCAGCCAGCCACCGGACTCCACGGTGTCCCAGTGGGGGTAGTCCGAGCCGAACAGGATGCTCTCCGCGCCGAGCTGACGAGCGGCCCACAGCACGTGCTCCTCCCCGGGGTCGGGCACCACGGCGAAGTGCTCGCGGAAGGTCTCGACCGGGTCCGGCACGTCCCCCGCCAGCCGCCTGGTGTGGCTCGCGAGCCGTCCGAGCACGCTGGGAATCCAGGCGATGCCGGACTCCAGCATGACCACCCGCAGGCCGTCGGGCAGCCCGTCGGGGCGGGTGACCAGGTCGGCCAGCGCGATCATCTGCTCGCCCATGTGCCCGAAGGCGTGGGTCATCGCGTAGTCGTCGTAGGCGTCCGCCAGCGGCGACCACTGGTGGCAGCCGGTTCCGCCGTGCACGGCCAGCGGGAGCCGCAGCCGCGCCGCCGTGCCGAGCAGCGGGGCGAGGTCCGGGGAGTTCAGCCGCGCCGTGGCGGTGCGGGCGGTCGGCCGTACCACGACGGCGACCAGGTGCGGGTCGTCGGCGTACCCCCGCAGCGTCTCCTCGCTCCACTTCGGGTCCTCGGCGGAGGCGAGGAAGGCCCACTTCAGGGTCAGGCGGGACCGGGCGCAGGCCCGCGAGGCCAGCCGGTTGTACCCGTCGAGCAGGCGCAGGCGCGTCTGCTCGTCCTCGACGGCCTGTACCGACAGGCCGACGAACCCGGGCTGGAGGACGGCCGCGGCGATGCCGTGTTTGCCGGTGAAGGCGGCCCTGTCCTCGTCCTGGCCCGGCCCGATGAGGTGGCCCAGGCCCTTGGGGTTGCCGTGCCCGGGGCCGCTCGGCTTGGGGAAGACACGGTCTCCGAGCCGGAGCCGTGTCACCCCCGCCTCGACGACCACCTCGGGGCGTTCGGCGGCGGTGAACCCGATGTCCTCCCAGATCTCGGGAAGGTGGTCGGTGAAGTGCGTGTCACAGTCGTACAGTCCGGCGTCGGGCACGAGATCTCCAGCTTCTGTGGTCGCGGGTCGTCGATGTGCTTTTCGCGGGCATCACTCGACTCCCATGTGCCGGCCCTGGGCCAGCCATTCGAGCCCGTCCTCCGGGTCGAGGGCCATGTCCCCGGCGATCCGGTCGACCGAGGCCGTGGTCATCAGGCCGGCGGACAGGTCCTCAAGGCCGCGGCGGGCGCCGTCGGGCAGCGCGCCCGGTTCGTCGAGCAGGCGTTTCGTGATGGGGTACCAGTACCCCCGGCCGATGAGCCGCGCGTGCGCGAGGGAGGTGGCGGCGGCGAGCACGTGCCCCAGGGCGCCGATCGTCTCTCCCGCCCTGACGTGGTCGGTCGCCAGCAGCAGGCAGCACGCCGCGCGCCCGCGCCACCAGGCGGCGGCGTTGTCCCGCAGCGCGACGGGGCAGGGGGGCCGCCCGACCTCACCGTGCACGGAGACCGAGAGCGCGGCCTCGCTCAGCAGGATGTAGGACGGCACACCGCTGTGGATCTTGGGGTAGGAGTGGACGAGGAAGGCCCCCCTGTCCGCCCGTTCCCGCTCGGCCTCCAGGTTCGCCAGCGGGCGCAGGCAGACGTCGATCCTGGGGGAGACCGGCACCGAGAACTCCGACTCCTGGAACGGGTGGCCGAGGTTGGCGGTGACGAGCTCGACCGGCTCGCTCCCCGAGGGGAGAGCGGGCAGCAGGCGGCGCAGCTCCGCCTCGGAGGGCACCTCCTCGACGTAGACGAGGATGTCCCAGTCACTGTCCGGGCTGGTCGGCCTGCCGCGGGCCCGTGAGCCCGCGATCCGGACGGAGCGGACGACGGGCGAGCCGGCGAGGCCGTCCACGACCTGGCGGACGACGGGCGGAAGCGCGGGGACGTGGGAGGCCGGCGTGGTCACGGACGCCCCCCGAGCCCCTGACCGCGCAGGTAGCGGGCCGCGGTCGCGCCGTGCTCCGTGCCGGGCAGCCAGTCCAGCAGGCCCGCCGCCAGCTCCTCGATCCGTGCGAAGAGCTCGGGTACGGCCGTCATGTCCCGGCGCAGCAGGGCGCCGGCCTCCACGAGCAGCCGGGGCCTGTCCACGGCGGCCGACAGGTCCGCGGTGAGGTGCCTGCCGAGGTTCTTGACCTCGTGCAGCACACGGTCGTCGGCGGCCAGGGCGCTGACGAGCAGGTGCTCGACCGCCAGGCGCAACTGGACCGAGGCGTCGAGCGGCAGCCCGTCGGCCTGGGCGGTCGCGGCCTTGCGATGGAAGTGGAGCGCGGTCAGGTAGGTGGTGGCGCAGTGGAACGCGGGCAGCCACCCCAGCTCCATCCGTTTCCGCCAGCGTTCGACCGTCTCGTCCCCGTGCAGGACCAGGCCGCCCCGAAGCCGGGACAGGAGCCTGATCTCCAGCACGTCGAGGACGGGCAGCTCCAGATCCGGGGTGCCCGGGTCCCCGACGCGGGACATCCCGGCCGCGAGCTCGGCCAGGCCGTCCAGCGGACGCAGCACCTCAAGGCTGATCACCGGGTCGCAGGAGTAGATGTGGTTCAGGCACAGGCTCATCGGCCGCACCACGCACGGCGTGCCGTCACCGGGTGGCGCCCAGCCGTACGGCGCGTCCACCACCAGCACGTTGACGTTGGAACCGCGCATGGCCACGCCCTCGGCCGTGGAGCCGGCCAGCACCACGCCGCAGCCGTCCGGCCAGGAGAAACGCCGTGCCAGCGCCTCAACGAGTGTGTCGCTCATACACCCCTCACCTCCGGCATCCGCCGGGCCGACTTGACGATCAGCATCGCCGGGACACAGACCAGGCCGCCCACCGCGGCCACCAGCAGGGCCGTACGCGTGGACGTCGTGTCCGCGAGCGCCCCCGCGACGGAGTACGAGATGGGCACCAGCACCTGGGACAGGGCCCAGTCGATGCCGAACACGCGCGCCACCTGGTCGCGTGGCACGGCGCTCTGCAACAGCGCCCCCCACAGGACCGTCGAGACGGCGAGCGCCGCGTTGATCACGAAACTGCCGGCCAGCGCGGGCCACGGCGACGAGTGGACGGCGAATCCCGCCAGGCCGCCCGCCATCACCCCCCACGCGAGGTAGAGCAACGGCAGCGTCCGCCTGTCGAGTGGCCTGCCTCCGACGAGGAGGGCGCCCGCGACCTGGCCGACCCCGCCGACGGCCAGGACGAGGCCGTACATCTCGGCGCCGCCGCCGACCTCGTTGCGCAGGACGTAGGGGACGAGCACGTTCCACGGCCCCATGACGCAGACGACCGCGACCGCGCCCGCGGAGAAGGCGTAGAGCAGCCAGCGGTGCCTCCACGCGTAACGCCAGCCGCCGAGGCCGTCGGCCAGCAGGTTCGCGCCGTCCCCGGGGCCGGGATCCCGCTCGGCGCCGACCCGCAGCAGGAACAGGAACGAGACGACGAAGGTGCCCGCGTCCAGCAGGAGCACCCAGTCCGCGCTGTAGTTCGCCACCAGGGCGCCGCCGGCCACCGGGCCGACCAGCCGCCACATCAGGGGCCGGATGGCCTGGTCGGCCGAGTTGGCGCCCACCAGGTGCTCGGGAGGGACCAGGGACTGCACCATCGTCGCGAAGGCCGGGACGAAGACGGCCTCGGCGGCGGAGAACAGGGCCAGCCCGCACAGAAGCAACCAGCCGTTGAGGAGACCGGCCATGCCCAGCAGGCCGAGGGCCGCCAGCGTGACCGCCCGGCAGAGGTCACCGGCCAGCATCACCCGCCGGGCGCCGAAACGGTTCACGAGCGCCCCGGCGACCAGCGCGGCGGGCAGTGCCGCCAGGGCCATCACCACCCCGATGGACGCCAGCGCCGTCGCGGTGTTGCTCATGGAGAGCACCAGCCACGGCAGCGCCACGAACATCATGCCGTCCCCGAGCAGCGAGACCGCGAACCCGGCCCACAGGTACCTGAAGTCCCGGATCCGGAAGGGCCGCAGCTGCGGCCGGTCCGCCATCCGCGACAGCAGGGTGGTCCTGGGCTCCCGGGTCATCCGCGCTCCGGCCCCGCGGGCGTCTCGAACAGGCAGTGCCAGTGGAAGGACCCCGGCGCCGAGTGCTCCGCGTCGTGGATCGACAGGGGTTCCGCGGGCCGGTTCAGCGTGACCAGCCCGGCGGCGTCGCAGTAGAAGTGCGGGTGCACCTTGTCGTCGTCGGCGTCGGGCCGTACGAAGGTCCCCTCCGCGACCTCGACGCCCTGCCCGTAGCCCCGGTTGCGCCGCGACAGCATCGTCACCTGGTAGAGCCCGCCGGGCCGCAGCACCCGGTGGATCTCCTGGACGGTCGCCCGCACCGCCTCCGGGTCTCCGTGGTAGATCGCGTTGTAGGCCAGCACGTAGTCGAAGTGGCCGTCGGGGTAGGGGAGCCGGTTCATCTGGCCGATCCGCAGGTCCACGTCGACCCCGGCCTGCTCGGCCGCCGCGCGTGTGTGCTCGACGGCGGTCGGGCTGGCGTCGACGGCCCAGCAGCGGAAGCCGGACCGGGCCAGGAACACCGCGTGCCTGCCGACCCCGCAGGCCAGGTCGAGCACGGTCCGCGCCCGCCGTTCACGCAGCAGGCCTACGGTGCCGGCGACCCAGGGGTCGACGGTCGACCAGTCGGCACGCCCGTCGCCGGTCCGCCACACCTGGTCCCAGTGCTGGTGGGCCGTGGTGCTGGCCGTAATACCGACCGTGGTGCCGGCCGTGGTGCCGCTCGTCTGTCCCTGGTTCACGCCCACTCCCGCACCCCGATCAGTTCCCGGTCGAGGCCGTCGACGGCGGGGGCGCCGAGGAGGGCCATCGTGTGGTCGAGTTCCTCGGTGAGGGAACGCAGGACGCCCTCAACCCCCTCCTGGCCGCGCGCCGCCAGCCCCCACAGCACGGGACGGCCCACCAGGACGGCCCGCGCGCCGAGCGCCAGCACGGTCGCCACGTGTGCCCCGGTGCGCACCCCGGAGTCGAACAGCACGGGCACCCGGTCGCCGACCGCCGCCACGACGGCGGGCAGCGCGTCCGCCGCGGCCACGTGCCGGTCGGACTGACGGCCGCCGTGCGTGGACACCTGGATCGCGTCCGCGCCTGCGTCCACGGCCCGCCGGGCGTCCTGGGGGTGCAGGACGCCCTTGACGACGAGCGGGAGCCGGGTGCGGGAGCGCAGCTCCGCGAGGTCCGCCCAGGAAACGGCCGGATCGGGGAACAGCTCGGCGACCAGACCGGCGGGGGTCAGGGAGGGGTCCCGGCGCCGCCGGTGGGCGAGCAGGTCGACGAAGCACGGGTCCTGGACGATCGCAGGCGGCGCCGTGTCGAACCGCCGGAACCCGTTGCGGGCGTCGCGGCTCCTGCGGCCGACCAGCGGGACGTCCACGGTGCACACCACCGCCCTGGCGCCCGCCTGTTCGGCCCGGCCGACCAGGGACCAGCTCACCTCGCGTTCCCGCAGCAGGTACACCTGCTGCCACAGCCGGTCCGGGGCGGCCTCGGCCACCTCCTCGACCGGGCGGGAGCTGAACATGGACAGGGTGAAGCCGAGCCCCAGGGAATGCGCGGCGGCGGCCGTGGCCACCTCGGCCCGGGGGTGGCACAGGGCCTGCAACCCCATCGGGGTGACCAGGAGCGGCGCGGAGAGCGGGGTGCCCAGCAGCTCGGTCAGGGTGCTGCGGGTGGAGACGTCCCGCAGCACACGCGGTGTGAGCGTCAGGGCGTCCAGGCGCTCGACGTTGCGCCGCATCCCCGACTCGTCCCCGGCGCCGCCCGCGCAGTAGTCGAAGGCCGCCTCGGTCATCCTGACCCTGGCCGTCTCGACGTCGGAGGGGCGGGCCGCGCGCTCCTCGATCCGGGGCCGGGGCTCGGGAACGGGGACGCCGGTCGCGGGCGGCGGGTCGGTCGCGTGGCCGTGTTCGGCAAGCTCGAACAGCCGCTCGACCCCGGCGAGGTCGGGAAGGACGTTCTCCAGACGCCGCGAGGCCATCAGGTCGCGCAGCACCCGGGAGGTCTGCGCCACCAGGTTGCGGATGACGACGTTGGCGAAGATCACGGTCACCGGGCCGTGCGCGGCGAAGGCCTCGGCGTCCACGCCGGGCAGCACGGTGGGGGCGAGCACCATGGGCCGCAGCGGGGCGATCCGCTCGACGACGGGGAGCAACTGGTCGGCGCTGGCCCGGTTGGCCTGCGCGAACAGGGCGTCCGCGCCCGCCGCGGCGTAGCGCCGCAGCCGCCGCACCGCCACGTCGGCCCCGTGCCCGGCGACCAGGGCCTCGGTCCTGGCGATGACCTGGATGGAACGGCGGGCGGCCACCATGGCGGAGATCCGCTCGGCGAACGCCTCGGCGCCCAGCAGCTCCCGGCCGCTGAACCGGTCGTCGAGGGAGTTCCGCTTGGGGAAGACGTTGTCCTCGACGCAGATGGCGGTGGCGCCCGCCTCCTCGTAGAGCTTGGTCGCGAGCACGGCGACCTCGTCGCTGCCCCTGCCGGTGTCGGCGTCGACGTAGATCGGCAGGGACGTCACGGCCCGCACCGAGCGGACGATGGCGGCCACCTCGGTGACCTCCAGGACCTCCCGGTCCGGGACACCGCGGCTGGCGGACATCTCAAGGCTGCCGAGCCACAGGACGTCGGCCCCGGCCTCCTCCGCGAGCAACGCGGTGATGGGGCTGTGCACGCCTATGCCGATGCGTAACTCGTTCATTGGGCTGTCTCCTGCCGGGAAACGTCTTCACGGAACCGCGCGATGAACCTCTCGGTGATCTCGGCCGGGTGGAAGGGGACCCGGGGCGGAGGCGGGCCGCCGTCCGTCGCGACGAGGACGTGGACCAGGCCGACGTGCCCTCCGCCGACCGCCGCGGACAGCGCCAGGGAGAGCGCGTCGCCCTCGGCCACGGAGACGGCCGTCGAGTACCCGCAGGCCTCGGCCATCTTGACGAAGGAGAACCGGGGCGCCGGTGACCCCTGCCCGCCGGTGCTCTCGTACATCCCGTTGTCCAGCACCACGTGGACCAGGGGGCCGGTGGCGGCCGCGGCCAGCGGCGCCGCCGACAGCCCCATGAGGGTGTTCCCGTCGCCCTCGACGGCGAAGGCCACCGCCCCGGACAGCTTCGAGAACCCGACGGCCATGGGGAGGGCGAGCCCCATGCTGCCCATCATGTAGAAGTTCTCCGCCCGGTCGGAGAGCGCGTACAGCGCGCGGGGGATGAGCCCGTTGCCGGTGAAGACCGCCGCGTCCGCCGCGTCGGCCGCCCGTGTGACGCGGGTGAGCGCCTCGCCTCTGGTCAGCATCCGCCGCTCACGCCCCTTCCGGCGCGCACAGGACGGCGACGGGGATCCGGGAGGAACGCGCGGTGCGCAGGGCCGCGCGCAACCGCTCCGCCACCTGCGCCGGGTCGGCCAGCCGGCAGCGCAGTACGGGGATGCCCAGCGCGTCCAGTACGGCGGGGGCGGGCCCGCCGATGACGTTGTGGTGGGGGACGTCCCGGCCGTCGTGCCCGGCCCAGGAGACCATCAGCACCAGAGGGACGCGGTAGACGAGCGCCAGGCTGGTCAGCGCGTCGACGCACGTCCCGAGCCCGGCGCTCTTCATGAACACCAGGGGTGTCGCGCCCGCCAGGTACGCGCCCGCCGCGAGCGCGACGCAGTTGTCCTCCCGCGTCCCGGGCAGGTAGCGGTCGGCGGCGCGGGGGTGTTCCGCCAGCCCGCTCAGGAAACCCGCGAGGTGGGAGTCGGGCACGCCGGTGATGAAGTCGTATCCGGCCGCGAAGACCTCCTCGGCCAGCACGGGAGTTCGCTCGGTTTCTCGCGCGGCAATGACATCCAAGTCTGCGTCTCCAGTTCGCCGTGCACTCGCTGTGCTGTCGGGGGGTGCTGCCGGGTGGTTCTCAGGGCGGGTCGTCCCGGCGTGCGGCACGTTCGATCCACGGGGTGAGTCCTCCGCGGAGGTCGGTGACCCAGATGTCCCGCCTCGCCCCGTGGCATCCCCGCCACTTCTTGCTCCGCTCGTAGCCCAGCCCGTAGTCGATCGTCCGTACCCCCTCCTCCCGCGCGGCACGGACCGGGGTGTAGAACATCACGTCGAAGTAGGTCCTGCGGCAGGCCGGGTTCTCGTAGTCGAAACCGCACCAGAACACGTGCCACTGCTCGCCGTACCGGATGAACAGGCTGAACGCCAGCAGTTCGTCGCCGGCGGAGCGGCTGTGGAACAGCCGGAGGCGCTGCGGCGGGAAGAGCGAGGTGAGCCGCTCCAGCCTGGACCACTCGGTCTCCGGCGTGCTGTACCCGCCGTACTTCCCGACGAGGTTCATCCGCAGGCGGATCTCCGCCGCGCCGGGGACGTCCGCGGGCGCCGGGGCGGTGCGCACTCCGGCGCGGGCGAGGTCGCGAAGGTCCCACCGCACCTTCTGGCGGCTGGTCTTGGGGAGCCGGGCGACGTACTCGTCGAACCCGCCCCGCGGCACGTCGAGGACCGACCGCACCGTGCCGGGGATCCGCGACCACGCGGGGGAGGCAGAAAGCGCCGAGCACAGCGCGGGACCCGCCGCGTACAGCACCGCCGCGCAGACCGCACCGGCCTCCCGCGCCCACGCCGTGACGGCGGCCAGCAGATCGCCGACCCGCTCGGGTGAGGGGCCGCCGGGGCCGACCACGCCGGCGTCGTAGCCGGGCTGCACGATCGCCAGGAACGGGAAGCAGAGCGAGCGTTCCGGGGCCTCGCCGGGCGGGCGCCGCTGGTCGGGGAAGACGGGCGGATCACGCCACATCAGCTCGTGGAGGTTGAACGACTCGTAGCAGTCCGGGTCCTCGATCAGGTATCCCGTGGTCGCGGCGAGGGTGACGCCGTCGCGCACGAGCCGGAAGTAGTGGCCCCGGCCCGGCGGTCTGTCCCCCATCATCTCCAGCCACGCGGGCGAGGTCAGGAAGGTCAGGTCGGGCCAGCGCGGCGGCAGGACCTCGTCGACGACGAGCCGCGCCCCGTCCCCGGCCCTCAACGCCGCTCCCATCGGATGGGGCACCCGCCGGTCAGCGGCCGTCCGTCGATCTCGGGAAAGTACTGCTTCCACTTCTCGGCCGTCGATCCCAGGCCGTCTCCGGCGTCCGAGAGCAGCGGAACGTCCTCGTACCGGGACAGGCTCCGGCGGATGCGCCGTTTGGCCGCGCGCCCCGCCGCCGTCGAACCGCCGATGTTCCCGAAGACGCTCCGGGACTGCATCGCGATGAGGAGGCACTGCCCCAGGGCCCGGCTGCGCCGGGGGCCGTAGGCCGGGCACATGCCGAAACCGAAGAGCCGTTCGCCGCCGAAGTTGAAATCCCATTTCGGGTCGTCGGGGTCGTCGGGAACGTCAGGGGGGCGTGGTCCTCTGTCAGACGAATGCAGGCCGGAAAGGACCTTCCAGAAAAGGGCGCGGTACCCTGCGAAGTCGCGTTCGCCGGACGGCGGGCCGACCATGAGGAGGAACGAAAGACGTTCTTCGGGGGAACCGCGCTGGATCCCGATGAAATGCGCGAGGTCGCGGGCCACGGCGGCCACCTCGCCGGAGAAGTCCCGGCGCAGGTTCATGAACGTGTAGTAATTGTTTCCCGCGGCTTCGCCGATGGCGCCGAAGTGGCAGGGGTAGGGAAAGGGATGGGTGGAGAGCAGGGCGTCACGGATTCGCCGCCGTTCCCGGGAGACCCATTCGGGGGAGTCCTCCGGCGGTTCCTGGGCGCTCGTCCACATCCGTGCGGAGGCGCTCTCACCCACGCGCGTCACCGCCCGCGACCGGGTCGGGATAGGCCACCGGCGGGAAGTACTGCGAGGTCGCCAGGACGGCCCTGGACCAGGGGTCGACCCTGATTCCGTAACCCTGGAGCGCGGTCCACAGCCGGTCGGTGTCCAGCGGTGGCCCCTCGGGGGTGAACGTGGAGCCCAGGGCCCGGCGCAGGAGCAGGTCGGCGGAGCCGTCCAGGCTCTTCGCGACACGGGCGACGAGCTCGTCGTCGAGCGGGGTCTTTGGCGTCCCGGCGAGGTCGTGGGCCACGGAGGCGGCCTCGGAGTCCGGTAGGAGCTCCCACAGGTGGGCGATCAGGACCCTCCTGAACTGGTCTCTCACCTGCAGGAAGCCGCGGTTCTCCCCGGTTCCCGGCGCTCTGTCGAGCAGGGAGGCGAGGGTGCGGGCCCCCGGCGTCGCGAGCTGGGCGTGGCTCTCCGGCAGCTCGCCGCGGCCGAGGTTGCCCCACTCCCTGACGAAGAACGTCCGCCAGTCCAGTTCGGCCTCCTGCGGGCTGTCCGAGGCGTGCAGCAGGCCGAGGATCGTGTTGACCGCCCCGTAGCGCAGCCGCAGGGAGGAGGGGGAGGCCCGTTCGAGCGGTCCGGAGCCCTTCATCTCGGTGAAGCGCCGGTGGATGTCGGGCCCGCCGGTCAGCAGGAGCGCCAGTGAGGGCCCGAGCCGGTACAGCGCGTCGATCGCGCGGTACCGGTAGGTCCCGAAGTGGATCCTCCTGAGGGCCAGGTCGTCGTAGATGACGTCGAGCAGGAGACTTCCCGGCTGGACGACCCGTGCCGCCACCTCCTCGCAGCCGGCGTTCAGCACGTCGTCCACGATTCGGCGCCCGAGCCCGCGAATGAAGGAATCGGGGCTCACGACGACCACAAGATTACGGGACCAGTCCACGGCCTTTCACCTCTCGTACGCTCAATAGAATTTCAAGAGGTTGTGCAGTGTTTCCGGACGGGCGGGAAATGAGGGTCGCGCGTCCGTTTGTCATCTTTCCGGAAACGCGGAGGGAACCCTTCCCGAGAACCGTTCCGCTATAAGGAAAGCACTGTCCCGCACGCCTGGCTGAAAAACGGCTCCCGGTGCGAGTGAATATGTTCGACTTCAAGAGCATGCGACATGTCAAGAAAGCGCGTCAACCGTGAACGGGCGATTGACGCCACGGGTCCGGCCGGTCCGGCTCGTCCCGTGTGTGACGGATGTCTCCGTTCGCGGGTGGGACCTGGGGTTTCGCGGATCATGTCCCGGCCCGTCGCGCATCCGGCGGATGAAGTGTGATCTACGTCACTCATGGAGCCCGGCGGGTTCCGGCGGAGGGTGGACGCGCGGTCCTTCACTCCCGCCGGAAAGAGGCGTACACTTCGTAAAGTACGTACTTGACGTTCATTGCGGAGTTGGCGCTTGTGGACCCTTCGGAGACCGAGTTCGTCGATCGCATGGGGCTGATCATGGAGCGTATGGGCAGGACGCGCACGATGGGCCGCCTGCACGCGTGGCTCATGATCTGCGACCCGCCCGACAGGTCCCTCACCGAGCTGGCGGCCGAACTGGGCGTGAGCAAGACCGCGGTCAGCACGGTCGCCAGGCAGCTGGAGCTGAGCGGGATGGCGGAGCGCGTTCCGACCGCCACCCGTGAACACCGCTACCGGACGGCCAGCGGCGAGTGGGCCGAGATCGTGCGGGCCCAGCTGGCCGCCGTCAGGCAGAGCCTCGACACGCTCGACCTCGGACTGTCGATCGTCGGCGACGACCGGCCGGACCAGCGCGCCCGGCTGAAGGAGACCCGGGACTTCTACGCCTTCGTCCTGCAGGACGCGGACGGGATGCTCGAGCGCTGGAAGGAGTACCGCGAGAAGACGTCCTGACGTACCGCATCAGGCAGAGGGATCCTCAACCAAGGAGAGGCGATGTCAGGCATCGTCGAACGGTACGACATCCCCAAACAGCACTTCTGGCTGCACGGGCCCCGATCGGGCCCGGCGGTCGAGTTCGACAGCCGGACCGGGCTGTGGAACGTCTACGGATACCAGGAGACGCACGAGGTCTTCAGCGACCCCGCGACGTACTCCTCCGACACCATGCGGGTGATTCCCCAGGAGATGTCGTTCGGCGAGGAGTTCTCGCTGGACGGCTTCATCACCCAGATCGACCCGCCGGAGCACGGCAAACTGCGCAAGCTGGTCAGCAACGCCTTCACCAGGAAGGTCGTGGCGGACCTCGAACCGAGGATCGCCGCCCTCACCAACGAACTGCTCGACGCGGCACGTGAGCAGGACCGCTTCGAGCTCGTGCGCGACCTGGCCTATCCGCTGCCGGTCATCGTCATCGCCGAGCTGCTCGGCGTGCCCAGCGGCGACCGCGCCCTGTTCAAGCAGTGGGCCGACGCGCTGTTCCAGCGTGACGCCGAGATCTCGCTCAACCGCTCGGAGGAGGAGCGCAAGGCGGACGTCGCGGCCACGTTGAAACCGTGGCGGGAGATGACCGCCTACCTCGCCGCCCACGCGGCCGAACGCAGGCGGCAGCCGCGCGCCGACCTGCTCACCAGGCTGGTCCAGGCCGAGGTGGACGGCGAACGCCTGCCCGACGACCAGGTGGTCAACTTCGCGATCATCCTGCTGCTCGCGGGACACATCACCACGACGATGCTGCTCGGCAACACGGTGCTGTGCCTGGACGCCTTCCCCGAGCAGCAGGCCAAGGTGCGCGCCGACCGGTCCTCGATCCCGGCCGTCATCGAGGAGGCGATCCGGTACATGACCCCCTTCGCCCTTCTCGGCCGCGCCACCACCCGGGAGGCCGAACTGGGCGGCGTGACGATCCCGGCCGACAAGATGGTCATGGTCTGGCTCGCGGTGGCCAACCGGGACCCGCGCCAGTTCCCCGATCCCGGCGTCTTCAACCCGGGCCGTGACCCCAACCCGCACCTCGGGTTCGGCCGGGGCATCCACTTCTGCCTGGGCGCGCCACTGGCCAGGCTGGAGGGACGGGTCGCGCTGGACATCCTGCTCGACCGCTTCGAAACCCTGCGGACCGACCCGGACGACCCCGTGCTGTTCATCCCCACCCCCTCTCTGACGGGGGTGCGCCACCTCCCGCTCATCCAGGGATAGGCACCGTACGGCCGCCCCTGGAGATCCGTCTCCGGGGGCGGCGCCTGTCCCGGCCACGCCGCTCGGCGGTCCGGTGGTGGGTAGCCGCCGGCATACGGGGCAGGGGCAGGAGTATGAACTCGGAAGGGGGACCAGAGATGGAACGGGGAAGCACCAAGCACGGTCCGCGGCTGGACGACGAGCAGAAACACGAGGCTCAGGGCATCGTCCAAGGAGGAGAGGACAGCAGCGTCGAGGAGTGGAAGGAGCCGGAGCCCCTCGACGCCCCCGGCGAGAGGGATCTGGCCCCGGGGCCCCGGCCACCCGGGCACGAACCGGGCTCCCCGGAGGAGATGACCCCGCAGGAGGTGGACAGCCGTAGCGTCCTGGCCCGCTGGATCAGCGGCACCCACGCGTTTCCCGCCGACCGCGCGACCCTGCTGGCCCGCGCCGAGGCGCAGTCCGCGCCGGATCCGGTGCTCTCCGCCCTGCGGGCGCTGCCCGACCGGACCTTCGCCAACGTCGAGGAGATCGCCGAAACGCTCGGGTTCGGCGGTGGGGAGCAGCGGGACTGACCGGCGGGTACGGCCCCGCCGTACCCGGGAAGGGGGCCCGCCGGAGATGGGCGACACGACGCCGGAGAGGAACGGGGCGGACGGGCCGAGAGTGACGGTCGTGGTCGCCAGCCGCGACCGCCGCGCCGAGCTTGAGCGCTCCCTGCCTCGCCACGAGGGGCCGGTGATCCTGCTGGACAACGGCTCGGCCGACGGCAGCGCGGAGATGGCACGACGGCGCCTCGCGCACGTGCGGGTCGTCGAGCTGGGACGAAACCTGGGCGCGCCCGCCAGGAATCTGGGGGTACGGCTCGCCGGGACGCCCTACGTCGCCTTCGCCGACGACGACTCCTGGTGGGCCGAGGGCGCCCTGGAACGGGCCGCCGACGTGCTGGACGCCCATCCCCGGCTGGCGGTGCTGGCCGGGCGCGTCCTGGTCGGCCCCGAGGGCCGGCCCGACCCGGTCTGCGCGGAGATGGCCGCCGGTCCGCTGGGTGCGGAGCCGGACCTGCCGGGGCCGAGCGTGCTGGGTTTCCTGGCGTGCGGGGCGGTGGTACGGCGGGAGGCCTACCTGGCCGCCGGAGGCTTCGACAAGGTGGTGTTCTTCTTCGGGGAGGAGGAACGCCTGGCCCTGGACCTGGCGGCGGCCGGATGGGGACTGGCCTATGTCGAGACCGTGGTCGCCCACCACCATCCCTCCCCGGCGCGGGACCCCGGGGGCAGGCGGGCGCTGGCCGCCCGCAACGCCGTCCTCACCGCCGTCATGCGGCGGCCGTGGCCGGTGGTCGCGCGTGCGGTGTCGTCGGCCGCGCGTGGCGGGCCCGCGGGGCTGCGGGGAATCCGGGACGCCGTGGGAAGGCTGCCCGCCGCGCTGGCGAGCCGCCGGACACTGCCGCCGTGGGTGGAGGCGGCCCGTGACTCACTGGAACGACCCGAACGGCGCCATGACCGGCCACGGGAGACCGGGGGCGCCTGAGCCCCACGCACGCCCGCGGGGCCCCTCAGGCCGTTCGCGTGAGCAGGAGGTCCCAGTCGGACAGGAAACGGCCCAGGCCGTACCGGGCGAGGGCGGCACGCCTGGCGGCCTCGCCCGTCCGCCTCGCCAGGGCGGCGTCGGAGGCGAAGGACTTCAGGGCGGCGGTCAGGGTGGCGACGCGGGTCGAGATCACCCCCGCTCCGGCGGGGACGGCCTCCACGGCCTCCGTGGTGGCCAGCGCCACGACGGGCATGCCGAGCAGCATGGCCTCGATGAGGGACAGGCCGAGCGAGGTCCACCGGTAGGGGTGCAGGTAGACGCGGCGCCGGGCCAGTTCGGCGTGCATCGCCCGCTGGGGAAGGTCCTCGAACGTCCCGGCGGGCACCCCCAGTGCCTCCGGCAGGCCGGTGGTCCGCATGCCGAAGACGTCGAGCGGTACGGTCGCGGCGAACAGAGGGAGCAGGTCGGTCCCGGCGACCCGCTCGCGCCTGACGGGCTCGTTGACGACGACCCCCGCACGCGGTAGCTCGCCGGTGTAGCGGTGACCGGGGTCCACGACGCCGTGCTCGATCACGTGTGTCGGCGCCCGGCCGCAGTCCCAGAACAGGTCGTTGAAGTGGGTCACGTGGACGACGGGGACGCCGGACTGCCCGGCGAGGGGATGGCGGGTGCGCGGGACGTCGCCCACGGGGGTGTTGTGCTCGACGTAGACGGCGGGCACGTCCCGCCCGGGACGGCGGCCCAGCCAGTCCTCGGCGAGTTCGAGCTCGTGCGGCCGTTGCAGGACGACCAGGTCGACCTCCTCCTCGCGCAGCCGGTCCCAGGAGACCTCGTGCACCGGATCCGGCCAGGGGTAGGTCCGTGCCCGGCCACGTCCGTCGGGGCCACGGTCGGGCACGAGCGGCACCAGGTAGTCGTGGTCGCCCTGGACGAACGCGGTGGTCCAGGAACCGTGCACGTGCCACAGCAGGATTCTCATGTCGGTTCCCCGGGGTCGGTGGACGTGTCAGGAGGCGGGCGCAGCGCCCGTTCGACGGCGCCGGGGAGATCGGCGGCGACCTCGGGCGCCGCGGCCACCTCCTCGGCAAGGGTGACGGGGGTGGGGACGAGGATGCCGCGGGCCCCGGCGGCTCGGGCGGCCTCCACGTCGCGCCCGATGTCCCCGATGACCACGCAGTCGCGGACGTTCACCCCGAGGACGGCCGCCGCCCGAAGGACGAGCCCGGGAGCGGGCTTGCGGCAGCCGCATCCGTCGTGCTCGCCGTGGGGGCAGACCGCCCACACGTCGAACGGGCCGAGGATCTCCTCGACGCGGGCGTTCACCGCGCGCAGTTCCCGCGCGCCGATGAGTCCCCTGGCCACCCCCGACTGGTTGGTGACCACCCCGACGGGCACGCCCGCCCCGCGCAGCCGGGCGAGCGCCCGCCGGGCCCCGGGCATCGGCCGTACCCGGTGCGGATCGGCGTTGTAGGGGACGTCGACGATCAGTGTGCCGTCACGGTCGAACAGGACGGCGGCTGGGCGAGGGACGGTCAACGGCACCTCCGAGGACGGACTCGCACGAGAACCTCCCCGCGACAGGGCCGTGCTCTACCCCCGAACAGGTCAAGCAAACGATGCCCTTCACAGGCCGGAGCCGCCCGTGGCGTCGACGACCCGGCCGCTCACCCAGCGGGCGTCGTCGGAGGCGAGGAAGGCCACGATGTCCGCGACGTCCTCGGGGGTGCCGACCCGGCCGAGCGCCGACAGGGCCGCGGCCCGCTCCCAGGCCTCGGGATCGGCGCGCAGCCAGCCCGCGTTGACGTCGGTGTCGATGATCCCCGGTGCGACCGAGTTGACGGTGATCCCGCGCGGGCCGAGCGCCTTGGCGAGGTTGAGGGTGAAGGTGTCCAGCGCGCCCTTGGTCGAGCTGTAGGCGATGATCTCGGGCAACGCCATACGGGCCGCGCCGCTGGAGACGTTGATGATCCGGCCGCCGTCGTTGAGCCGGGGCAGCGCGTGCTGGACGACGAAGAACGGTGCGCGGACGTTCACCGCGAACACCTTGTCGAACTCCTCCTCGGTGAGGGTAGCGATGCCGGCGCTGCGCCCGATGCCGGCGTTGTTGACCAGGATGTCGACCCGGGCGTCGCCGGTCACGGCGTCGAAGGCCGCCCACATGGCCTCGGCGTCGCCGTGCTCGCCCAGTTCGGCGCGGAGGGCGAAGGCCCGTCCGCCGTCCTTCTCGATGCTCTCGACGGTCTCCGCCGCCGCCGCGCCGTCCTGGGCGTAGGTCAGCACGACGGTGGCCCCGTCGCCCGCCAGCCGTCGCGCGACGGCCCGGCCGATACCCCGGCTGCCCCCGGTGACCAGCGCGACCTTGTCCGTGAGACGTCCCATGACGAAACTCCTTTGTTGAGTGATTGCTCAAAAAATACGGTAGCACGGATTATTGAATGAGTGCTCTAGAATTTGTGTCATGACCGAGAGCCGCCGGGGCCGCCCCCGCACCTTCGACCGTGACGAGGCGCTGGCCAAGGCCGTCCGCCTGTTCTGGGACCGCGGCTACGAGGCCACTTCGGTCAGTGACCTGACGGAGGCGATGAACATCAGGCCCGCGAGCCTCTACGCGGCCTTCGGTGACAAGAAGTCCCTGTTCAAGGAGGCCGTCGTCGCCTACCAGAGGGCGGCGCCCGCCACCTTCGCGAAGATCGCCCTGCGTGAGGAGCGCACCGCCCGCGGCGCCTTCGCGCGCATCCTGCGCGAGGCCGCCGAGGCCTACACCGACCCGTCCCACCCGGCGGGCTGCCTGATCATTCGCTCGGCGACCAACGTCAACCCGAGGGACGCCGACATCGAGGCCTTCCTCCGCGACATCCGCAACGCCAACGTCGCCGTCTTCACGGCCCGTCTCGACGAGGCCGTCCGCGCGGGCGAGTTGCCGGACTCCGTCGACACCCGGGCCCTGGCCCGGTACTTCGGAGCCGCTCTCCAGGGTCTGTCACAACAGGCGGCCGACGGCGCGACCGCCGCCGACCTGCGCCCGGTGGCCGAACTCGCCATCGGAGTCTGGCCGGCGCCACCGGAGGCTCCCTGAGCGGCCGCAGGCGCTACGTGGAGTCCTGGCCGACCTGGAAGCACCGCCGGTAGCGGCGTTTCGCCTCGGCGATCGCGCTCTCGCCGATCCACGCCACCGGTACGGTGTCCACGACCAGAGGTTCGTGGTCGGGGCCGGAGGCGACGACACGTCCCTCCAGCAGCCACGGGCGACGGCGCTCCTCCTGCCCCTCGTCCAGGTCGCCGTACTTGCAGAGCCGCCGTGCGATCCAGTCCTCGGCGGGCCTGGTCCACCACGGCTCCGGGCCGATGGTCGTGACCGACAGGCCGGGCAGGTCCACGTCGGCCTCGTAGTCGCGGCTGCTCTCCTCGGCGTCACGCTCGGGCCCGTGAGAGTAGCGGACGAACAACCCCGGACGTTCGGTGACCAGGTCGACCAGCTCGCGGAACGTCCGGACGACCGGAAGGCCGGCCCGCGAACCGGCGGATCGCCTCATACCCCTGGTTCCCGCCGCGGTACCCGGCGTCCCGCGGACGGTTCTCCGCCACCGGGGACGTGTCCGGTCCGCGCCGCGCGAACGGTGGTCTCCTGAGGGTGGCCCATCGACGTCTCTCCTCCCCATGGATACCGGCACTACTTTCCGGGTGCTGGGGGCGATTAACCACTTCCAGTCGATCCTTGCGGCAAAGGTTGACAAATGCCGTAAGTCGCCGAGTCGCCCGCCGGGCATGCCCGCCACCCCTCATGAGCCTCCGCCCGGACCCTTTTCCTGCCCGTCAGGCCGTGGATGGAGAGGTTTTCCACGCGGCGCGGGCGTGCCGCAGATAAGGGGAGCGGGTGGGGGTACGGCCAGCCGTACCGAAGGGAGAGTTCTATGAGCCAGGCTCAGACCATCCCCGAGCTCATGGGGGAGAACGACGTGATCGACCTGCTGCTGCGGCAGCACGCCCTGATCCGTGACCTTTTCGACGAGGTCGAGCGGGCGGCCGAGGGGGAGCGGGACGAGCCGTTCCGGCGGCTGGTGCGGCTGCTGGCCGTACACGAGACGGCGGAGGAGGAGGTCGTCCACCCGTACGCCCGCCGTAAGATCGACGGCGGTGAGGAGGTGGTCGAGGACCGGCTGGCCGAGGAGAACGAGGCCAAACGGCTGCTCACCCGGATGGAGAAGGCGGGGACCACCGATCCCGCCTTCCCGGCGAACCTGACCACGCTGCGCGAGGCGGTGACCGCCCACGCCCGTGCCGAGGAGCGGTACGAGTTCGTCAGGCTACGGGCGGAGACCACCGAGGCGGAACGGCGCGCGATGGCGGCCGGAGTGAAGGCGGCCGAGGCGATGGCGCCGACCCACCCGCATCCGGGCGTGGAGTCGGCGGTCAAGAACCTGCTGGTCGGCACCCCGACCGCGATCATGGACCGGGTTCGTGACGTCATCCGTGACGCCATGGGTGGAAAGGGCTGACGCAACGGCGCCGCCGTTCGGAAAGATCCCTCCGCCGCCACGGTCCCGTGATCACCGGGCCGTGGCGGCGGAGCCCCGGACGTCCGGTGCGGAGGTCCCGCTCAGCCGAGCCTGCGGCCGGCGCGCAGACTGGGCACCGGGTGCGGTCCCTCGGTCTCCAGCCGGTACTCCTCGCCGGACTTGGCGCGGTTGTCGTCCATGACGATCTCGCTGGGCGGCCGCTCCCCGCCCATGATCTCCTCCTGCCACCTCTCGAAACGCTCGTGCGCCTCCTGGACGTAACCGGTGCCGAGGGTGGTGTAGTCGATCTGGGTGGCCAGCAGTTCGCGCAGGTAGGCCTTGTTCGGCTCGAAGGTCACCGGTGCGGGCAGCGCGGGGGCGACGACCTCCTGGGGGTCACGGCCGTCGTGCCGCTCGAACAGCTCGGCGGCGATGCGCAGGTGTTCGAGCTCCATGTTCAGGTGCAGTTCCCAGATCGCCTTGACCCTGGGGTCGGACTCGGTCTCCATGAACGAGTGGTACAGGTAGCACTCGTTGTACTCGTGGTTGAGCAGCATCTCCCACCAGGTCTCGCCGGGATCGACCAGGGACTCGTAGTGGGTGACGTGCTCCTCCTCGACCAGCCCGATCTCCTGGTAGAGCCGGCGGGCGATCGGCTCCATGTAGGTCGGCCCGACGTTCATGTAGAAGTTCATGGTCTGCTGCTCGGCGGACATGATGGTCAGCGCGTGCAGCTTGGAGATCGGCGCGGCGGCGGACCTGTCGTACGGCTCGCGCAGATTGTCGATCGGGTGCCGGTGGTGCAGGTAGGTCGGTCTGCCCGGCATGACCTCCGTCAGGTTGTCGACGATCTTCTCGGCCCTGCGGTGCTCGATCATCTCGTACAGGTTGGCGTAGCGGTACAGGTGATCGAAGTCCTCAAGCACGCCGAACTGGTAGGCCTGCTTGAGGTAGGGGTCGGGTTCGGATCGGGCCACCCAGGCGGTCAGGTCGACCGCGACCTGCTCGTAGGCGATGGTGGTCTCCAGCACCGAGGCGAGCCCCGGCAGCAGCCAGTTGACGGCCTTCTGCTGCTGGGCCTCGATGTAGCGGACCTGCGCCAGCTGCTGCTTGACCGCCGGGTCCGGGCAGTGCCGGGAGAACTGGTGGCTGAACAGGATCGCCTCGACCTCGATGCCGTTCATCGTGATGATCCGGCACCGGGTGTACGGGTCGGTGTGGTCGGGGTCGATCGGCGTCACGTCCAGTTCACGCCAGTTGCGTAGCTGCCGGTCCAACGGAATGCCGCGTTCCCGCAACGGATTGAAGGACATCTCGTCCCTCCTCTGTAGGGTGTGAGGCGCGCCCTCCATACCCTCCCGATGAGGTGTCAACCGGGCGGTGTCCTTCCTTGGGGAACGGACCCGGCTCTCGTGACCCGGTCTTACACCGGCCTTGCCGGACGCGTCCGGCAAGGCGTGCGACCTTCGAGGGCGACGTTGCGTTCCCCGGAATCCGGGAATCCCGTCTTTAGTGATGATTAACGACAAGTCGCTCGGGGTGGGGAGGCGCCACAGGCTGACGCGGCCGGCCACGATGCGGACAGGGGGTGGCCGATGTCCTCCTCACGCGATGTCACGGGGATGCTGACCGGCCTGCTGGAGGCCAGTCATCTGGCGGAACTGGAGCGCCTGCCGTTCCTGGTCAGCGAGTACGCCGCCCGCGCGGGACTTCGGGAGGTGGCGATCTACCTGGCCGACCTCCAGCAGACGGTGCTGCGGCCCCTGGCCGGGCCGGAGGAGGCCGGTGGGGAACCGGAGGAACTGCGCATCGACGCCACCCTGGCCGGGCGCGCCTTCCAGGAGGTGCGCCCGCTGGCCAAGGCCGGCGCCGACGGGCGGGCGGACCACTGGTGGGTGCCGGTGCTGGACGGCACGGGACGGCTGGGCGTGCTGCGCGTCCGGCCGCCGGAGGACGACCAGGCGGATCGGGACGCCATGCGGCATCTGGCCTCGATGGTGGCGTTGCTGCTGGTCAGTTACCGCGAGCACAGCGACTCCTACGCCCGGTTGGTGCGCACCCGGCCGATGAACGTGGCCGCGGAGATGCAGTGGAACCTGATGCCGCCGCTCACCTTCGCCAACCGCCGGGTCACGGTCAGCGCGGTCATGGAACCGGCCTACGAGGTCGGCGGGGACGCCTTCGACTACGCCATCGCCGGTGAGACCCTGCATCTGGCCGTCTTCGACGCCATGGGACACGACACCTCGGCGGGGCTGACCGCCAACCTCGCGATGGCCGCCTGCCGGAACCACCGCCGTCAGGGCATGGGACTGGCGGACAACAGCGAGGCGATCGAACGTGTGCTGATCGGCGAGTTCGGCAGGACCACCCGGTTCGTCACCGCGATCATGGCCGACCTGGACATGACCACCGGCCTGTTCGGCTGGGTCAACCGCGGCCACCACCCGCCGGTGGTGATCCGCCACGGTCGCTGGGTCACCACCCTGCGGTGCGTCCCGGCCCACCCCATGGGGCTGAACCTGAACCTGCCGGTCACCTCGTGCCGGGAACAGCTGGAACCCGGGGACCGGGTGCTGCTGTACACCGACGGCATCACCGAGGCCAGGGGCCGTACCGCCCAGGAGTTCGGGCTGCAACGGTTCGTCGACTTCGTCGTCCGTCACGACGCCGCGGGCCTGCCGGTGCCCGAGACGCTGCGCCGCCTGACCCACGCCGTGCTGGACTACCACGGCGGCCGTCTGCAGGACGACGCCACCGTCCTGCTCGTCGAGTGGCACGGCACGGAGGGCCGCCGGTACGACGGGCCGGAGGGCCTGCGTTCCGCGCTGACCGGTGAGCGCGCGTGAGCGGCCGTCAGGACAGGTTCCACATCCCCACCCGGACCCGCACCCCCGAGGAGGCGTGCAGGAGCGGATCACCCTCGGGGGAGGGAAGGCCCCCGGCCCGCAGGAGGTCCTGGTCGAGACGGACCAGGCGGGCGCGGCGCAACGGCCACGGCCGGTGCTCGACCTCGGCGTGGGCAGGCCTGCCTCCGACGACGGTGAACAGCCGGTAGCGCTCGGTGAGGAAGTCGGTGAGTTCGTCCCGCTCGGTGTCGAGCAGCGGGGCGCCGAGTTCCACGTCGGCGTCGCACCGGGCGCCCGCGGGGCCGATCAGCCGGCGCCGGCAGCGGTAGGCCCGCCGTTCCCCCTCGACGCGCACGGACATGTCGGACCAGTGGTAGGGCAGCCCGTAACCGGCCCTGCCGCCCAGGGCGGGAAGGAGCCGCCCGGCGTCCAGCGACAGGAACCACAGGCCGCGGCGCCCCCGCGCGTCCCGCACGTAGGTGCGCACGTTCGTCTCCGGGAACCGCGACAGCCATGGCAGGGCCGGTGTTCCGGGCACCCGTACGTCCTCCATGAGGAAGGGCGTCAGGCCGACCCACGCCGAACCGTCGAACTCCTCGGCCGTGAGCCAGCCGGGAAGCAGCGCCTGGACCTGGGCGGGGGAGTAGCGCCAGTGGATGAAGGTCATCTGGGACCACCCGTGGTACATCACCGGCCGGGTGATCCGTGGAGGCTGTGTCGTCCGCATCCTGTATCGCTACCCAGGAGCGGCCGGTTCAGGGGTGTTTGAGAAGGTCGATGACCGCGCGTTCCGCCGCGCCGTGCGTGGCCGGGCCGTCGGCCTCGCCGAGGTCGGTCAGCGCCCGGTGGATGGTCCTGCCCCGTTCGTAGGCGGTGACGACGCGGGGGTCGACATAGGAGGCGCGGGCGACCGCGGGGGTGTTGCCCAGGTGCCCGGCGACCTCCCGCATGACACGGGCGACGGCCCTGCGGCGCCCGGCCCGGCTGCGGACCCGCCGCGAGACCGCCAGGCCGACGGCGGCGTACACCGTGGCGTGCCAGGTACGGAAGTCCTTGGCGCTGACCTCGGTCTCCATGCGTTCACGCAGGTAGGCGTTGATGTCGTCGCTGCGGACGTCGACCCAGGAGCCGTCGTCCTCGTAGCGCAGCAGCTCACCCTTGGCGCCGGTTCCGCGCAACGCGGTGACGACCTCGCACACGTCCGGATCGTCCAGTTCGACCTCGCGCAGCCTGTTGCCCTTCGCCGGGTAGCGGAAGGAGACCCGTCCGCGTGAGCAGGTCACGTGCTCCATCCGCATCGTCGCCAGCCCGAAGGACTCGTACGCCTCGCCGCCCACCCGGAACAGCCCGATGTCGAGCATGCGGGCCGCGGCGGCCAGCACCCGCTCGCGCGTCAGGCCTGGCTGGTCGAGGTCGGCCTGCACCTTCTTGCGGAAGTCCGGCAGCCTCTCCGCCAGCTCGGCGACCCGGGCGAACTTGAGCCGGTCCTGCTCCTCACGCCAGACGTCGTGGTAGCGGTACTGCCGCCGCCCGGCCGCGTCGGTGCCCACGGCCTGGATGTGGCCTTCCGCGTCGCGGCAGATCCACACCTCCCGCCAGGCGGGTGGCAGCGCGAGCGCCCTGATCCTGGCGAGCGTCCCACGGTCCCTGACCGGGCGCCCGTCGGCGTAGGCGTAGGAGAAGGAGCGCCCGCGGCGTCTGCGGGTGATGCCGGGCTCGGCCGGGTCGCTGTGGCGCAGTTCGTGCATGCCGTTCCCACTACCCCGGGAGCGGCTCTCATCCAGATGGCGCGTGTTCGGTGTGGACAGCGCGACATGCAGGTGCAGCTGCGGCGCGCAGTGGCCGGAGACCTGCAGGTTCCAGGCGGCGGCGACCGTCGCGGCGCACCGCCACCGCGGGAGGCCGCCGCAGCGGGTGACGTCGGCCTGGAGGCAGTCGACGGCACCGGCCATGCGCCGGAAGTAGCGCAGGTCGTAGCCGTACTCGCCCGCGGCGACGTCGGCCTGTACGGCCTCGCGCACCCGGCGCAGCCCGGAGAGGTCGTCGGAGGAGACCGGCTCCTCGAACCAGCGCACGTCCCACTCCTCAAGCTCGGCGGCGAGCCGGATCGCCTCCTTGGCGGTGTAGGCGCCGTTGGCGTCGACGTACAGCTCCGCCTCCGCGCCGATCGCCTCACGTGCCCGCCGTACCGGACGGACGTCCCTGCCCCGCCCTATCTTGAGCTTCACCCTGGGGATGCCGTCCCGGTGGACCCAGCCGCCGAGCTGCCCGGCCAGTTCGGCGTCGGTGGGCACGGTGCAGACGGCCGCGGTGATCTCCTCGACCGTGGTCACGGCGTCCTCCTCTCCGCCGGTTCCGGCCCGATCGTGGATCCGGCCGGTGGGGGAGTCCGGACGCCCGCCGTTGTTCCCGGTGGGCGCGCGCAATCCTATGTCCGAGTTGTCATGCTTTGTCGTTTGATGTGCCGGGGTGGGGGTAGGGCGGGCCCTGACCTGCGGATCGGGGGACGCCATGCGCGAGATCGTGGGAGAGAGCCTCGCCGAACGGCTCATCGACTGGGGCGTCGACACCGTCTTCGGACTTCCCGGGGACGGCATCAACGGCCTGATGGAAGGCTTCCGGCGCCACCAGGACAAGCTGAGGTTCCTCCTGGTGCACCACGAGGAGGCGGCGGCCTTCATGGCCACCGGATACGCCAAGGCGACCGGCAGGCTGGGGGTCTGCGTGGCCACGTCGGGGCCGGGAGGCATCCACCTGCTCAACGGCCTCTACGACGCCAAGCTGGACCACGTGCCGGTGCTGGCGATCACCGGAATGCAGGAGACCTCCCTGCTGGGCAGCCACTACCAGCAGGAGGTGCACCTGGACCGGCTGTACCAGGACATCGCCGGATACAACCTGATGATCACCAACCCGCAGCAGATGCCGGGCGTGGTCGACCTGGCGATCCGCGAGGCACTGGCCGGGCGGACCGTGTCGCACCTGACGTTCCCCAACGACATCCAGATCGCGCCGGTCGAGCAGGACCCCTACCGGCACCCCGCGCCGGGCGCGCCGCCGTCGAGCCTGCCCACACTCGACCGCCCGCCGCCGCCCCCCGAGGAGGAGGCGCTGCGCGCGGCGGCACAGGTGCTCAACGCCGCGAGCAAACCGGTGATCCTGGTGGGCGCCGGGGCCCTGCACGCCCGCGACGAGGTGATCGCGGTCGCCGAGAGGCTCGGCGCGCCGGTGGTGAAGACCCTCCCGGGCAAGGCGGTGGTCCCCGACGACCACCCGGTGACCACCGGGGGCATCGGGCTGCTGGGGACGAAACCCAGCGAGGAGGCCATGGAGGAGTGCGACACGCTGCTCATGGTCGGCACGTCCTTCCCCTACGGCAAGTACCTCCCCGAACCCGGCAAGGCGCGGGTGGCGCAGATCGACGTCGACCCCGCGCTGATCGGGCTGCGGCTGCCCGTCGAGGCGCCGGTCGCCGCCGACGCCAAACTGGCGCTGCGGGCGCTGCTGCCGCTGCTGACCGGGACGGACGGCTCGTTCCTGGCCAGGTACCGGGGTGAGATGGACTCCTGGCGGGCGAGGATGGCCGCGTTGTGCGACGCGAGCCGGGAACCGATCGCCCCGCAGTACCTCATGGGATGCCTCGACGAACTGGCGGCCGAGGACGCGATCCTCACCTGCGACTCCGGCACGATCGCCACCTGGGCGGCCAGGCACTGGACGATCCGCGGCGACCGGCGCTTCTACCTGTCGGGCAACCTGGCCACGATGGCGCCCGGCCTGCCGTACGCGATCGCCATGCAGCACGCCTTCCCCGGGCGGCAGGTGATCGCCTTCGTCGGGGACGGCGGGTTCGCGATGCTGATGGCCGAGTTCCTCACCGCCGTACGGCACGAGCTGCCGATCAAGGTGGTCGTCAACAACAACAACGCCTACGGGCAGATCCTCTGGGAGCAGATCGTCCTGGGCTACCCGGAGTACGCGGTACGGCACCGGCAGCCCGAGGCGGACTTCTCCTCCTGGGCCCGGGGCTGCGGCGCCTACGGTGCGAAGGTCACCGCCCCCGGTGAGGTGGCAGGCGCCGTGCGCGAGGCACTCGCCCACCCCGGCCCCGCCCTGGTGGACGTGGACGTCAACCCGAACGAGCCGCCGATGCCGGGGAAGGTGAGCTACGAGCAGGCCAAGCACTTCACCGAGGCCTTCCTGCGCGGTCAGCCGCACAAGGTGGCCACCCTCGCCACCGTCGCCCGCGACAAGATCAGTGAGCTCAGGTCATGACCGCCCAGGTGGTCCTGCCCGGCCCCGTGACACGCGTTCCGGCCCTCGCCGTCGACGTCGCGGCACTCGAAGGCGACCTGTCGGCGGAGGTGGACGGCGAGGTCCGCTTCGACGCCGGATCCCGCGGCGCCTACTCGACGGACGCCCCGAACCACCGGCAGGTCCCCATCGGCGTCGTGGTGCCCAGGACCGTCGAGGCCGCCGTCGCCGCGGTGGCCGCCCACCGGCCGGTCACGGCGGCGGTCGCCCCGCTTCGAGTGCGGTCGATCGGCACACGCGCGGCGCGGCCGTGTCAGACGAGGGCCGTAGGACCTCCGCCCAGGAGGGTAGACGGGAGATCATCCGGCGGGAGGAACCGGGAGCGCGATCACCGGCCGAGAATCAGCAGTGCGGCACCGGAGATCATCGGGGCGTCCGGTGACCGCAGCCACAGAATCCGCACGCCGCGTTCTTCGCGTATCCAGCACAGGAGTCCACGTGACCCGTCTTCGTCCCGCGTTCACCGTCGTCGCCGTCACGCTGTCGGCCGTGGCCTTCGTGGGGGCACTGTCCCTCCCGGCCCAGGCGCAGGCCCAGCCTCCGCAGCCCTGCACCACCGGCCCGAACGGCCCCGCCTGCCACGCGCCCGGCGTCGACCCCAAGTAGCCCGGCCGGTCCGTTCCTCACACACAGGTCAGGCACGGCTCAGCCGGGGCACGGGCCCCTCGCCCGGGTCCGCCGGAGCGCCGTGCCGCCTGTGACCCCCCACCCCGGAAAGGAACCCGCACCATGCGTATCCGCCCCCTGATCGCGGCGGCCCTGGTCACCGTGTCCACCACGGCCACGCTCGCGATCTCCGCCGCACCGGCCGGCGCCGGCACCGACTGCGTGCAGGCGGCCAACTACGCCTACCAGCTCTGGCGCTCCACCGGCATGGGCGAGCTCGCCGCCGCCGAGCGGGCGAGCGCCACCTACAACGCCTGCGTCCAGATGACCTGATCGTGCCGGGGCGGGTGAGGCGACCCTCACCCGCCCCGATCACCCCGGCGTCCGGGATGTCCGGGATGTCAGCCCAGGCCGCCCTCGGACTCGTGAAGAAGGTGGGCGACGACGTCCGCGGCCGTGTAGTCGCCGGGCAGGTCACGCAGGAACCCGAGGTCCTGGCCGAGGGTGAGCAGGGCGGGCTCGGCGTAGCCGTCGAGGCGGCGCTGCCCGAGCCCGATCGCGCTGACGAGCCCGTTGCACAGGCACCTGCGGCCGGCCGTGTCGCTCTCCGGCCGGTTCTTGCGGACGTAGGTCTCGACCGGCTCCGCCGGGCAGCGGTAACCGACCTCACCGTCGGCCTTGAGGTACGGCGCGCGCAGGTGCCCCATGTCGCACAGACGCGGCCGGGCGGCGTAGACGTCGGGGTCGGCCACGGTGCCGGGCAGGGAGGCGACCTTGAAGGGGAACCCGGCCGGTGAGGCGCCGGGGTCGTTGCGGACCGGCAGGGTGCCGCCGGAGGCGGCGTCCAGCAGACGGCGCCGGAGCGTCTCCTCAAGGCCGGACTCCCTGCACAGGGCGAAGGCCGTACCCACCTGGACGCCGGTGGCGCCCGCCCGCAGCGCCCGCGCCAGCCCTCGCCGCCCTGCCTGGCCACCGGCCAGCCAGAACGGCAGCCCGAGTGCGGCGATCCTCCCGGTGTCCACCCGGTCGCGGGGACCGTAGAGAGGTTCGCCCTCCTCGTCGAGACGGAGCCTGCCCCGGGGCGGGGCGCTGTGGCCACCGGCGACGGGACCCTCGACCACGAACCCGTCGGGCCGTGTCTCGGGCCTCCTGGCCAGATAGACGGCCAGCACGTCGGAGGAGACGACGGCCAGGAGGCGGGGGCGTTTGAGCGGGGGCGGCCTGAGGGGGCCGTACAGGGCGGCGGGGTCGACGCCGACGGTGTGCCGCCGCCCGGACTCGGCCCCGGCGACGGTGACCGAGATCTCGGCGGGCCGGTGGGCGGAGAGGGCGTCGAGCAGGCCGGGGATCTCCGAGGGGATGCCCGCGCCCATGAGCACGTAGTCGACACCGGCGAGCATGGCGCCGTAGACCGCCGCGGGCGTGGCCAGCTGGATCTTCTCCAGGTAGTTGACGCCGACCGGGCCGTCGTGACCTTCGCGGGCCAGGAACACCTCGGCGAAGTTGGCGGCCACGGTCAGTTCGGTCCGGCCGGAGTGCGGGCGCAGCCCGAGCCTGGGCACCGGCCGGTACGGCTCGCCGGGCAGGATGCCGCCGGGCACGTGGTAGCGCCTCCAGATCCGTTCCGCGACCTCGGGGAAGGGGAAGGCGTCCAGGGCGCGGCGCAGGTCACCGCCCGGATCGCCCTGTTGCAACCGGCGGGCCAGCACGACGTCCAGGGCGACGCCGGACACGACACCGAGCTGCCCGGTGGTGGAGACGGCCCGCGCCAGCCGCCATCCGGACACGCCGACCCCCATACCGCCCTGGATGATCGTGGGAAACGCGGTGTCGAGCGGCAAGACGGGACCTCCCGGTCGTCGGTGTCTGGAACGGGGCGCGGCGGTCATCCGCCGGAGGACATCACGGCGCCCACCGTGACGAAGGCGGCGCCCGCGCCCATCAGGACCGCGCCCAGGCCGACGGTCAGGGAGGTGATCTGCCAGGCCTGGTAGGCCGTCATCAGCGAGGCGCGCAGTGTCTCGCCCATGAACGCGGTCTGGCGCAGCGCGGCGAGGGAGTCGTCCTGGCCGCCGGCGGCGTGCAGCTCCGCGGTGACCTCGGAGTAGGTGCGGCCCCGTGTGGCGTGGCGCACGTTGCCGCCGATCATGTCGGCGAACGCGCGGGCCTGGACGCCGTTCTCCACCGGGTGCCCGGCGTACGCGGTGAGCTCCGGAGGCAGTCCCTTCTCCGGGAAGGTGATCCGCTGCCGGGAGAGCTCGTCGCGGATCTCGTCCCTGCCCCGCAGGCCGCGGGCCGTCATCACGGCCCCGGCCGTCAGGGTGGTGACGCCGACGGCGCCAACCAGCGTCGCCGCCAACCGGCGCGGGTCGTTCATGGGGGTCTCCTTCGTCGTGACGGCAGGGGCTCTGTCAGGAGTTTTCGGCGGCGGGCGGGGCGCGATGAAGGGGCGCAGGCCCCTGCTCGGCGGGCCGAAAGTCCCAAATCCCGGTAAAGGAGCGGCCGGAAGGACTTTGGTCCCACGGGTGATGGTCCTTGAGCCCATGCTCGCCACCGTCCTGAGGATTTACCGTGAGGTGAATTCAGCGCCCCGTGACATCCGGCGGAGGAGAACGGCCATGTCCGCGGAACCGGCGAGGGCGGAGTCCTCGGACCCCCTCCCCGCGCCCGCGTCCGGACGCGCCGTCACGCCGGTGCTCCGGCCGCCGAGGGAAGGGCGACGAGGGTGACACCGGTCGAGGTTCGCATCGAGAAGAGACCGCCGTCAGGACCGGGCGAGCCCGTACGCCGCCGCGGACCGTGGCACCTGCGGGCCAACGCGCTCGTGGTGGCGTGGCTGGGACTGACGGTCACGGCCGCGCTGACGGGGGAGGCGCTGCCCGCGCCGCGCTGGCTGCTGGTCCACGTCCTCCTGCTCGGCGCGGTCACCACGGCCATCCTGATCTGGAGCGAGCACTTCACCGTGGTGCTGCTGCGCGCCCGCACACCGGACCCGCGTCTCGGCCTGACCCGGCTCGGGCTGCTCAACGCCGCCACGGTGGCCGTGCTGTACGGCGTCTCGGCCGGACCGGTCGCGGTGGCCGTGGGCGGGGCGGCCGTGATCGTGGCGGTCGTGCTCTGGCACGCGGCCACGCTGGTACGGCTGGCACGCGGCGCGCTGCCCGGCCGGTTCGGCCATGTCGTCGCCTGGTACGTGTGCGCGGCCGGGGCCCTGGCGGCCGGAGGCGTCCTCGGCGGGCTGCTGGCCGCGCAGGCCGGTCCCGGTGTTCCGCACGAGAGGATGCACGCGGCGCACGCCCAGGTGAACCTGCTCGGCTGGGTCGGCCTGACCGTGCTCGGCACGTTGTTCACGCTCTGGCCGACGGTGCTGCGCACCCGCCTGTCCGAGCGGACCCGCGGGGCCTCCTCCGCCGGGCTGAGGCTGGCCGTGCCCGGCCTGGCGCTGCTGACCGGCGGCCTGCTGGCGGACCTTCGCTGGGTGGCGGCGGCCGGGCTGGCGGCCTACGCGGCGGGGACGGCGGCGGCGCTGGTGCCGCTCGCGGAGGCGGTGCGTTCCCGCCGTCCGCACACCGGCGCGGCCTGGACGATGGGGGCCGCCGTCGTCTGGTTCGAGATCGCCCTCGTGATCGACGTGGTGATCGTCGTCACGCGGCCGACCGGCGAGGTGGCCGGGGCGCTTGAGCCGCTGCTGCCCCTGGTGCTGGCCGGGTTCGTCGCCCAGGTGCTGCTCGGTTCGCTGCTGCACCTGCTGCCCGCGGTGCTGGGCGGCGGCCCGGCCCGGTTCAAGGAGAACGCGGCGTTGCTGGAACGCGGCTGGGTGGTACGGCTGGCCGCGTTCAACCTGGGCACGCCGCTGCTCGCGCTTCCCGTGCCGCGTCCGCTCGCCGTACTGGGCTGGGCACTGGTGCTGGCCTCCGGCTCGGCGTTCGTCGTGCTCGCCGCGCTCACCCTGCTGCGGGCGGCCACCCCGGCCACCGCGCCCACCGCGCCCGGCACAGGAAAAAGGCGCGGCGTTCCCGCCCTGGCCGGGGTGGCCGCCGGATGTCTGCTGACGGCCGCCGCGGTCGTGGTGGCCGTCGACGGCGGGTCCGGTCCCGCGACGACGGTCGTCGCCACGGGCGCCAGAACGGTCGAGGTGACGCTGTCGGGGATGCGCGTCCGGCCCGCGGTGATCGAGGCCGCTCCGGGCACCGTGCTGACGCTCCGCGTCACCAACGCCGACGCCCAGCGCCACGACCTGCGGCTGGCGACCGGTGAGCGCACCCCGACGCTGGCGGCGGGGCAGAAGGCCACGCTGACGCTGAAGCCGCTCGGCGAGGCGGTCGACGGCTGGTGCACCGTGGCCGGGCACCGGGCCGCGGGAATGACGATGCGGATCATCCCCTCCTCCGTCCCCGTCGTCTCCCCGGAGGCCGCGCGGGCCACGGGGCCAGAACACGGTGAACACGGCGGGGCGGGGAACGGCATGGGGGACGGCACACCCCTCCTCGACCTCGCCGCGCCGATGTCACCGGGCTGGAGGCCGTACGACGCGGCGCTCGGGCCCGCGCCGGGCGGCGGCGAGCACGCCGTGGAGATCCGGGTGGACGACAGGGTCGTGCGGGAGGTCGCGCCGGGGGTGCGGCAGCGGGTGTGGACGTTCGACGGGACGGTTCCCGGGCCGGTTCTGCGGGGCAGGGTCGGCGACGTGTTCACGGTGACGTTCGTCAACGGCGGGTCCATGGGGCACGGCATCGACTTCCACGCCGGTGCGACCGCTCCCGACGGGCCCATGCGCACGATCCAGCCGGGTGAGCGGCTGACCTACCGGTTCCGCGCCGACTTCGCGGGAGCGTGGCTGTACCACTGCTCGACCATGCCCATGAGCCAGCACATCGCGAACGGCATGTACGGAGCCGTGATCATCGATCCGCCGGACCTGGCACGTGTGGACCGTGAGTATCTACTGGTCTCGGGGGAGCTGTACCTGGGGGAGCCGGGCAGTGAGGCCCAGGTCGTCAAGCTGCGCGAGGGCCGCCCCGACGGGTGGATGTTCAACGGGACCGCCGCCGGTTACGACCACGCCCCGCTGGAGGCCAAGGCCGGTGAGCGGGTGCGGATCTGGGCGGTGGCGGCCGGGCCGAACTCGGGGACGGCGTTGCACGTGGTCGGGGCGCCGTTCGACACCCTCTACGAGGAGGGGTCCTACCGGCTGCGCGCCGGGGACCCGGGCGGCGCGCAGGTGCTGGACCTGGCCCCGGCGCAGGGAGGCTTCGCCGAACTGGTCTTCCCCGAGCCGGGTACCTATCCGGTGGTGGACCACCTGATGCGTAACGCCGAGGCCGGAGCGCACGGGCTGTTCCGGGTGAGCGCGTCATGACGTGGTGGACGGTGGTGCGCTTCGCGCACGTGCTGTCGGCGGCACTGTGGGTGGGCGGGCAGCTGACGGTCTCCCTGGTGCTGCTGCCCCTGGCCCGGCGGCTGCTGGACGCGGAACGGCGTGGCCGGGTGCTGACCGCGGTCGGCCGCCGCTTCGGGATGTTCACCGGCGCGGTGTTCCTGCCGGTGCAACTCGGTACGGGCGTCGCCATCGCCTGGCACAAGGGCGTCACCTGGGCCTCGCTGGCCGAGCCCGGCTACGGGCGGATCCTGGCCGCGAAGCTGGCGTTGTTCTGCGCGGTCATGGTCGCGGCGGCCCTGCACGGATGGGCCGTGCGCGCCGGACGCCCCTCCTTCGCGCGAAGCATGGCGGTGACGGCGCTGGTCGGCTCGGTCGGCGTGGTGCTGCTGGCCACCGCCCTGCCCGCCACCTGAGCCCGTCTCCCCGGGTCCGTCCTTCCCGGGTCCGTCCTTCCCGGGTCCGTCCTTCCCGGCAGGGCGGGGACGGTCATCTCCGCGGTCGTCTGGTGGCCGCGGAGACGACGCTGTCGAGCAGGCCGGGGAAGAGCTCGTCGAGGTCGGCCCTGCGCAGAGAGTTGATCTTCGAGGTGCCCTGGTAGACCTGGTTGATGACCCCGGCCTCGCGCAGGACGCGGTAGTGGTGCGTCCCGGTGGACTTGCTGACGGCGAGGTCTATCTCCGAACAGGCGGCTCCGTTCTCCGTCGTGGCGAGGAAACGCACCACCTCCAGCCGCATGGGGTCGGAGAGCGCGTGCAGCACCGCCTCCAGCCGGATCTCCTCGACGTCCGGGTGCTCCAGGACTCTCATGTGTGTCTCCCCTCCGCGTTCCCCTCGATATTACGTCACTTGTCGTACTACGATGAATCTCGTACTACGATGAACGTCGTACAAAACGCCGAACCGGGAGTCCCCATGCTGTTCGACCCCATCACCCTGCGCTCGCTGACGATTCCCAACCGCGTCTGGATGGCGCCGATGTGCCAGTACTCGGCCGCCACGGACGGCCCCGAGGCGGGAGTGCCGCACGACTGGCACCTGTCCCACCTGGCGGCCCGCGCGGTGGGCGGCGCCGGGCTGATCCTCACCGAGGCCACGGCCGTCTCCCCGGAGGGCCGGATCACCCCCGCGGACCTGGGGCTGTGGAACGAACGCCAGGAGCGGGCGTTCACCCGGGTCACCCGGTTCCTCCAGGAGCACGGCACCGTACCCGGCATCCAGCTCGCGCACGCCGGGCGCAAGGCGTCGACGGACCGGCCGTGGCGCGGAGGCGGACCGGTCGGCGTCGCCGACGGCGGCTGGCAGCCGGTCGCGCCGAGCCCGATCCCGTTCGCCGAGAACCATCCCGTGCCGAGGGAGCTGACCGTGGAGGAGATCCGGCGCGTCGTCGACGACTTCGCCCAGGCGGCCCGGCGTGCCCTGCGGGCGGGCTTCCAGGTCGTCGAGGTGCACGGCGCGCACGGCTATCTGATCGGGGAGTTCCTCTCCCCGCACAGCAACCGCCGTACCGACGCCTACGGTGGCTCGTTCGGCAACCGCATCCGTCTCGCGCTTGAGGTCGTCGAGGCCGTGCGCGCCGTCTGGCCGGAGGAACTCCCCGTGTTCTTCCGCGTCTCGGCCACCGACTGGCTCACCGAGAACCCCGAGGACGAACGCGAGGGGTGGACCGTCGAGGAGACCGTGCTCCTGGCCGGGGAACTGCTCTCCCGCGGCGTCGACCTGCTCGACGTCTCCAGCGGCGGGAACGCGCCCCGCGCGAGGGTCCTCACCGGTCCCGGCTACCAGGTGCCGTTCGCGGCCCGGGTCCGCGCCGAGACCGGCATGCCGGTGGCCGCCGTCGGCCTGATCACCGAACCGCGTCAGGCGGAGGAGATCCTCACCTCCGGCCGGGCCGACGCCGTACTGCTCGGCCGCGAACTGCTCCGCGACCCCCACTGGCCCCACCGGGCCGCCCGTGAACTGGAGCCCTCCTCGTCCCTTTCCTGGCCCGAGCAGTACGGCTACGCCGTCTGACCGGGCCGGCGCGTGCGCACCGGCCACCGGCCCCGGTGTGCGAAAGCCCACCGGTGCTCGGGGCTGGACGTTTCTGTGAAGTCCTCGCTCTTTCCCGGGAATCTCCGTGGAACGGCGAGACCACCCGAAGGCGAAAAAGACCGGGGGCGAGGGGAACGCCGTTTGCTGTGACTTTCCGTTATGTCATCTGCCTCACCGTGACGGCGTTTCCGGTCCGTGGCCGGCGATTGAAGGGAAAGGCTGTGTGAACGGCGCGTCCTCGGGTACTCGCGTCGAAACGTCAATGCAGCTCGCGGGGTCTTATACAGGAAATATACGGACTCTGCACAAGGCTCTCCTAGGGTTTCTCAAGCCTGCAACCGAACTGGGGGAGAATGGTCATGCTGGTAGGTGTAGACGTTGTGCACGCCTCCGTCTGGTCGCTCGATTTCCATCGGAAACCGGGACCGGGGCGGCCTGCTGATTTTTCCGATCTCGGTGTCATCGGGCCGGTCACCGAACTGGTCGACGTATGCTTCGGCGACACCGTCCACTCTCTGGAGCTCGGCTGGGACGAGGCGGCCCTGAGAGAGCTGGACCTTCTGGTGATCCCCGCCGCCGGGGGAGACGGCGCGTCGTTCACCGAGGCCGAGTGCCGGCTCCTGGAGACGTATGTGCGCGAGGGCGGGTCGGTTCTGATCCTCGGTGACGGCGAAGGCCGGTCGGCCACGTCCGGCCACCACCCCTTCGGGATCACCGTGAACGGCCTGCTTCCCGGAACACGCGGTGATTCGCCTGACTCGCACCTCCTCACCTACGACTTCACGGTCGAGGCGAACAGCACGCATCCGGCCGCCCCGGGAGTCGGCGGCGTGCACCTGTACCGGCCGAAGGGCGTGGAGAGTTCCCTGGTACAGCTGGTCCCGGTGGTGGAGTACGACGGCCACACCCTGCTCGGAACGGCGCAGTACGGCGCGGGCCGGATCGCGGTGATCGGCAACGCGGAGATGTTCGCGCTGCCGTTCCTCGGCCGCGAGGACAACGCCCGGCTCCTGCTGTCCCTGCTGTCGTGGCTGTACCGCGGTGAGGCCGTCCAGCACATCGACCAGAAGGTGCTGCACGTGGTCGACGAGCACCGGTTCACCACCCGCACCCTTCCGCAGGGGGAGAACCTCAAGGAGGAGCCAGGGCCGCACGTCGTCGACGCGCGTCCCTACGCCCACCTGCTGGCGAGCCTGGCCGACGGATATCTGCCCGATTCGCGGGAGGACCAGGAAGCGTTCCTGGCCGAGGCCGAACTTCGCTTTCACGAGTTTCCCCGGGTGATCCGGCACGCCCTCGCCAGGTTCCGGCGGAACAGCACCGACAGCGGCGTCCTGCTCATCAGAGGACTGCCCGTCGACCCGGATCTCCAGCCCACGCCGGCGAAACCGGCCGAACCGTTGCCCAGGCCGACGCCGATGAGCGAACTGTGGCTGGCCGGATTCGCCCAGGCGCTGGGCGAGCCCATCGCCTATGTTCAGGAGAAGCAGGGACAGCTTTTCCAGAACGTGGCTCCGACGAGGCACAACGCGGAGAAGCTCTCCTCGGAGAGTTCCTCGTTTCTTCTGGACTTCCACACCGAGGCGGCCTTTCACCCCTTCATGCCGGACTACGTGCTGCTGCACTGCCTGCGTCCCGACCATGAGCGCTCGGCCAAGACGATCAGCGCGAGCCTGCGCATGGCGGTGTCGCGACTGAGCCTGCGCGAACGGGCGATCCTCAGCGAGCCGATGTTCCAGACCGGTATCGACTACTCCTTCGGCAGCGCCAACGGCCAGAAGGGCAACGGTCCGGTGCTCCGGGTTCTGTACGGAGACCCCTTCGACCCCTACATCACGGTGGACCCGGACCTGATGGTCGGTCTGACACCCGAGGCCGACGCGGCCCTGAAGCGGCTGCACGTCGCGCTGAACGAGGTCAAGCAGTGGGCCCGGCTGGACACCGGCGACCTACTGATCATCGACAACAGGCGGACCGTCCACGGGCGGTCCGAGTTCCAGGCCAGATACGACGGCCTCGATCGATGGCTTCAGCGAGTGTGCGTGGTCCGCGACCTCGTGCCCTCCGCGGCGCACCGCAGGCTCCGCCGCCGTGTCATCGAAACCGCCTTCGCCGTCTGATGGACCTCACGGGGAGAGACTTTCCAGATATGCGTGATCTATCGTTCGCCCGGGTGCTGGTCGTGGAACCGGTCTCTTCCGGAAACGCCCTGGTCACAGCGGCGCGTGACCTCGGCCTGCAGGTCGTCGTCGCGTCCTACGACGCCGACGACCGCACGCTTCCCGATGAGATCCGCGCGCTGGCGCACGCCGTACTCGTGGTGGACACCAACGACCAGGCCGCACTCGAGCAGGCGGTGCTCGACATGCACAGGGACGCCCCGTTCTCGGCGGTCCTGGCCGGTTGTGACTTCCACGTGCCGGCGACCGCCAGACTGGCCGCGGCTCTGGGGCTGACCGGACTGCGGCCGGAGACGGTCGAGGAGGTCAGGGACAAGGTGCTCATGCGGGCGCGTTCGGCCGAGGCGGGCCTGCGGACCCCCAGGTTCGCCCAGGTGACGTCGCTCACGGAGCTGGAGCAGGCCGCGGAGCACGTGGGCTACCCCTGCGTGATCAAGCCGGTCGGCTCCTCGGGAAGCATCCACGTCAGCCGTGCGAACGAGTGGGCGGAGCTGCGCGCGGCCTTCGATCGGCTCTCCGCCGACCAGAGCCTCGACCTGGGCAGGCCGCTGGAGCACCGGGTCATCGTCGAGGAGTACATCGCGGGGCCGGAGTTCAGCGCCGACGGGTACGTCGCGGAGGGCCGCACGACGGTCGTCGCGCTCACCCGGAAACTGCTGGGACCGGAACCCGCCTTCGTGGAGATCGGACACCTGACCCCCGCCGACGAGAGCGTGGAGGTGACGGCCCAGATAGAGAAGTACGTGCGTGCCGTCGTGGACGCGGTGCACCTGACCGTCGGCGCCTTCCACTGCGAGCTGAGGATGACCCCCGACGGGCCGGTGCTGATCGAGATCGCGGCCCGCCTCCCCGGAGACCGGATCGTCGATCTGGTTCACCTCGCCACCGGCGTCAGCCTCCCCAAGGCGATGATCGCGGCGCATCTCGGATGGACGCTTGAGGACGTCGGGGCCATCGGCGTGCCACAGGCGAAGAACGCCGGAATCCGCTTCTACCTCGCCGACGGTCACCACGCCTACCGGCGGTTGAACGGATGGGACGATCTCCTCGCCCTGCCGGAGGTGCTGGAGACGAAGCTCACGATCGCCGCCGGGGAGCCGATCCCGGAGCCGGGAGATTTCCGCTCCAGAATCGGACACGTCATATTCACCGCCGACTCCTTCCAGGAGGCGACGGACATCTGGCAGGCGGTTGGCAGAGCCGTCACGGTGGAGTAGGCATGCTGTTCTATCTCGCGCTCCGCGGGGTCGGCTGGCTGGCCAATCAGACGCTCCAGTTCGTGGTGCCACTCATGATCTACCGGATGACGGGCAGCCTGATGTGGTCGGGCGTCGCCCTGTTCGTTGAGTGGACGCCCAGGCTGGTCGCGCTGCCCCTCGCCGGCTACCTCGCCGACCGGTTCGAGAGCCGCCGAATCCACATCCTGAGCGATGTGGTGCGCACGGCGGTCGGGGCGGGGGCCGTGGCCGCCGTCGCCCTCATGCCGGGGAACGCGGGAGTGGCCCTGGTCGTTCTGGCCCTCGTCGCGGGCGCGGGGTTCGAGCTGACCTTCGTGGCCGGTGAGAAGGCGGGACTCTCCCTGGTCTCGGCCAAGGAGATGCCCCGCCTGCAGACCATGCTGAGCGCGATCGAGCAGAGCTGCATTCTCATCGCACCGGTCCTCGGCGGTGTCCTGCTGCTGGTGGGGACGACCGCGACGGTCGCCGTTCTCACCGTGCTCTTCGGGACGAGCCTGCTGCTGGCCCGGAACATGAAGCCTGCGGCGGTGGTGGCCGCGAAGCCGCCGCCGGTGATGGCCGGGGTACGCCAGGTGATCGCCAACACGCTCCTGCGAGACGTGGTGGCCATCACCATGGTGATCAACCTGATGCTGGCCCTGCTGCTGGCGGCCGCGCCGGCCCTGGTGCGGCACCACTACGGGGTGGACGAGGGGCGACTGGCCCTTGTGTACACCGGAGCCGCCCTGGTCGCGCTGCTCGTGCTGGCCCTGCTCACCCGGTTCATCCGGAGGTTCGGCCTTCTGATCGCCGGAGCGGCCAGCGCCCTGATCCAGTGCCTGGCCTTCCTGGCGATCGGCGCGTCCAACGAGTTCGTCGCCTTCGTCGCGATCGTGATGGTGTTCATGGCCGCCGACGCGGCCTTCAGCGCCTTCATCAGGACCGTCAGGGCCCGGGCCGTCCCGGCCGCCGAGTTCGGCAGCACCGCCGCCGCCATCTCACTGCTCAACTGCGTGTCGATGCCGCTGGCGGGCGGGCTGCTCGCGGTCACCGGCGCGTCCGTCGACCCCGTGCACCTGTTGACGATCACCGGTGGCCTGGCCCTCCCCGTGGTCGTCGGGCTGCTGATCCACCTACGAGCCGCCACCCGCACGAGAACGGAGGTCATGGCATGAACGCCTTGTCCGCAGGCCTCCCCCAGGGCATCGAGAGCCGCGCCGCGCGTCGTCCGCGTCCTGGAGCGCCCGCGGACCCGCAGGCCTCCGAACCCGTCGGGCCGAGGCCGTTCGCACCGCTGCGAAGCAGTCGTAAACCGGTGATCCTCACAGCTTTTCCCTGAAGGGACCGTGCAGATGACTGATCTAGACGGATTATCCGTTCTCATCGTGGAACCGGTCTCGGGCGGCGCGGCCCTCGCCCGGGCCGCGCACCGCCTCGGTGCCAGGGTGGTGACGGCTTCTCAGGACGCGGGTGACTGCGAGATACCCGCGAAGCTCAGGGAGATCGTCGATGAGGTCCTGGTCGTGGACACCAACGACGAGGCGGCTCTGGCCGAGGCGGTCACCCGGCTCCACCGCCGCAACCCGTTCGACGCGGTGCTGCCCGGCTGCGACTTCTACGTGGCGACGGCGGCCAGGCTCGCCGCGCGGCTCGGCCTGCCGGGCCTGCCGGTGGAGACGGTGGACTCCGTACGCAACAAGGCCCTCATGCGGGAGAGCGTCACGCGCGCCGGGCTGCGTTCGCCGCGCTTCGCCGAGGCGGACACGACGGACCGGCTGAGAAGCGCCGCCGAGCACGTCGGATTCCCGTGCGTGATGAAGCCGGTTGAGTCCTCCGGGAGCATCCATGTGAGCCTGGCGCGGGACTGGCCACAGCTCCTGAGGGCGTTCACCGAGCTCGCCCAGGACGAGACCCTCGATCTCGGACGCCCGATGGGGCACCGGGTCATCGTCGAGCAGTACGTCCCGGGCGAGGAGATCAGCGCCGACGGCTACGTCGCCGACGGGGTGACGACCGTCGTGGCCGTCACCCGGAAGGTTCTGGGGGCCGAGCCGAGATTCGTGGAGCTCGGCCACCTGACGCCCGCGGACCTGCCCGGCGACGTCACGGACCAGGTGAAGGCCTACACCGAGGACGTCGTCCGGGCGCTCAACGTCACAGCGGGTCCGTTCCACTGCGAGCTCAGGCTCAGCGACCAGGGGCCGGTACTGATCGAACTCGGCGCGCGGCTGCCGGGGGACGGCATCCCCGAACTCGTCAAACGGGTGACCGGCGTCGACCTGACGCTGATCATGCTCGCCGCGGGACTCGGAGCCGACCCCCGGCGGCTGGGGGCCTTCGGCGAACCCGTCGCGGCGAGCGCGGCGGTCCGGTTCCTCACCCTCCCCGAGGGGGACTCCTACTCCGGCATCAAGGGCTGGGACGAACTGTCCGACCTGCCGAACGTCGTCGAGACACACGTCGCCATCCCGCCCGGTGTCCCCGTTCCCGAGGTCCGGGACTGCCGGTCACGCCTGGCGCACGTCCTCTACACGGCGGACTCCCACCGCGCCGCGCTGGCCTTCTGGGACTCCCTCGACGAGAGGGTGGTCATCCAGTGACCGCCGCCGAGCCGTACGACTACGCGGCCGTCGGCATGGGGCCGGCCAACCTGAGCCTCGCCGCGCTCGGAGAGCCTCTCCCGGACCTCAGGCCGATCCACCTTGAGGCCAGGGAGAGCACCGCCTGGCACCCGGGGCTTCTGCTGCCCGAGGCGACCCTGCAGGTCTCACCGTTGAAGGACCTGGTCACCCTGGTCGACCCGACCAGCCGTTTCTCGTTCCTGGCCTTCCTCGCCCAGGAGGACCGGCTCTACAGGTTCCTCACCGCGCGCTTCCCCGCCGTCCACAGGACGGAGTTCAACCAGTACCTCCAGTGGGTCTCCCAGTCGATTCCGTCCATCGAGTACGGAACCCACGTTCAGGACATCGACCTCCGCGACGGCCTCTTCCGACTCCGCTCCGAGCGGGGGGAGGTCCTCGCGCGCAACGTCGTGCTCGGCACCGGCCCGGTCCCCAGGATCCCGCCGCACCTGCGCAGCCACCTGTGCGCCGACGTGTTCCACGCGGGGGAGTTCCTCCTGCGCGAGCGGACGACCGCTGACCGGGACGTCACGGTGCTCGGCGGAGGCCAGTCCGGCGCCGAGATCGTACGGCACCTGATGCGGCTGGACAGGGTCCCGCGGAGCATCACATGGATCACCCGGCGGCCGGGGTTCCTGCCGCTGGACGACTCCCCGTTCACCAACGAGTACTTCTTTCCCCAGTACGCCCGCGAGTTCCACAAGATGCCGGGGGAGCGCAGGCGGACCCTTCTCGCGGAGCAGAAGTACGCCAGTGACGGAATCGACACGGCGACCCTTGAGGACATCTACCGGGAGCGTTACCGGCACGAGTACATCCTGGGCCGCAAGGACTGGATCCGTCTGATGCCCGGGATGGAGGTGACCGGCTGCACCCGCCTGCCCGACGGATGGGGACTGACCGTCGAGGGCGCCGAACCCCGCGTTGTGACGACCGACGTGGTGATCCTCGCGACCGGCTACGAACACCGCCTCCCGTCCTGCATGGACACCCTCACCCCGCGGTTGTCCACCACCGGGGGGACTCCGGACGTGGGGGAGGACTTCTCGCTCCGGCTGGACGGTGACGTCAGGGGCAAGGTCTACGTCCAGAACGGCGCCCAGCACGCCTGGGGGATCGCCGACCCCAACCTCAGCCTTCTGGCCTGGCGCAGTGCGGTCATTCTCAACGACATCCTCGGATATCGGAGGTACAACACATGAGCCTCCCCCGAGTCGGGCTCCGTGCCCTGCCCGCGGAGTTCCCCGCGCTTGAGGAGTGGGAGATCCCTCTCGACGAACTACCGGGCGACCGGCCGTTCAGCATGGCCCGCTTCACCGTCGCCCCCGGAGGACGGACACCGCCCGACAGCCACGCCGTCACCGAGATCTGGCTGCTGCTCGACGGCAGGGGGACGCTCCACTACGGAGGCGTTCCGCACGAGGTGGGCGCGGGCGACGTCGTGGGGTTCGCGCCCTTCGTCGAGCACATGTTGCTGGCCGACCGCGGTACGCCGGTGTCCGCGCTTTCCATCTGGTGGCGGAGCAGCTGATGGGGAGGCCGGAGAAGGAGTTCGACCTCGCGATCATCGGTTCCGGGATCATCGGGGCGATGATCGGCCATCTCGCCGCGGAGGGGAACCCGGGGCTCCGGGTCCTCACGATGGACGACGGCAACACCGGCGCCACGCACCTGTCAGCCGGACTGGACGTTCCCACGGGACACACTGCCGGGCAGCGGGCGTTGGCCGCGCGGGGATCGGCTGTCTACGCCAGGCTGAGGGCCGAACTGCCCGCACTGCCGATCCGGCCGGTCGACACCTACTGGATGATCGACAAGGCGAACCTCCACAGGCTGCGGGAGAGCATGGCCGGTCCCCGCCTGATCGAGGCCGACGCGGAGCGGCGGGACTGGCTGGCCGGAGTCCTGCCCGGACTGCGAACCGCCGACCGGCTGCTGCTGCGCTCCGACGGGGGCGCCCACGCCGACGTGGGACGCCTGGCGGGACGACTGCTGGACGAACAGCGGCGGCGCCCGGGGAGCGAGGTGCGCGGTGGTTCGCCCGTCACCGGTGTACGGCCCCGCGACGGCCGCTACGAGCTGACCCACGGCGACGAGGTGTACGCGGTCGCGGGAAGGGTCGCCGTGGCGACCGGGGCGCGGGCGCCCTGGGGGCCGTTCGGTGACGTGGCCCGGGCGCGGGGGCTCCGAGTCAAGAAGGTCGCCGCCCTCCACCTCGGCGTACGGCCACCGGACGACGCGCCGGTTCTCGTCTTCGACGACCACGACGCCTTCCTGCTCCCCGTGCACGAGGAGGGGTACTGGCTCCTCAGCTTCACCTCACGGCATTGGGACCTCTCTCCGGGCGACGGCCCGCCGGACCTGAGTCCCGAGGACCGGGCGACGGCGGCCGGCGTCCTCGACGCGTACGTCCCCGCCCTGGCCGCGGAGACCTGCGGTGGCCGGGCCTTCTACGACGGTTACACCCCGGACCGGATGCCGCTGGTCGAACCGGTGGACGGATGGCCGGGCGTCGTCCTCGCGCTCGGCGGCAACGGATCGGGCTACCGGCTGGCCCCGGCCATCGCTGAGCGCGCACTGGAACTTCTCAGTCTCGACACACGTAAAGGCGACCGTTCGTGACCGTGCCAACCGAGGGTCTGATCAGGACCTCGAAAACCGCTCACCCCAGGCACTACCTGCTGGCTCCCTCCGAGCCCACTCCGAACGGGCGCCTGCACCTCGGCCACATCGCGGGGCCCTTCCTGCGTCTGGACATGCTCAGCCGCTTCCTGCGCATGCGCGGTGACCTGCCGCTGATCATCACCGGGAGCGACGTCTACGAGCCGTACATGACGTTCAAGGCCGTGGCCGAAGGACGTTCCGAAGCGGAGATCGCGGCCGAGTACGACGCGCTCATCGCGCAGGACCTCAGCGCCGTGGACATCGGCGTCGACCAGTTCATCAACCCCTGTGAGGACCCCTGGCGGAAGGTCTTCGAGGAGGAGGTCGACGCCTGCGTGCGGCGGCTGCGCCACCGGGGAGCGGTGGTCGAGCAGCGGGAACGCGTTCCGTACAGCCGCTCCGCCGCGCGGTACATCGTCGGGCCATGGCTTACGGGCGGGTGCCCGGACTGCGGGAGCAGGGTCTCCAGCTACTTCTGTGAGACGTGCGGCGGTCATTTCCGCCCGGAGAACCTGCTGGAACCGCAGGGGCCCGACGGCGCAGGCCCACTCGAATGGCGGGAGATCTCCTCACTCTTCCTCAGGGTCGCGGAGCCGGAACCGCTCCGGCGCCGGATGGCGGAGATGCGGGTGCCGCCGCGTTTCCAGGAGGCGGTCGAGCGTTTCCTGGCCCGCGAGGGCGGTACGGTCCGCCTGAGCGCGCCCCAGCAGTGGGGTGTGGCCCTGGAGGGAGGCGTGCCCGGCGTGCCGCGCACGCTCTTCTCGTACGCGGGGATCTTCATGTTCGCCAGGCTCATGGGCGCCGTCCACGGGGAGATGAGCGGGACCGGGGTCAACGCCTTCGATCCAGGCTCCGGGGTCACCACGGTGACCAGCTTCGGTATCGACAACGTCATCCCCACCATGGTCTGCATCGTGGGGACGGCGCTGCGGCACGGCGACATGAAGGGCTACGACCGCGTTCTGGTCAACGACTTCTACCAGCTCGAAGGGGAGAAGTTCTCGACGAGCCGGGGACACGTCATCTGGTCCGCCGACATCGCGCGGGCCCCGCGGATCAGCGCGGACGCCGTACGGTACTTCCTGGCCGGGACGAGACTGGAGGAGGGGCCCGAGAGCATGGAGCCCCGGTCCTTCGTCGAGGTGAACAACACGCGGCTGGCCGGCCGGTTGACGTCCCTTGTCCGTGCCGCCTCGGCGGTGTCCGCCGACGTCCTTCCCGAACCCATGGGGCAGGATCGGCTGGCCCGGCTTGAGGAGCTGTTACGCCGGCAGGAAGCGGCTCTGGACGGGTTGGTCATCGCGACGGCGGACGCCGTCGCGGCGTTCGACCTCTGGTGGCGGGAGACGCCCGGCGAGTGGGGTTCTGCCTCCCAGGCCTACTGGTGGCTGAAGGGCGTGGCGGTCCTGGCCTTCCCGATCATGCCGCGGCTCGGCCGGCGGTTGTGGGAGTCGCTCGGGGGCACGGGCGAACCACGCCTGGCGGCCTTCCTGGAGCCCACCCGGCCGCGTGCGAGCGGTGGGCCCGGTGGCTTCGAGCCGATCACGCTGGGTGATCTGGTGTCCGTCCTGCCTGTCTCGTCGCGTCATGTTCCGGCCTGACGCTCGCCATCGAGCAAGGAGAGCAATGTGAGAGTCCTCGTCGTGAACCGGTGGGACGATGAGTTCTCGGCCTACGGCGACTACGTCGACCACCTCCGTCACGAGGTGTGTTACGTGACCGTGCCCACGCATCTGCCGTGGATTCCGGAAGAGGCGCGGCACGTCACCGTGCTGGACGGTCTCGACGACGAGGCTGAGGTGGTCGCCGCGGCCCAGGCCGTCCAGGAGGCCTGCGGAAGGTTCGACCTGGTCCTCGCGCTGTCGGAGTTCGACCTGACCACCGGTGCCCGCATCCGGGAGGTCTGCGGTGTTCCAGGAGACGACTCCTCCCAGGTACGGCGTTTTCGCGACAAGGTGACCATGAAAACCGTCCTGGCCGACGCCGGCGTACGGGTCCCGCGTTTCGCGACGGTGAAGTCACCCGCCGATATCGGGGAGTTCCGGCGACGCGTGGGCGGGCCCGTCGTCGTCAAACCGCGCGCGCAGACCGCGAGCAAGGGCTGCCACATCGTTCACAACTCCTTCGAACTGTCGGAGGTTCTCACGGAGCTCGAACGGTCCGGCCACGACGACTACGAGGTCGAGGAGTACGTCGACGGCCCGATCTGGCACGTCGACGGGATCGTCGAAGCCGATCGGTTTCTTTTCGCCCGCGCGTCGCGCTACGTCAACACCTGCTACGAGTACAGCCGTGGCACGCCGCTCGGGTCCGCCGTGCAGGAGGGGCCGGTGGCCGACGCCATGCTCGCCTTCACGCTGCGTTGCCTGACCGGGCTCGGTCTTCACCGTTCGGCGTTCCACCTGGAGATCATCGAGTCCGCGTCAGGGCCGGTGTTCCTTGAGGTGGCGGCACGGGTGGGCGGTGGCGAGATCGCGTTCGTCCTGCGGGACGTCTACGGGGTGGACGTCGTCGGCGACTGGATCCGGCTGCAGCTCGGAGAGCGCCCGCAGACCATCGGCGTTTCGTCCGAGAGCCGGGAGATCGCTGGATACCTGCAGGTTCCCGGCCCCGCGGGACACCGGTTGCTGTCGCGGCCCTCCCTCGCCGGGACGATCGAAGGACTGTACGGCGAGGACCTCCTCGAACCCGGCCACCGCTTCGACGGCCCGTCCGGTGGTGAGGAGCTTCTCGGCCGTTTCCGCTACCGTGCCGGGACCGTCGCGGACGTCGAGTCGGCGATCAACGCCACCCTGGACGCCTTCGTCTGCGTCACGGAACCGGTGCAGCGGTCATGCGTGTGATCTCCTCGCCGCTGGCTCCCTACGCGCGGGTGCTCGCGGTTCCCGGCGCCAGGGGGATGGCGGTCTCGGGGGTGCTGGCCAGGCTCCCCGTGGCCGTCATCGGCGTCAGCATAGTGATCATGGTCGCCGCCCGGTACGGTTCCTACGGGCTGGGCGGTGCCGTCACCGCGACCCAGACGCTCTGTTATGCCGTCTTCGGGCCACCGCTGTCGCGAGCGGCGGATCGCCTGGGGCAGCGCCGGGTGGTCGTGCCGGCGTCGCTGGCCGCCGTCACCGGGCTGACGGGCCTGGTGGTCTGCGGTTCGCTGCGAGCGCCTGCCTGGACGCTCTTCGGCTGCGCCGCGCTGGTCGGTCTGATGCCCAACGTCGGCTCCATGGTGCGTGCCAGGTGGGCTCACCTGCTGCAGGGAACCGATCGGCTCCACACCGCGTACGCGATGGAGTCCGTGGTCGACGACCTCATCTTCATCGTGGGACCGGTGCTCGCGGTCAACCTGTCCCTGGTGGCGGGAGCCGAGGCGGGGCTCGTGGCGGCGGCCGTGCTGTTGTTCACGGGATGCCGGCTGCTCGCCTCGCGGACAGCCACCGAGCCGCCGGTCGCGACCGTCTCCGAACGCCGTGGCGGCGTGCTTCTCAAGGCGCGGGGGCTGTGGGCCGTGGTCGCCGTCTGCACGGCGATGGGGGGTCTTTTCGGGTCCGTTGAGGTGGCCGTCGTCGGCTTCGCCACCGAACACCGTCAGACCGTGCTGGCGAGCTGGATTCTCGCGCTTTACGCGCTGGGGAGCGGGATTTCCGGCGTCCTCTTCGGCAGGCGCCGGCTTTCCTGGAGCGTCCCCAGGCAGCTGACGGCCGCGGCGATCCTGCTGACGCTGACGACGGCGCCCATGCTGGTGACGGACAACCTCTACGTCCTGGGCGGTGTGCTCCTGGTCTCCGGGGCCGCGTGCGCGCCGATCCTCATCCTCGCCACCGGCCTGGTCGAGCGGCTGGTTCCCCCGGAGAGGCTGACCGAGGGGATGACCTGGATCAGTACCGGTCTCGGGGCCGGGGTGGCGCTCGGCGCGCCGATGGCGGGATGGACCGCGGACGAGTACGGCGGTAACCGGGTTTTCCTGACGCCGCTCCTCTGCTGTGTCGTCGTCGCACTCGCCGCCGTCATGGGAACGCGTCGTCTTTCCGCGGCACAACACCCAGCTCCCGGAAGATGACGCCCGCGATGTGGAACTGCCCTGCCGCCTCGGCCGCCCGGCCACGGGCGTGGGCGAGTTTGCCGAGGTACTGATGGATCTCCGCTTCGACGATGCGCTCGTTGGTGTCCTCGGCGTGCGTCAGCGCGAGGGCGAGCGTCTGACCGGATTCCTGGAGCCGCCCCATGGCCGCCTGCGCCCGGCCCAGTCCGTAGAAGGCGTAGGCCATGCCGACCCGGTCCCCGATGGAGCGGCAGAAGTCCAGTACGGCCTCGAAACGGGGGACGGAGGCCTGCGGCCGTTCGCATTCCACGTCAAGTTCTCCCAGCCGGTAGTTGATCTGCTGGACGAGGCGGGACGCTCCGGCCTGTTCGGCCGCGCTCAGCGCTCGTTCGAAGTGTTCCCGGGCTCGACAGTGCTCGCCGAGCTGGGTGTGTATCTGCCCGATCTGCCGAAGGGCGAGTGCCTGGTTTCCCAGGTCACCCAGATCGTTCAGGACGGTCACGCTGTCCTGCGCCCGCCGCAGGGCCATGTCGAGCCGCCCGCCCAGCCGGTCCAGTGCGGCCAGCTTCAGCTGGGCGAGGGCGTGGGCGTGCCTGTCCTGCAGACCGGTGAGGATGCGCGCGGCGTCCTCCAGGAAGTCGACCGCCCTGCGGTGGTCGTGAAGCCCCAGGCTCAGCTCGCCCAGCTCGGTCAGGATGACGGCCTCCCCGCGCGGATTGCCGGCGGCCCTCACGGTGGCGAGCGCGATCTCGTGCATGTGCTGCCACTCGTCCAGATGACGGCGTACCTCCAGAAGGGGAGCCGCCGTCACCGCGATGTCCCAGCACAGCTCGTCAAGGCCCAGCGCCGCCGTCTGCTGCACCGCGGCGGAGATGTTCGTCAGTTCGGTCTCGCACCACGCCACGGGATCGGTGACGATGTCGTCCAGCACCTCGGGGCCGACCTCCCAGCGGGGGGCGTTACTGTGCACCACCAGGTGGTCGCGGCCCGCGAGGAGCGTGTGGGCGTGTTCCGTGACGGTCAGCAGCGCGCCGAAGGCGCGTTGCAACGCCTCCCGGAGATCGTCGGGCGCGAGCTCCTGCTGGGCGCGCTCACGCGCGAAGATGCGGATCAGATCGTGCAGGCTGTAGCGGACCCGCCCGGAAGGAGTGGTCGCGGTGTTGACCAGATGGCTGTCCACGAGCTGGTCGAGGAGGTCCTCGGCCTCAAGGAACGAGCTGTCCAGCAACGTGACCGCCACCCACTCCTCAAGGTCCACGGCGTCCAGGGCCCCCAGGAGCATGAGCAGGAGACGTGCTCGCGGCTGCAGCGCCCTGTAGGAGACCATCAGGTTGGCCCGTACGTCGAGCTCTCCGTGGACGAGTTCGTCGAATCGCCGGTGCTCGTCGGTGAGCCTGCTGACCATCCGGGCCAGCGACCAGTGCGGCCTGGCGGCGAGACGGGCTCCGGCGATTCGCAACGCCAGCGGATGCCGTCCGCAGAGACGGGTGAGCGCGAGGCTCGCCTTGGAGTCGGCGTCCATCCGGTTGGAACCGACCATGTGCCGCAGGAACCTGAGTGCCTGGTCCTCGGTGAAAGGCTCCAGTTCCAGCAGGCGCGCTCCGGGGATGGCGGTGAGCCTGCGTCTGCTGGTGACCAGCATGGCGCATCCGCCCATGCCGGGTATGAGAGGCATCACCTGACTCTCGTCGCCGGCGTCATCGATGATCAGCAGGACTCTCCGGTCGGAGAGTATCGCCCGGAGCATGCCCCCACGCTCGTCGTGGTTCTCCGGAATCCGGGTGTCGGGTACCCCGAGGGCGCGAAGCATGCTGGCCAGCGCGACCTCGGGCATCGTCCGGTGCGTCGTCTCGGCGCCGCGCAGATGGACGTAGATCTGACCGTCGGGAAACCTGTTCCGCAGACGGTTGGCCATGTGGACCGCCAGGGTGGTCTTTCCCGCGCCTCCGCGTGCGGACACGACAACGATCGGAGGCGTGCCTCCAGGAGAGCCGGTCAGCCACTCGGACAGCAACGCGACCTCCTTGTCCCGGCCGGTGAAGTCGGCGGTGTCCGCGGGGACGATGTTGCGAGGGGGTGACGTCACGACGGGCTCCGCAGGCTCCGCCTCCGCCAGGGAGCCTCCGCGCAGTACCAGTTGTTCCAGTTCCCGTAGTTCCTGGCCCGGTTCGATGCCGAGCGATTCGATGAACAGCGCCCGTGTCTCCCGGTACACCTCCAGTGCCTCCGCCTGCCGGTCGGCGCGGTAGAGGGCCTCCATCAGCTGGGCGCGCAGCTTTTCGCGCAGGGGGAAGTCTTCGATGAGCTGGAGAAGGATCGGTATCATTTCCGCGTGGTGCCCGAGTTTGATCTCCAGCTCCACCCACCGGTGAGCGGATCTGAAACGTTGCTCCTCCAGGACCGCGGCCTCGGTGCGGAGCGGGCCGCTGGCGTGAAGCCCTGAATAGGCTGGGCCGCTCCACTTGTCCAGTGCCTGCCGGAGCAGGTCGGCCGCCCGCCTGATGTCCCCCTGTTCGATGAAATGATCACTCTGGGCGGTCAGCTCGGCGAAATGCAGAACGTCGATCTCGTGAGGCTCCGCCCGCAGCAGATATCCGCGCGACATGCGCGCCACCCTCTGCGGATCGCCGAGAAGCTGCCGCAGGCTGCGTATGTAGGCGCGGAGGTTCGCGGCCGCCGACGGCGGGGGATTCTCCGGCCACAGTCCGTCGATTAAATGACTGTCCGAAACCGCCTTGTTCGGCTGGCTCAACAGCAGGCCGAGGGTCGTCTGCAGTCTGGTGCCGCGCAGGGGGACACAACGGCCGTCGACCGTCAGCTGGAGAGGCCCCAGGACCTGGAACAGGAGGCGAGGGGGGAGGTGATCCACTGCCGAAGCCGGAGGCGACCCGTCGACGGCTCTTCGATGAATCTCATCATCCACCATGATCCATTCCATGACGAAGGCCCCAACGGGGCGTCAGACATAACTGTCGGACGAGTATGTATATCTCATGCGGGATTTTCGGGCGGAAAACCTTCTAGGATGCGGTCGGGCTTTAATCAGCCAAGTGCTCAACTTCTCTACGAACCCCGTCTCCCGACATTGTAGGTCGTCTGTTGATTGGTTATGGGTTGGTAGTTTCGGTGTTTATTTGCTGATTTCGGATGGCCTATGGCGTGTCATCCGCTGCGGTACGCCCTGTCTGATCCGGGCGGAGACGACTACTCCAGGTGAGGGGGAGCGGCGCGGACGGCAGGGGGTGCTGACCTACGCCCGCGCCGGGCGGCTCCGTTCCCGTGGTGGCACGCGCGCCCGGCGTGCTCGCCTCGGCGTTCCTGGGAACGCGCCGCCCCGGCACGCGCGGTGGCCCGGAGGCGCCGCTCGCGGGTTCGGGTCAGTCCGCGCTCGTACCGGGCCTACCGGGCCACCAGGGGCGGTTCACTCAGTCGAGCACCGTGTCCCTGGTCTCGCGCATGCGGATGTAGACGACGGTGGAGACAAGAGTGAGCGCGCTGGCGTACCAGCCGAAGACCTGTCCGTGCCCCCCGTCGGCGAGCATCGTGGCGACGTACGGTGCGGTGCCGCCGAACAGCGCCACGGTGAGCGCGTAGGGAAAACCGATGCCCGTCGTGCGGACCTTCGAGGGGAACAACTCGACCATGACCGCTGAGCACACCGAGGTGTAACCGGTCAGCAGCACCATGGCCACGCACGAGATGAGCAGCAGATTCCAGAAGGAGTCCTGCAGCATGCCGAGCATCGGGACCGTCAGCACGGTGAAGCCCGCTCCGAAGACGACGAGCAGGGGCTTCCTGCCCACGCGATCCGCCAGCAGCCCTCCGAGGGGCTGGATCGCCGTGAAGAACACGAGCGCGATCGTGCTCACCGTGAGCGCCCGCGCCGGGTCCGCGCCTGCGGTGATCGTGGCGTACGTCGGCAGGTATATGGACCAGGTGTAGAAGCTGACGGTGGCTCCCGCGGTCATGCCGACGATGAGCATCGACTCCTTGGGATGCCTGCGAAGGAAGTCGAAGAGTCCCGGCCTGTCCACGGCGCCCTTCCTGATCGCCTCGGCGTGGACGTACGTCTCCTCGGCTCCGTATCGGACCCACAGGCCGAGCAGGGAAAGCAGCGCCCCCAGGGCGAAGGCGAGCCGCCATCCCCAGGAGGACATCTGGTCCATGGAGAGCATGTTGCCGAGCAGGCTCGCCACGCCGGCCGCCATGAGCTGGCCGAGGTTGGAGCTGAAGTAGCTGAAGCTGGAGAACAGCCCGCGCCGGCCGGGGGGTGCCGACTCCACCAGGAACACCGACGACACGGCGAACTCGCCGCCCACGGAGAATCCCTGGACCAGGCGTATGACGATCAGCAACAGCGGGGACAACAGCCCGGCCTGTGCGTAGGTGGGCAGAAGGACCATCGCGAGCTGGCTCACGCCCATGAGTGCGACGGTGAGGGTCATGGCCGGGCGCCGGCCGGCGCGGTCGGCGATCGCACCGATGGCGAGGCCGCCGATCGGGCGCATGACGAAGCCGACCGCGAAGACGGCGAAGGCGCTGAGCAGGGGGACGAGGCTGTGCCCGGTGTCGGGGAACACCTGATCCGCGAAGTAAGTGGTGAGAAACGCGTACGCCAGCCAGTCGTACCACTCCACCAGGTTTCCCGCTGAGGTGGACAGTAACTGGCGTGTGCGGCTGCGGAGGGTGGGAGTGACCGCGGAGTCGACCGTCACCACTGAACTCCTTCGTCGTCTGACGGCTGGCTGTATGCCGAGAAGTTTGCACCTGATGACATATTGAGGCAAGGAGTGGTATTAATGTTTACGAAAGCGCTATATTGAGGTTCTGGATGTTAGATTCCGACATACTTGATGAATTGGATCGTCGTCTCGTCGCGGCGCTGCAGATCTCACCCCGGGCCACCTGGGGGGACCTGGGGCGGGTGCTCGGTGAGAACGAACGCACGGTGGCGCGGCGCGTGCAGCGCATGCTCGCCGTCGGCGCCATCCGGATCACGGCCACCTACGACGACCTGCGCGCCGGTGTCGGCAGCCCCGTGCACGTACGCGTCAGCACGGAACCGGGATCGGTGGACGCCACGGCCCGTGTCCTGGCCGCCCGGCCGGACGTACGCGGGGTCTTCGCGATCACCGGGGCCGCCGATCTGTGGTGCGAACTCGTCGCCTCGGGAGAGGGTCCGCTGCGGAACCTGCACGGGATCCTCGCCGACGAGATACCGGCCGTCCCCGGGGTACGGGCCACCGAGGCACAGGTGGTGCTCAGGACGTTCACCACGGTCGCCGACTGGCACGCCCCCCTGCTCAGCGAGCAGGAGTGCGCCGCGGTGGGGGCCCTGGGCGTCCCGCTGCTCGCCGAGCTACCGGATCGGGTCGACTTCGGGGGCGTCGACCGCCAGGTGGCGGAGATGCTCGTGCGCGACGGCCGCATGAGCTACACCCAGATCGCCGACGAACTCGGCATCTCGGTACCGACCGCTCGGCGTAAGGTGACCTCGCTGCTGGAACAGCAGATGGTCCACCTGCGCGTCGAGGCGGAACCCGCGCTGCTCGGCCTGCGCGTCGAGGCCCAGCTCGGCCTGGAGGTGCGTCCCGCCGGCCTGGACGAGGTGGGGAGGGCGCTCGCCCGCCATCCCGGAGTCCGCTACTGCGCGGCCATCGCGGGCAGTCATGATCTCCTGGTCGAGGTCTGCCTGGCCCACGAGGCGGACCTGTACAGATTCGTCACCCGGGTCGTCGGAGGACTGACCGACGTGGTCGATGTGGACATGGCGTTCATCACCCGGGCCTACAAACGAGGGCACCTGCCGAAGGACGGCCTTCTGACAAGGAGTCCGCATGACGGTCCTTGAGGACGAGACCGTACGCATGTGCGCCGAGCTCATCCGGATCGACACCAGCAATCTCGGCAGCGACGGCCCCGGCGAACGCGAGGCGGCCGAGCTGGTCATGCGGTGGCTCGGCGAGGTCGGCCTCGACCCCACCTACATCGAGAGCGAGCCTCGCCGGGGCAACGTGATCGTCCGCATGAGCGGGACCGTGCCCGGGCTTCCCGCGCTGCTCGTGCACGGGCATCTCGACGTCGTCCCGGCCGACCCGCGTGACTGGACCGTGCCCCCGTTCGCCGGTGAGGTGATCGACGGCTGGATATGGGGCCGCGGGGCCGTCGACATGAAACACATGGACGCGATGATGGTCGCCGTCGTGCGCGACATGGTGCGCAGGGGAATCCGGCCGCGGCGGGACCTGGTCTTCGTCTGGCTGGCCGACGAGGAGGCCGGCGGGGACCACGGCGCACGGTTCCTGGTGCGCGAGCACCCGGAACTGTTCGAGGGATGCGCGGAGGCCATCGGCGAAGTCGGCGGTTACTCCGTCTCGATCGCCCCCGACCTGCGGCTCTACCTGGTGGAGACGGCGCAGAAGGGGCTGGCGTGGATTCGCATGCGCGCCGAGGGCCAGGCGGGTCACGGCTCCATGATCCACCCGGACAACTCGGTGACGGAGCTGGCGGCGGCCGTGAGCCGGATCGGCGCCCACCACTGGCCGCAGCGGCTGACCCCCACGACCCTCCGCATGCTCAAGGAGATCTGCCACGCCTGCGGCGTGCCGTTCGATGAGGACGACATCGACGGTGTCCTCGGCAAACTCGGGCCGACGGCCCGTTTCATCGGGGCCTCGCTGCGCCACGTGGCCAATCCGACACAGTTCCACGCCGGGTACGCCACGAACGTCGTGCCCGAACTGGCCGTCGCCGAGATCGACGGGCGTTTCCTTCCGGGGCTGAAGGACGACTTCCTCGACACGCTCCACCGGCTGGCCGGGCCCCGGGTGTCCAGTGAGCGCATCGACTTCGAGGAGGCGGTGGAGGCTCCGTTCGACACCCCGCTGGTCGAGGCCATGCTGGGCGCGCTCAGGACCGAGGATCCACAGGGGCGCGTCGTGCCCTACTGCCTGTCCGCGGGGACCGACAACAGGACCTTCCATCGGATGGGGATCCACGGGTACGGGTTCGTCCCTCTGCGGCTCCCGCCGGAGATGGACTTCGCCGCCATGTTCCACGGGGTGGACGAACGTGTTCCCGAGTCCGCGCTCCGCTTCGGCGTGCGTGTCCTGCATCATCTGCTCTCGACCTACTGACGTCGCGGGGTCCGGCCGCCGGGGCGCGCCGTCCCGGCTCGTCCGCGGCTCGCGCGCCCTGGACCGGGCCGCCGGAGCGAGAGCCGCCTGGCATGATCCACTGCTGGGGCGAAGCCCCGGAGATCCCCTGGCAGGCTCAGCAAGACGAAGGAATTCAGCCACGTGAGAACCCCCAGCGGCGGTCAGGCCGGGACACGGAGCAGACGTGTCGCCGAGCTCGGGCTCGTCGGCGTCGCCCTCTGTTTCGGCCTGACGTTCACCGTGACCCAGGACGCCATCCGGGACGTTCCGCCGTGGTCGTTCATCGCGCTCCGGTTCCTGTCGGCGGCGGCCGTACTGCTGGTGCCCTACGGCAGGGACCTGCGGCGGCTACCGGCGGCCGGCTGGCGGGCCGGTCTCACGCTGGGGGCCCTTCTCACGGCCGGGTACGGTCTCCAGACCGTCGGACTGGCCTACACGACCGCGTCCAACTCCGGATTCATCACCGGCCTGTCCGTGGTCTTCACCCCGATCCTCGCCTGGCTCGTGCTGCGCCAGGCGGTCAGCGGCCGGGTGTGGGTGTGCATCGCCCTGGCCGCGTGCGGGCTTCTGCTCCTGTCGGGGTTCGGCGGCGCCTGGAGCCCGGTCGGCGACGCCCTCACGCTGGGCTGCAGCCTGGGCTTCGCCGCGCACATCATCGTCACGGACAGGACCGTCCGCCGTTTTCCCGTGGGTTCCATGGTCGTCGTGCAGCTGGGCGTCTGCGGGATCGCCGCGCTCGCGGTCGCCTCGGCCACCGGCGGGCTTGTCACACCGACGGCCACCGACACCTGGTGGGCCATCGCCTTCACCGCGGTGGTGGCCAGCGCCCTGGCCTACTTCGTCCAGTCCTACGCGCAGCGGCACACCTCACCGGTGCGCACGTCCCTGCTCCTGACCACCGAACCCGTCTTCGCGGGGCTGTTCGGCTTCTGGCTCGCCGGTGACCGGCTGACCGTCGTCGGATGGTCCGGCGCGGCGCTCATGCTGCTGGCCGTACTCGCGGCCGAGAACGGCGGCGCGTCCGCCCGCCTGCTCCACGCGCTGCGCACGCGGCGGCCCACCGTGCGGGGGAGGACTCCGGAACCGGCGTCACGAAGCGAGTCCTCCCAGGACGCGGGCGGAGCGGCGCGGCGGTAGGCCGCTCACGAGGCGACCACCAGGGCCTGGGGGGCGGCCTGCTTCATGCGGGTGCGCAGCCACAGCAGCTGGACGGCGGTCTCCTTCTCGCAGACCTCGACGACGCCGAGCAGGTCCTCGTCCCGCGCCCCCTGCGCGGCCTGACCGATCAGGGTCCAGGAGATGTCGCACTCGGCGGCCATGAGGTAAAGGTCGTGCAGGTCGCGCAGCAGTCCCAGGCCGCCGGTGCGGGTGCCGGAGAACAGGGTGGCGTGCAGTCTCTCGGGCTCGTCGGGAGCCTTCTCGGAGTAACGCCGGGCGAAGGGCGCCAGCCTGCGGGCGTGCTCGTCGCACTGCCCGGCCAGCCGCTCGCAGACGTGATGGACGTCGGGCTCGTCACGATGGCCCCGCCCGACCTCGCGGAAGGCGTCCGCCAGCTCGGTCTGCGACCTGTGCAGCAACCCAAGATAGTGCGCCAGGTGCATGTCACGCCTCCTCGACGCGTTCGCGGACCTGCGCGGCGGGCCCGCCCCTCGTGGCCGGGACCCGTGGGTCGGCGGGGACGACGCCGACGGTGGGGGCGGCGGAAGGCACCCCGCCCCCGGAGGAGACCCTGGTCACCCGGACCGCGGCGACCTTGAAGATCGGCTGCTTGGACACAGGGTCCCAGCCGGTGAGCGTCAGCTCGTTGGCCGCGCGGGGGGCCTCCCCGCCGGGGCCGGGCTCGCCACGGTCCCAGTAGCCGTAGTGGAACGGCACGAACACCACCCCGGGACGGGTCCCGCACACCCTGGCCCTGGCCTCCAGCGCCCCCCGGGGAGACTCCACACGAACCAGGTCCCCCTCGGCCACCCCCAGCGCGGCGGCGTCACCGGGGGCGATCTCCACCCAGCATTCGGGGGCGGCGTCGTTCAGCTGGGGCGCGCGGGCGGTCTTGGTGCGGGTGTGGAAGTGATAGACGGTGCGGCCGGTGGTCAGCAGCGTCGGATGCTCCTCGCTCGTCACCTCGGGGGAGGGCTGGTACGGCGCGGCCCGCAGGAACGCCCGCCCCCGCGGTTCCATGGCCCGGTGGCGTTCCTCGTCGTAGGCGGCGCCGGTGAGCAGGTCGTGCCCGTAGTCCTCGCAGTAGCCGGGGTCGGTGTTGAAGCGCCCGCCGGTGTAGAGCCTTTCGGTGCCGCGCGGAGCCGAGGGCGTGCACGGCCACTGGACACCGCTTCCGCCGCGCAGCAGCTCGTAGGTGATGCCGGTGTAGTCGCACGGACGCCCGGCCGAGCACGCCTTCCACGCCTCGAACGCCGACTCGGGATCGTGCCATTTGACCAACGGCGCGCCGTCCTTGTCGCGGAAGTCCATCCGGCGGGCGTAGTCGAGGAAGATGTCCAGGTCGGAGCGGGCCTCGCCGGGCGGCTCCACCGCCTTGTCGGCCAGGTGGACGGTACGGTCGACGCTGGTGAACGTGCCCTGTTTCTCCCCCCAGGTGGCCGCGGGCAGCACCACGTCGGCCAGCATCGCGGTCTCCGTCAGGAAGATGTCCTGCACGACGAGGAACAGGTCCTCCCTGGAGAGGATCCGGCGGACGCGCGCCAGGTCGGGCAGGGAGACGGCGGGATTGGTCGCCGAGACCCACAGCAGCTTGATCGAGCCCTGTTCGGCGTAGCGGAAGACCTGCATGGCGTGCGTCGGGGGAGCCCAGTGCGGGATGACCGAGGGCTCGACGTTCCACAGTTCGGCGAGCTGCCGAACGTGCTGGGGATTGTCCCAGTTGCGCATCCCGGGCAGGTCGCCGTCGGCCCCGGTCTCGCGGGTGTTCTGCGCGGTCGGCTGGCCGTTCATCTGGTAGAGCCCCGCTCCGGGGCGGCCCAGCATGCCGCGCAGCAGATGGATGTTGTTGACCTGGCAGGCGGCGGCGGTGGCCTGGTTGGACTGGTAGAAGCCCTGCAGCACCGTCGACAGCAGCCTCCTGGAGGACCCCAGGATCTCCGCGGCGTGCTCGATGGAGCGCACCGGCACGTCGCAGATCTCCGCCGCCCATCCGGGCGGGCAGTCCCGCACGACCCGGCACAGCTCCTCGAATCCGATCGTGTGCGAGCGGACGTACTCCTCGTCGTACCACCCCTTGTCGATCAGCCGGTGGATCAGGGCGTTCATCAGCGCCATGTTCGTGCCGGGCCGTACCGCCAGGTGCACGTCGGCCTCCCGCGCCACCGGCGTCTCCCGAGGGTCGACGGCGATCATGGCCGGGGGCCGGGGGCCACGGCGCCGGTCCAGCATCCGCATCCACAGCACCGTCTGCGTCTCGGCCACGTTGTGCCCCCACAGCGCGATCGCGTCGCAGTGGTCGACGTCGGTGTAGGAGCCGGGCTGCCCGTCGGTGCCGAAGCTCTCCTTCAGCGCCGCGGCGGCGGTCGCCGTGCACAGCCGGGTGTTGCCGTCCATGTGCGGTGTGCCGATCCCGGCCTTGCCGATCACGCCCAGGGTGTAGTACTCCTCCAGGAACAGCTGGCCACTGGTGTGGAAGCCGAAGTGGCCCCAGCCACCCGGTCCGTCGAGCAGTTCCCTTGAGCGGGCGACGATCCGCCCCATCGCGGTGTCCCAGTCCGTCTCGACCAGCCGGTCGCCCTCACGTACCAGGGGACGTGTGAGCCGGTCGGGGCTGTTTGCGGCCTGCCAGCCGTACAGGTCCTTGGGGTCGAGCCGCCCGTGGTTGACCCTGTCGCCCGCCCGGCCGCGTACTCCGACGATCCGGCCTCCGGCGACGGCGATGTCCATCGCGTCGCCGTTGGAGTGCAGGATCGAGGCGGCCTGCACCCACTTCTCGACGTCCTTCTCCTGGACGCCCTCCTCAAGGAAGGCGTCCACCCGCACCGGCCAGGCACTGTGCCGGCCCGGATCGCCGGGCAGCAGGGCGCGCACGCCCTCGGGAAGCGAGGCGGCGATCCGCTCGGCCGCGCCAGGAGGGCCGTACGGAGTACGCGCCCCCCACGGGTCGGTGATCCGGTCGGTCGTACCGGCGGCTCCCTCCAGGAGGACGCGACATGGGGACGACAGATGCGCTACCCCGCCTGGCGCCCGTCACACGACGTGCTCAACGCGAGACGCACGTGGCGACCGGCACGGGGCGGTCCGCACAGTGGTCTGGAACCCCAGGTCGGGAGGGTAACGGCACTCCGTCCATCCGCCGCTCCGCAGGCCCGGCGCCGCCGCCCGGCGGCCCGGGATCCGGAGGGAGAGGTGGGCTCAGACGGTCTCCAGGGTGGTGGTGATCTCCACGCAGCCGCCGATGGTTCGCGCGATGGGGCAGTGCCGGGTGTGCCGGTCGTGGGCGCGTGCCACCTCGGCGGGGTCCACCCCCTCGGCCAGGCGTACCCGGTAACGCACGTGGACGGCGGCGATCCGCAGCACCCCGCCGTCGTTGACGATGGTCCCCTCGGCCTCGGACGTCAGCGCGCCGTCGGTGGTCGGCTGGCCGAGCTGTCCGAGCATGCCGGACAGGGTGCCGGTCAGGCATCCCGCGGTGGCGCCGACCAGGTAGTCCAGGGTGGTGGCGTGCGGCTCGATGGTGTCGAGCGGCACCTTGTAGTGTTCGGCCACGCCGCCGTGCATGCCCATGGGCACCTGCCCGTCCAGGGGAACGGTGACCAGCTTGGTGCGTCCGGGCGCGGCCTCGACGCTCACCCGGGAGGTCTCGACGACGGCGCTGCTGTCGATCATGGTGCTGCTCCTTGTTGGGGCGGGATGGTGGTCAGCCGGCGGCGTTGGACGCCTCGGCGGTCAGCGCGCCGAAGTCGACGGGGGTGCCGTCCAGCGGGACGACGGCCGCCACGTAGCAGTCGGGGCGCACGAGGTAGACGACATCCTGCTCGCCGGCGTAGATGTCCCACATCTTGTCGGACAGCACGGTGAGCGTGCCGGGGCCCGCGGGCGCGGGGGCCAGGACGCGGCGCCGGACCCAGGCGGGGGCGGGGACGGCGTCGAGCGCGGCGCTCAGCCCGGGGGTGAGGCCGTCGCGACCGGGTACGGCGAGCAGGGTCAGCGACCCCGCCGTGATGGCGCGCAGCGTGGTCGCGCGGCCGCCCTCGGCGCAGCGCAGGTCGGGCAGCGGCGCACCCGGCCGTACCCGGGGAGAGGACAGGACGGTCGGCGCGGTCAGCGGCGAGTCGTAGTAGGGGAAGGGTTCGTACAGCCTGCCGCTGTCCACCCGGTGGGCCTGACCGGGGTCGTCGGCGGCGGCCGCGAGCGCGGCGTCGCGCTCGCGGCGGCCCGGCTCGCCGTCGGGGGTCATGAACTTCATGGAGGCCCCGGTCAGCTCCAGGTTGTGGTCGGCCGCCGCCGCCCGCTCGGTCTCGTAGCTGTCCAGGAGCGCGTGCCCCGCCTTGCCGTTGAGCACGAGGCCGAGCTTCCAGGCCAGGTTCTCCGCGTCCTCCATGCCGCTGTTCATGCCGCGGGCGCCGAACGGCGAGACGACGTGCGCCGCGTCGCCCACCAGGAACGCGCGGCCGCTGCGGAAGGCCGAGGCCCTGCACTGCTGGAAGGTGTAGGTGTTGCTGCGGACCACCTTCACCGGGTGGTCGCCGATCACGGTGGCGATCCGCGCCCGCACCCGCTCGGGCTCGGTGAGGACGTCGGCGTCGGCGTCCAGCGGGATCTGCCAGTCCAGCCGCCACAGTCGCCGGCTCACCCCGTGCATGAGCACGATCCCCTCGGGATAGAAGGGCGGGTTGAACCACAGCCGCCGCTCCCGCCTGAACGGCAGTTCGGCCTCGAAGTCGGCGACGAGGAAGCGTCCTTTGGTCTGCCAGCCGTCGAAGGTGATGCCCAGGCGGCGCCGTACGCCGCTGCCGATGCCGTCGGCCGCGACGAGGTAGGCGCCGGTGTGGGTCTCCGGTCCTTCGGGGCCGTCTGCCGTGACCCGCACGCCTGAGTCGTCCTGCTCGAAGCCGGTGACCGTGCGCTCCAGCCGGATGTCCACCAGACCGGTCGCGAGCGCCGCGTCGTGGAGCATCTCCTCGATGCGGAACTGCGGGAAGTTCACGAACGGCGGGTAGATCTCCTCGCCGTGCGGCGGGAACCTGAGCTGGAGTATCTCCTTGTCGCCGTAGTATGTGCGGCCCAGCGACCAGCTCATCCCGTCGTTGACGATCTCGTCGGCCACGCCGAGACGGTCGTACAGCGCGAGGATGTCGCGTTGCACGGTGACGGCTCTGGACTGCCGGCAGCTCGGCTGGTCACGGCGTTCCAGCACCACCGAGCGCACGTTCTGCCTGGCGAGCAGGATCGCGGTGGCCATGCCCACGGGCCCCGCGCCCACGATCACCACGTGCGGGAAAGAACCTGAGCTGTCCGGCAGAGCCATCGCCACCTCCGAAGTGACCGATATCCGGTTACTGCGACCGTATATTGGTCATAGATTGCCCTGTTTGCGGCGGGACTTCAAGAGGGGCGACGGGATGCGACGCGAATCGATGTTGGCGTGCGAGCGGGGGAGGCGCGATAATCGCTCGTGTAGCCCGATTTTCGACTAGGAGTGAGACCGTGACCGAGGAACCGGCCAGATCTGGCGAAATCGCGCAAACGCTCGATCGGGGGCTGCGCCTGCTGGAGATCCTCGCGGAGGTGGACCAGGGGTTGTCGCCGACCGAGGCCGCCGCCCGGCTCGGCGTCCACCGCTCCATCGCCGCCCGCCTGCTGGCGACCCTGCTGCACCGTGGATTCGTCCGGCGCAACCGTGAGGGACGTTACCTGCTGGGCATGGGGCTGTTCACCCTGGCGCGCCAGGTCTCACAGAATCTCATGGTGGTCGCGGGGCCGTTGCTCACCGAGATCGCCGAGCGGCTCGACGCCACCGCCGTCATGCATGTCGCCGACGGGGACGGGGCCGTCACCCTGGCCTCGGTCGAGCCCAAGCGGGCCAGTTTCCACATCGGCCTGCGCACCGGCTCCCGGCATCCGCTGGGCACCGCCGCCACCGGTATCGCCATCCTGGCCGGGCGTCCCCCCGAGCCCGGCGAGAGCGACAAGGTCAGCCACGGGCGAAGCCGGGGGTACGTCGTCACCACCGGCGAACTGGTCCCCAACTTCACCGGCATCGCCGCCCCGATCGTGGTCAACGGCTGGTGTGACGCCAGTGTCGGTGTGGTGATCCCGAAGGAGCGCAAGCACGACGAGAAGGTTCTGGCCGGCGAGGTGATCGCCCTGGCGGGGCGCATCGCACTCGGCCTGACCTGACCTCCGGCCTGCCCTGACGCAGGCGCGACGGCCCCGGAGCCCCGAGCGGGCACCGGGGCCTTTCGCATGTCCGGGCGATTGACAACCCTCTGTCCGTGCGCAAGGATCGCCGATATACGGTCTATGTAACCGATAATAGAACGCCAACAGAGCGCAGGGCTCGACCCCGGATTGAGGTGGGCATGGTCTACTACAGGCGTCTTGGCGAGGTGCCACGTAAACGGCACTCCCAGTTCCGCGGCGCCGACGGCGCCCTCTACCACGAGGAGATGCAGGGCGAGGAGGGGTTCAGCTGGACCCAGTCGTTCCTGTACCACCGCAGGATCCCGACCGCCATCACCGCGGCGGAGAGCCATGCCGACGACGGCGGGCCGATGCGGCCCAACGATCCGCTGCTGCCACGGCACCTGCGCACCCACGCCTTCGAGCCGGGCGGGGACCCGATCCTGGGCCGGCGGGTCCTGATGGGCAACTCCGACCTGACGATCTCCTACGTCGCCGCCGACGCCGACAGCCCCCTGTACCGCAACGCGGTCGGCGACGAGCTCGTCTACATTGAGGCGGGTTCGGCCGTGCTGGAGTCCCCCTACGGCCGGATGGAGGTCGGCGACGGCGACTACGTCGTCATCCCCACCTCCACGACGCACCGCTGGCGGCTGCTCGGCGGCGAGCTACGGCTGTTCGTGGTGACCGCGTCCGGCGGCGGGCACATCAGGCCGCCCAAGCGGTTCATGTCGCCGTTCGGGCAGTTCCTGGACGGCTCGCCGTACAACGAGCGGGACATCCGCGGCCCCGAGGAGCTGACCTCCGCCGACGGACCGGCCGAGGTGTACGTCAGGCACCGGCGTGGCGTCACCCGCTACACCTACGCCTACCACCCCTTCGACGTGGTCGGCTGGGACGGCTACAACTACCCCTACGCGCTGTCCATCCGTGACTTCACCCCCTCGACCGGCGCGCTGCACCTGCCGCCGCCCACCTACATCACCTTCGAAGGGCCGGGCTTCGTCATCTGCTCCTTCGTGCCGCGCATGTACGACTACCACCCGGACGCGGTGAAGGTCCCCTACAACCACGCCAACGTGGACTCCGACGAGGTGCTGTTCTACTGCGGCGGTGACTTCATGAGCCGTGCGGGCACGGGCGTCGGCATGGGGTCCATCTCCCTGCACCCCGCCGGTTACATCCACGGCCCGCAGCCGGGCAGCGCGGAGAAGAGCATGACGGTGACCAGGACCGAGGAGTACGCGGTCATGGTGGACACCTTCAAACCGCTCGACCTCGGCCCCCACCTCGACGAGGCGGAGGACCCCGGCTACGCCTGGTCGTGGGCCCGCGGCGCCGGCGTCGACGTCGGCGGGTGAAACGCCCGCCTTCCCGCTCAGAAGGGCCCCGCGACCACGTCGCGGGGCCCTTCTGAGCGGGAAGGCGGTCATGATGCCCCCATGGGCCCGTCATGAGGGCGTCATGACGGGCCCATGAGGGCCGTCACGACGGCGCCGCGTGGTCGGCCGGGACGGGACGGCGGGACGTCAGCGCCTTACGCGCCCGGGTGGCCAGCGCGGCCAGCCCTCTGGGCTCGTAGAACAGGATGACCACGATCAGCCCGCCGTACATGATCTGCGCGACGTAGGCGGGCCCGAAGTCGGACACCGCGCCGCCCATGCCCGGGATCGCGTCGCTGTAGCGCTGCAGGAGCAGCGGCAGCGAGGACACGAACGCCGCGCCCGCGATGGCTCCCGCCACCGACGCCTGCCCGCCGATCACGACCATCGCCAGGTACTCCAGCGACAGGAACAGGTCCCAGTACTCGGGCACCACCCGCTGGAACAGCAGGGCCAGCAGCACGCCGGCGAGTCCCGCGTACACACTCGACAGGGTGAAGGCGACCGACCGGTACCACGCCACCCGCACGCCGAGCGCCGCCGCGTGCACCTCGCCGTCGCGGACCGCGGCGAACGCCCTGCCCACCCGGCTGCGCAGTACCAGCACGGCGAACACCGTGGTCAGCACCAGGATGATCAGGGTGACGTACCACCCGCGCTCGGCCTGGCGCAGCGGCACCCCGAGCAGCGAGAGCTCGGGCTCGGCGCCGAGCACCTGGAACGAGCCGACGGTCAGCTCGGGCACGTTACGCCCGTTGTAACCACCGGTGAGCGGCTCGGCGGTGAACAGCACGTGCTGGCCGATGAACACCAGCGCCAGCGACGCGACCCCCAGGTAGATGCCCTTCAGCCGGCCGGCCAGCGGGCTGAAGGCCAGCCCCGCCAGTCCTGCCAGCGCCACCGCGATCACCGCGGCGGGCAGGCTGGGCAGGCCGAGCCCCCAGGAGCCCTCCTTCGCCGGTGAGCCGAGCCAGATGTACCCGTAGGCGCCCACGGCCAGGAAGAACGAGTGCGCGAGGGAGAGCTGACCGACCCGGCCGACCAGGATCATCAGCCCGACCGCGCCGATGGCGGCGGCGAAGGCGAAGGAGCCCAGATTGAGCCAGAACCGGTCGGCGTACAGCGGGATGGCGAGCAGGACGACGCCCGCCACGACCGCGACCGGCGTGCGCCACCGGACCCCCGCGCGCGCACCGCGCCGTGTCTCCTCTGATGTGTTCGCCGGCTTAAACACGGACGGCCTCCCGTATCCCGAACAGCCCGGCGGGCCTGATCAGCAGCACCACCAGCATCAACACGTACGGCGCGGCCTCCTCGAACCCCTGGCCGAGGAACGTCAGGTACTCTCCGTACCCGCGGACCAGGACCTCGCTCAGCCCGACCAGCAGCCCTCCGGCGATGGCGCCGGTGGTGGAGTCCAGGCCACCGATGATCGCGGCGGGCAGCGCGCGCAGCGCCACGGCCTCGACCGAGGTGTCCAGGCCCGGGCTCGGATAGGCCACGATGAACAGCCCCGCGCACACGGCCAGGGCACCGGCCACGGCCCACGCCGTGGCCGAGACCCGGCCGAGCCGGATGCCCATCAGGGACGCCGTCTCCGGGTCCTCAGCGGTGGCCCGCATCGCCACGCCGAAGTCGCTGCGGTGCAGCCACAGCTGGAAGAGCACCAGCAGCAGCGCGCCGACGACCAGCGCGGCGATCCGCGCCTCGGCGACGCCGATGCCCAGGAACCGCACCACGGCGTTGCCCCACGGGTCACCGGTGGTGAGGATCTGCGAGCCGATCCGCCGGTCGGTCTCGGTCAGCAGCACCACGTCGAGGCCGATGGTCATGATGCTCGCCGCGACCACCGCGTGCGTCTTGCGGAACCTGCTGACCAGCAGGCGGTCGATCAGCACGGCCAGGACCGCGGCCGCGGCCACGCCCAGCGGGAGCGCCACCCAGAACGACAGCCCGTGCAGGGTGTACGCGCTGGCCAGCACGTACGTGCCGAACATCAGCAGGCTCGGCTGGGCGAAGTTGACCACGCTGGAGGACTTGTAGACGACGACGATGCCCAGGGCGACGAGCGCGTACACGGCACCGAGTGACGCGCCCTCCACCAGCATCGAGAGAAGTTGTGCCATGAAACCGGCTCCTAGGATGGCGGCTCGGACTCGGAACGTTCCTTTTCTGCGGCCCTGCCGAGGTAGGCGGCGATGACCGCCTCGTGCGCGGTCACCTGGTCGGGCGGCCCGGTGAGCACGACCTGACCGAAGTCGAGCACGGTGACCTGCTCGGAGATGCCCATCACCAGCCCCATGTCGTGCTCGACCAGCAGGACCGTGATCCGCTGTTCGGCGGCGATCCTGCGGATGGTGTCGCGGACGGCGATCTTCTCGTGCGTGTGCATGCCGGCCGCCGGTTCGTCGAGCAGCAGCAGCCGCGGCTCGGTGGCCAGGGCGCGTGCGATGTCCACCCGCTTGGCCTCGCCGTAGGGGAGTTCGGCCGCGGGCAGCGCGAGCAGGTGGTCGACCCCGAGGAACTCGGCGACCTCGCGTACCTTGGCCCTGGCCTCCCGCTCGGAGCGGCGGGCATGGGGAAGGCGCAGCCCGGCGCCGAACACCCCGCCCCTGCCCAGCCGGTGCCGGCCGAGCAGCAGGTTCTCCTCCACGGTCAGCCCCGCGAACATGGACGCGTTCTGGAACGCCCGGCCGACTCCCAGGCCGGTGACCCGATGCGGGGCGAGCCCGACCAGTTCGCCGCCGTCCACGAGCACGCTGCCCCGGGCGGGTTTGTAGATCCCGGACAGCACGTTGAACAGGGACGACTTGCCCGCTCCGTTCGGGCCGATCACCGCGTGGATCGTGCCGGGTTCGGCGGTGAAGGTGACCCCGTCGAGCGCCGTCACCCCGGCGAACCTGACGGTGACGTCGCTGACCTGCAGGCGGGCTCCGGGTGCCGTCATGCCGTCCCTCCCTGTGCTTCGGCGGGAATCGTGGCCGCGTCCTCCTCGTCGGGCTCTCCTCCCAGGTACAGGCGGCGCACCCGGTCGTCGCCGCGCAGGCGTTCGGCCGGGCCCTCGATCGCCACCTCGCCCACGGCGAGCACGTACGCGTGGTCGGCGAGCTCCAGTGCCACCGCCGCGTTCTGCTCGACGACGAGCATCGCCGTGCCCTGCCTGTGGATCTCGCGCAGCAGGTCCACGATCCTGTCGATGATCTTGGGTGCGAGTCCCAGGGACGGCTCGTCCAGGAGCAGCAGCCGGGGCTCGGCCATCAGGGCCCGCCCGATGGCCAGCATCTGCTGCTCGCCGCCGGACAACAGGCCCGCGGTCTGCCCCCTGCGCTCGCCGAGCACGGGGAACAGCTCGTACACCCGTTCCAGGTCGCCGGGCCGCCTGCCCTTCGGGTTGCCGTACCTGCCCGCGCGCAGGTTCTCCTCGACGGTCAGGCGGCCGAACACACGACGTCCCTCGGGGACCTGCACGATGCCGGACTTGACCCGGCGCTCGGCGCCCACACCGTCGATGCGGGCGCCGGCGAACGTGATCTCACCGCCGGTCATCCGGCCGGCCTGGCCGGCCAGCACTCCGGAGACGGCGCGCAGCAGCGTGGACTTTCCCGCGCCGTTGCTGCCGAGCACCGCCACGATGCCGCCGTGCGGGACGTCCACGCTGACGTCCCGCAGGGCGGTCACCGCGTCCCCGTAGCGGACCCCGAGGCCGCGCACCGAGAGCAGCGGATCGTCTGTGGCCCGAGCGGTCATCGCGCCTGGAACTTCGCCGTGTCCGGACCGGTGTAGCCGCTCTGGACCAGTTCCAGCCCGCCCTCGGCGCTCTTGGACGGCTTCATGACGAAGGTCTTGGTGGACGGCGAGACGCCCGGCTTGGAGAAGTCCAGCGGCACGGTGGTCTGCTGGGTGTCGTAGACGCCCTTCTGCCGGAAGGCCTTGGCCAGGCCCTCCCTGGTGAGGTCCTTGTTCTCGCACGCCTGGGTGATGGCCTGGTCCATCACGCTCGACGCCGCGTAGCCGAGCGTCACCCACAGGCTGGGTGTGATCGACTTCTCGCCGGACTTCGCGTACAGGTTCCTGACCTGCTCGGGGCCGGGGCCCTCGCCGGCGAACGGCGCGGCGGAGCTGACCACGAGCATGTTCTTCTCCATGGCCGCTCCCGCGCCGGTGGTCAGCGACTCGGGGGAAAAGCCGGGGGAGGCCGCCACGATCGGCACGTCCAGGCCCTCCACGTCGGCGACGGCCACCGCGGAGGAGACCTGCCGTCCTGACGCGCTCAGGAACAGCGCCTTGACGCCCTCCCCGGCCATCTGCTTGACCTGCCCGGAGAGGTCGCTGACCGTCGGGTCGATCTGCTGGCTGACCACGGAGATGCCGTTGGCCTCGGCGGCGAAGGTGGCCCCCGCCAGGCCGGGCTCGCCGTAGTCGCCCTTGAGGTGGATGTAACCGATCTTGTCGCCCTTGGCGAGCTTCTTCTGCTCGATCAGGTAGTCGACCGCGTTCACCATCTCGATGTCGTACGTGGTGCCGGGGATGATGATCGATTCGCTGTCCTTGACGCTGGGGGACCAGCCCATGGACACCGCGAGCATGCGGTCCTGCTCCAGCTTGGGCAGTACGGCGAGCGTGGTGGGCGAGCCGACGGTGATCTGCAGGGCGAGGACCTGCTGCGACAGGTCGGAGTACAGGGACACCGCCTTCTGCGGGTCGTATCCGTGGTCCCGGGTCACCAGGTTGACCTTGCGGCCGTCACAGACGCCGCCCGCGGCGTTCTTGGCGTCCCAGTAGAGTTTCACGCCCAGGTTCTGCTGCTTGTCGATCGCGGCGAACGGGCCGGTGACGTCGGTGAGCAGACCCAGGTTGATCGTGGAGCCGTCCACACCAGGCCCCGTGGGCATGCCACCGGAGGTGTCGGAACTGGTCTGCGCCTTGGTGGAACAGGCGGTCACGGTGGTGATGGCGAGAGCCGCGGCGCCCAGCGCGGCGGCCATGCGGAGCGTGTGGGATGGCATGCGTCCCCTTTCGTGCCGGTACGGGTCCGCGTCCGTCGGAAACGCGTGGCCGCAGGCAGTAGAGATCACGTTGTGGTCGATGGGGAGAGAACGGCCCGCAACCGATATTCGGTTAAACCGTTCGACTATCGTGCTGTGGCCCATCTGGTGTGTCAAGAGGGTGGCCGAACGGCAACAGGAATGATGCGGGGCGGTGAAACGGCCGTCTCACCGCCCCGGGGGAGGGGAGGTGATCAGCCGGCGGACGCGCGGATCTCGCGCACGGCCCGCAGGGCGTCGGCGGGCTCCATCCGTGTCCGGTAGTTCATCGTCACGTGCCGGGCCCGCACCACGCCGGAGGGGTCGAGCACGAACGTGGCGGGCACGGGAAGGCTCCAGCGGCCGTCGGGCTGCTGACGGGCCAGCGCCGCCGCGGTGACGTCCAGCAGGTGCGGTTTGATCTCCTCGGGCAGCTCGAACCGCACCCGGTAGGCGGTCATGACCTCCTGGTCGGCGTCGGAGAGCACGTCGTAGGCCAGGTCGTGCCTCTCCTGCATCGACAGCGCGTCGTCGGGCAGCTGCGGGCTCACCGCCACCAGCCGTGCCCCCGCCTCACGGAACTCGGGCAGGGCCGCCTGGTAGGCGGCCAGCTCAAGGTTGCAGTACGGGCACCATGAACCGCGATAGAAGATCAGGACGACCGGTCCCTCGGCGAGCCGGTCGCGGAGCCGTACCTTGGCTCCCACCGCGTTGGGCAGCGTGAAGTCGGGCGCCTGCTCTCCGACCTTCACCCCGGGGACGAGGCCGGCGGCCTCGATCTCGGCGAACGCCTCGTTGATGGCGCGTTTGGCCTCCTCGGGCCGTTGGACCGATGCGGCCTTGGCCGCGAGGATCTCGTTGAGCGATTGCACCGGCGCCAACTCCTTGACCGTTATTCGGTTGCGATGTTCGTTTTTTGTGCACTTCGGTTACGTGCATCCTCGGAACCCGGTCGCGCCCCTGTCAAGACGTGAGGGTGTGCGCTAGGGTGAGCGATACCGATATATGGTGACAGTAACCGTTAATCGAACGCGGGTGAGGTGGTCAGGACATGGCTGAGCGGGAGCTGCTCACCGTTCCCATCGGGACGGCGGCCGCGGCCTCGGAGGTCTACTCGGGCGTGGCCCGGATGGCGGGAGTGCTGTGGTGCTCCCGGGTCCGCGCGAACCCCGGCCGGCGCGCCGACACCGCCGTGGTGGTGGTCCACCCCTCCTCCAACTTCCTCGGGCACTACGCGCTCGGGGCGTGGGCCGAGCGCGGGGTCGACGCGGTGGCCATGACGACCCGCTACCTCGGCAACGACTCGGTGCTGCTGCTGGAGAACTGCGTACTCGACATCGCCTCCGTCGTCGGCCACCTGCGCGCCGAGGGGTACGAGAAGGTCGTCCTCGTCGGCAACTCCGGCGGCGGCGGGCTCGTCGCCCTCTACCAGGAGCAGGCGCGCAACGCCACCATCACCTCCGCGCCATACGGCGGCGGCCCCGACCTGACCAAGGCCCACCTGCCGCCCGCCGACGCCCTGGTCATGCTGATGGCCCACCCCGGCCGGGCCAACCTTCTCGTCGAATGGCTCGACCCCGCGGTACGCGACGAGGACGACCCCTTCGACCGCGACCCCGAACTCGACATGTTCGCCGCGCACAACGGCCCGCCGTACGGGGAGGAGTGGCTGGCCCGCTACCGCGAGGCGCAGCGGGCGCGCAACGAGCGGATCACCGACGCGGTCGTCGCCCGGCTCGACGCGCTCACCGAGCGCGCCGGAGGCAGGGTCACCGACCTGCCCATCAGGATCCACGCCACCTGCGCCGACCCGCGTAACGTGGACCTGTCCATCGACCCGTCCGACCGCGCGCCGGGCACCCTGTGGGGGGAGCCCTACGAGGCGAACCTGCGGCCCACCACCCTCGGCCACCTGACCAGCCTGCGCTCATGGCTGTCGCAGTGGTCCATCCGCACCTCCAACGGCGACGGCCCCGCCCGGCTCGCCACCGTGGACGTCCCCGTGCACGTCATCTACGGCACCGCCGACCAGGCGTGCTTCCCCTCCCACGCCCGCCAGCTGTACGAGGCGGTGCCGCACGACAACAAGACACTCACCGCGGTGGAGGGCGGCCGTCACTACCTCAACGGCCAGCCCGAGCTCACCGCGGTCATGGCCGACGCCCTGATCGGCTGGATTGGAAAGGTCCTGTGAACCGTCCGACGATCGCCGACCTGAGCACGGCCTGGGTGCGCGTCCCGCTCGGCGCGGGACGCGGCGGCTCCGGCGCCACCCGGGTCGACCTGCTCCACGTCACCCTCACCGACGACGAGGGCGCCACGGGCACCGGCTTCACCTACGCGCTGACCGGCGGCGCCGAAGCCCTGTACGCCCTGCTCACCGGCCTGGTCAAGGAGATGGCCGAGGGCACCCCCCTCGACGCCTGGCCGCGCCGCTGGCACGAGATCACCGCCGCGACCCGCAGGCTGGGCAGGGGCGTCGCGCTGCCCGCGCTTTCGGCCGCCGACATCGCCGTGTGGGACCTGCGCGCCCGCCGCGCCGAGCTGCCCCTCTACCGTTACATCGGCGCGCACACCGACACCGTCCCGGTGTACGGCAGCGGCCGCTCAACCCACGCGATGACGGTGGACGAGCTGATCGAGGGCTCCCGCCGGTACGTCGCCGAAGGTTACGACGCGGTGAAGCTGCGCGTGGGCGCCCGCCGCGCCGAGGAGGACGTGGCGCGGGTGCGCGCCGTACGCGAGGCGCTCGGCGACGACCTGCGGATCATGGTCGACTGCAACGAGCGGCTCGACCTGCCCACCGCGGTGTGGCTCGGCCGCCGCCTCGACGACCTCGGCGTCTACTGGATCGAGGAGCCGCTGCCCTCCGACGACCTGGCGGGGCACGCCCAGCTCGCCGCCCGTCAGGGCGTCCCCGTCGCGGTCGGCGAGCACCTGCACGGCCGGCACGAGTTCGCGAACTACCTGCGCGAGGGCGCCGCGTCCGTGCTCCAGCCCGACGTGCCGCTGTGCGGGGGCGTCACCGAATGGCTGCGGATCAGCGCGGTGGCCGAGGTGTTCGGCGCCGTGCTCACCCCCCACTTCCTGCCGGAGCTGCACATCAACCTGGCGGCGGCCGTACCCAACTGCGCCTACGTCGAGCACTTCCCGCTGATCGACGAGGTGCTCGCCGAGACCCTGCCGGTCAGCGGTGGTGTGGCGGCTCCGCCGGACCGTCCCGGCCACGGGATGTTGTGGGACGGCGCCGCGCTGGACCGCCTCCGGCACGCCTGACGAACCACCACGACAAGAAGGAGCACACCGTGTCCAAGCCATTCGCCTCCACCGGCGACACCGAGGAGAAGCCCGAGATCCTGGAGGTCCTCGCCGACGGCGTGTACGCCCTGACCACGGGCGGCGACCCGAACGTGGGCGCCATCGAGGGCGAGGACTTCCTGGTCTGTTTCGAGGCCCGTGCCACCCCCGTGATGGCCAGGCGCTGGCTCGCGCAGCTGCGTCAGCACACCGACAAGCCGGTCAGGTACCTGGTCCTGTCGCACTACCACGCGGTACGCGTGCTCGGTGCCGCCGGGTTCGACGCGCAGGAGATCATCACGCACACCGAGACCAGGCGGCTCATCGTCGAGCGCGGCAAGGAGGACTGGGACGTCGAGTTCGGCCGGATGCCGAGGCTGTTCGCCGGTCACGAGACCATCCCCGGCCTGACCTGGCCGACCCTCACCTTCGACGACCACATGTCGATCGAACTGGGCGGCGACCGCGGCACCGTCGAACTGGCCTGGGCGGGCAACGCGCACACCTCCGGTGACATCTACGCCTACGTGCCCAAGTCGAAGGTCCTTTTCGCGGGTGACCTGGTGGAGAACGGCTCGGCCGTCTACACCGGCGACGCCTACCACCGGGAGTGGATGACCACCACGCTCGACCGGGTCAAGGCCCTCGACGTGGAGATCCTGGTGGGCGGACGCGGCGAGATCGCCCATGACCGTGCCGCCTCCCAGCGTGCCGTCGAGCTGACCCGTGACTTCCTCAGCACGCTGATGACCGCCGTGGAGAAGGTCAAGGAGGGCGGCGGCACGGTCGAACAGGCGTACGTGGCGGCCCGCGAGGCCCTGCTGCCCGTATACGGCGGCATGCCGGTCTTCGAGCACGCCATGGTCTTCGACACCTGGCGCGCCTGGGAGGAGCTCGACGGACAGGCCCCCGGCATCTGGACCCCGGAGCGTGACCGCCAGGTCTGGGACCGCCTCACGGGCTGAGCGCCGCCCGGCCGGTCGGACTCCGGCACCCCGGCCGGTCACGACCTGGGACGTGGCCCGTGAGGGTGCCGGTACGTCCGGCCTCAGGAGACGGCGGTCCGCCGCGGACCCGGCCGAGTCCGCGGCGGAGCACGTGGACCGCTGTCTGAAGGAGCACACCGCGTGGCCGGGTTCCGGAGGTTTCAGGAGGCGACGGCGGGTAGGGGCGGAGCCGGTTGAGGCGATCAAGAAAGCCGATCGCCGGGTGTCCGCCAGGGCCCGTTCCTGAGACCGAGGAGACGAACATGCCCCAGAACGTCATCGACCTGATCATAGCCGACCACCGCGACGTCGAGACGATCTTCGAGAGGCTGAGGAGCCAGCCGGAGAACCGGCCCGCCCTGGTGGCGGAGCTGGCCGCGAAGTTCGTCGCGCACGCCCGAGCCGAGGAGACCCGGGTCTACCCCGAACTGGCCAAGGCAGATCCCGGTGAGCGCGGCGAGGTCCGCCACGGGATCGGGGAACACCACGAGGCCGAGGAACTCCTGGCCGCCCTCATGGAGGCCGACCCCGACCGGCCGGAGTTCACGACCGCGCTGGAGCGGCTGGTCAAGGCGGTCGAGCATCACGTCGAGGAGGAGGAGAGCGACATCCTCCCCGCCATGGCCAAGGCCCTCTCCGCCGACAGGCTGGCCGCGATGGGCCGGGCCTTCAGCCAGGCCAAGGCCGAGGAACTCGCCAAGCCGCCCAGGCCGAAGGGCCGCACCAAGGAGGAACTGGTCGAACAGGCCAGGAAGAAGGGCGTCGAGGGCTACGGCTCCATGACCAAGGACGAACTGCTCGCCGCCCTCGGAGGCTGAGGCGTCGGCGAACGGTCCGCGCCCCCTACGGCTTCCCGGCGGTCGCGGGCCGTACGGCGCGCGGCCGTCCTCGTGGGTCCGGTCCCGGGAGGCCGCCTCAGGGGGTGAGCTGGAGGAAGTGGGAGAGCACGAGCCCGGCGGCGCCGAGGAGGGTGGAGTCGTCGTGCAGGGCGGAGAACGCGATCTGCGGCTGGCTGCCCGGATGGGCGGCGGTGCGCTGACGTACCTGCCGCTCGATCTTGCCGCGCAGCGCCTCGCCGCCCGCGACCACGTCGCCGTGCAGGATGAACAGGCCGGGGGCGAGGATCTGCTGGATGTTCGTGATGCCGACGGCGAGGTTGTCGACGTACCGGTCGAACAGTTGCGCCGCCCCGGGGTGGCCCTTGGCGGCGAGGCGGGTCAGCGGCCCGACCGTCAACGTGGGCGCCGAGGGCAGATTGAGCCGGGCCGCCTCCTCGCGTAACCAGCGGTGTGTGGCGATGGTCTCCCAGCAGCCGCGCTGACCGCAGTGGCAGGGGAGGCCGTCGACCTGCACGATGCTGTGCCCGATCTCGCCGCCCGCGCCGCCGGGCCCGCGGTGCACCGAACCGTTCAGCACCAGTCCCACGCCGAGCGCCTCTCCGGCGTAGAGCGAGGCGAAGGTGGACAGGCCGCGTCCCTGCCCGAACCAGCGGTCACCGAGAGCCTGGACGCGCGGGTGCAGGTCGACGTAGACGGGCAGGCCGGTGCGGTCGGCGATGAGCGGGCCGAGCGGCAGGCCCGCCAGACCGGGAGCCAGGTTGACCTGCACGATGGTGCCGCTGTCGGTGTTGACCATGCCGCCGACCGCGATGCCCACGCCGAGGGCGGCCGGCCGGTTCGGGGCGAACAGCTCCTCCAGCGCGTCGGCGACCGCGCCGACGACCAGGCCGGTGTCGTGGGTGTCCGCCGGATACTCGCGTCTCGCCGTGGTCAGGATCGTGCCGCCCGCGCTGACGAGCGCGGTCTCGACGTGTCCGGGCAGCAGGTGGACGGCGGCGATGGGAGGGCTGTTGGGAGAGAACCACAGCGGGCGCGACGGTTTGCCGCCGGCCGCGCTGCTGGGCTGGGGGTCGCCCTCGGCCAGCATCTCGCTGTCGATCATCGGCTGCACGATGGAGCCGATCGTCGCCCGGCTGACCTCGGTGAGCCGGGCCAGGTCGGCGCGGGACAGCGGGCCGACGTCGTAGAGCGCCTGCAGCACCCGGGCGCGGTTCACCTGGCTGACCGTGTTCGGGGAGATCAGCGGTGAGTAAGGCCGGGGCGGCGGAGCAGGTGTCTCCGGGCGCGTCCAATCCGACGGCACGCTACAGCCCCTCTCGATCCAGACGGAATACCCAATGCGGCGTGCCCAGGCAGGGCGTGGTCGTGCGTGATCTTTCCCCCGCCTCAATATACGGCTCGCGCCGGTGGCCGTTGTGACACGTGATCGCTGGCATGTGCTCCTCCTCCGGGCGCGGGTTCAGCCGACGAGCGGGAAGGATCGGGACAGCACCAGACCGGCTGCGCCGAGCAGGGTGGTGCGGTCATGAGCGGGGCCGAAGGTGATCTGCGGTCCGGCCGCCGACCGCGCGGGAAGGCGGCTGCGTGCCTGCCGCTCGACGCGGCCGCGCAGCGCCTCGCCACCGGCGGTCACGTCGCCGTGCAGGATGAACAGGCCCGGGGCGAGGATCTGCTGCAGGTTCACCACACCGAGGGCGATGTTGTGGGCGTACCGCTCGAACAACTCCCTGGCGTCGGCGTCGCCCGCGGCCGACAGGCCGGCCAGCAGCGCCGTGGTCATCGCCCGCGCGGCCGGTAGGCGCAGCCGGGCGGCCTCTTCGCGCAGCCAGTCGCGTGTGGCGACGGTCTCCCAGCAGCCGCGCTGGCCGCATCGGCAGGTTCGTCCACGGATGTCCACGACGGTGTGCCCGACCTCGCCGCCGGCCCCGGCGGGTCCGCAGTGGATGGCGCCGTTGAGGAACAGGCCCGCGCCGATCGCCTCACCGATGTAGATGGAGGCGAAGGACTGTTCGCCTCGGCCTGGACCGGACCAGCGGTCGCCTATGGCCTGGGCCCGGGGGTGCAGATCGAGGTGGACCGGCAGGCCGATCCGCTCGGAGACCAGAGGGCCGAGCGGAAGGCCGGAGAGCTCCGGCATCAGGTTGCAGGCGACGATGGTTCCGCTGGTCGACTCGACGATGCCGCCGACCGCGATGCCCACGCCGAGGGCCCGGGCCGTGCTTCCCGCGAGGACCGCGTTGAGCTGGTCGACCACGCAGTCGACCACCGTGGCGGCGGGGGCGGTGGCCCGGAAGCGCCCGCTGGCGACGGCCAGGATCCCGCCGTCCGCCCTCACCAGCGCGGCCTCCACCCAGCCGGGCACCAGGTGCACCGCGGCCAGGGGCGGGCTGTCCGGAGCGAACCACAGCGGACGGGCAGGCTTGCCGCCGGGGGCGGCGCCGCGTTGTGGTTCGCCCTCCACGAGCAGCCCTCCCTCAAGGAGGGGCTGCACGATCGATCCGATGGTGGCCCGGCTGACTCCGGTCAACCGGGCCAGATCGGCCCGGGACAGCGGACCGAGGTCGTGAAGCGCCTGCAGTACCCGGCCCTGGTTGACGCGCCCGGCCTTGACCGCGGTCATCAGGACGGTCGGCTGCCCGAACCGGGGGGTCTCGCTAGGTGGCCACACCGCACTACCGCTCTCACTAGGTATGTACGGGATTCTGACATACCGGTTCGGGTGAGGGCGACATGGATCCGTAACTCAAACGATCTACCTGATGTGTTGACACCTAAACCATCTAATACGGCAGACCGAAACCTATTGACAGGGGTGGGTATGTAGTTACCCTTAACTAACCTCGCGACTCTGATCCACCCCCGGCGAGGTAGAGCTTCAAGCAGGAAACGGTGTGACATGAGAGTAAGGCGCAGGGCTCAGCTGTTCTCGCTGGTGAGTGCGTGCACGGTGCTGGCGGCCACGGGTTGTGCGGCGGGTGGCCCCTCCGCCTCGGGGGCCGCCCTCGACCAGGCGAGCTGCGACAAGATCACGAGTGGGGCGGCGGCCGGCGCCGGCGCGTCGCCGAAGCGGCCGGGCGGAGACGGCCGGAGCCTCCACGTCCAGCAGGCCTCGCTCAGAACCGGGCTGCCCAAGACCGCGGCGAGCGGCAAGACCATCAACTTCGTCGGCGGCGCCTACACCGGGACCACCGAGGCGTACTGGAAGGACCTCGCGGGCAAGTTCGAGGCGGCCAACCCGGGATACAAGGTCAACATCCGGATCATCGACTGGAACAACATCGACCAGCAGGTCAGCACGATGATCCAGACCAAGCAGTATCCGGACGTCCTCAACCAGAACAAGTTCTCCGGATGGGCCGCGAACGGACTGCTCCAGCCGATCGACTCACTGGTCTCCCCGGAGGTCGGGAACGACTTCATCCCGTCGTTCAAGGAGAACAGCTTCTACAAGGGCAGCCAGTACGGCCTGCCTCTGATCGCCAGCACCCGCGCGCTGTTCTACAACAAGGACATCTTCGCCAAGGCCGGGATCGACAAGCCCCCGGCCACCTGGGCCGAGTTGGTGGCCGCGGCGCAGAAGATCAAGGCGGCCGGGTACACCGGGTACGGCCTGCCGCTGGGCGGCGAGGAGAACCAGGGCGAGTGGTCCCTGTGGATGTGGTCCAACGGCGGCGACTGGAAGTCGAACGACCAGTGGAGCGTCAGCAGCGATCGGAACGTCGAGAGCCTGAACTTCCTCAGCTGCCTCGCCAACGTCTACCAGGTGACACAGCCGAACCCGGGTCAGACGAACCGCACCGACGGGGTCTTCCGGCCGTTCGCCAACGGTCAGACGGGCATGATCATGGGTGCGAGCTTCGCTCCCAGCCTGTTCAAGCAGTGGAACTCCACCGTCGACTACGGCATCGCCCCCATCCCGGTGAACAAGGGCACCAAGCCGTTCACCCTGGGGGTGCAGGACTATCTGGTGTCGTTCAAGAACCCGGGCAACACGGAGGCCGTGTCGAAGTTCCTGAACTTCTTCTACCAGACCGACAACTACGTGCGCTTCCTGACGAGCCAGGGCTTCCTGCCGACCACAAAGACGGCGTCCGCCGCCCTGAAGGACGAGCCCGATTTCGCGCCGTACCTGGATCTGCTGCCGATCGCGAAGTTCTACCCGTCGACCGACCCCGGCTTCCCGAAGGCGCAGGGCACCCTTGAGGCGCAGCTCGGCACCGCGCTGACCCCCGGTGCGGACACCAAGTCGGTTCTGGACCAGGTCCAGACCGCGGCGACGCAGGGCAACGGCGGCTGAGCCGTGACACCGAGGATGCGGCACCGCACATGGCGGTCGCTGGCCTGGATCTCGCCGAGCGTTCTGCTCATCATCGCGGTGATCACGCTGCCCGCACTGCGCATGGTGTGGACGTCGCTGCAGCTCACCGACGAGACCGGGGTGAGCCACGGGTTCGCCGGGCTGGCCAACTACCGCCGCCTGCTCGCCGAACCGGCGCTGGTCAACGTCCTGAGCAACACGGTGGTGTGGGTGCTGCTCGTGGTCGGCGTGTCCATCGTCGCCGCGCTCGGCCTGGCACAGCTGCTGAACAAGCGGTTCTTCGGGCGGCGCCTGGTGCGCTGGGCGCTGATCGTGCCGTGGGCGACCTCGCTGGTGATGACCTCGACGGTGTGGCGGTACATGCTCGAAGGCGGCAACGGGATCGTCAACCGGTTCCTGATGGACCTCGGCGTGATCAGCGCGCCGATCGGCTGGTACCAGGATCCCCGGTACGCCTTCTGGTCGGTGGTCGGGGTGGGAATCGTGGTGACCATCCCGTTCACCACCTATGTTCTGCTGGCCGGGTTGCAGGCGATCGATCCGCAGGTGTACGAGGCCGGAAAGCTGGACGGCGCGGGGCCGTGGAAGACATACCGATACATCACCCTGCCGCTGCTCCGCCCGGCCCTGGTGATCGCCACGATCCTGGTCACCATCTACGTGTTCAACTCGTTCCCGGTGATCTGGGTCATCACCGGGAGCAACCCGGGGAACTTCTCGGACATCACCCTCACCTGGGCGTACAAGATCGCTTTCCGGCAGCAGCTGAACACCGGGGAGGGAGCCGCGCTTTCGGTGTTCAACGTCCTGATACTCATCGTCGTGGTGCTGCTGTACCTGCGTGCGGTCAACGGTGACAAGGAACGGCAGACGTGGCTGGGCCGCGCCTGGGCGGCGCTGACCGAGCGGCTGGGCCGGCGATGGAGCCGGCGGCCTCCGGCGGGCCCCGTCCCGGTGGTGGCGCCCGGCCGGGCGGACCGGGGGGTGTGGCGGCGGGTGCGCCCGGTGGCGCTGCCGCTTGCCGGGCTGGTCGTCGCGGCGTTCTTCCTGGCCCCGTACGCGGTGATGTTCCTGGCCTCGTTCAAGGACGGCGCCGACCTCTACGCGGTGCCCGCCACCTACCTGCCGCAGCACTGGGAGTGGAGCAACTGGGTGAAGGTGTGGGACGTGCTGCCGCTCACCATGTTGCTGCGCAACAGCCTGATCATCGCGGCCGCCTCGACCGCGCTGGTCATGGTGATCGCGGTGCCGGCCGCGTACTACACCGCTCGCAACCGGTTCACCGGCAGGACCGGTTTCCTGAACCTTGTGCTGATCACGCAGGTCCTCGCCCCGGTCGCCCTGGTCGTCGGCATCTACCAGGAGGTCGTCTACGTCGACGGGGTCAACCAGTACTGGGCGATCGTCGTGGTCAACGCGGCGTTCAACCTCGCCTTCGTCACCTGGATCATGAACGGCCAGTTCGCCGGCGTCGACTTCGCGATCGAGGAGGCGGCCATGATGGAGGGGCTCGGGCCGATGCGCCGGATGCTGCGCATCATGCTGCCGGTGGTGCGCCCGGGGCTGGTGACCGCGCTGGTCTTCACCTTCATCCAGGTGTGGAACGAGTTCGTCATCTCGCTGACCGTCTTCAACGACCCGACCCATGAGCGGGTCACCCTGCCGGTCGGCATCCAGCAACTGGTCGGCCTCAACCAGACCAACTACCAATACCTCTTCGTCGCCTCGCTGATAGCGACGGTGCCCGTCGTGGTGCTGTTCATCACCGTCGAGCGGCATCTGGTGGGAGGACTGACCGCGGGGAGCGTCAAATGATCGAACTGACCGCCGGGGCCGCCGCCGTCCGGGTGGACCCCGAAGACGGCGGCCGCCTGACCTCCCTGCGAGTGGGCGACGCGGAGCTGCTGGGCGCCGGTGGCGCGGGCCCCGCCGGCCTGGACCGGATCATGTACGGCAGTTTCCTGATGGCGCCGTTCGTCGGCCGGTTGGAAGGGGCCCGGTTCACCTTCGCCGGGCGGGAGTGGACGGTACCGGCGAACCTCGCCCCGCACGCCCTGCACGGTCTCGTCTTCGACCGCCCCTGGACCGTCGACGGCACCGCGACCCTCGGAGCGGCCGTCGGCATCGAGCTGGACGGGCGATGGCCGTTCGGCGGCGCCGTACGGCAGGAGTTCGAGCTGACGCCGGACGCGCTGACGGTACGCGCCACGGTGACCAACGAACGCCGCGCCATGCCGGCGATCGTCGGTTTCCACCCGTGGTTCGCGCGCAGGATCGACGGCGGGCCGGAGCTCGCCTACCGCTTCGAACCCGGTCTGCGCTATGTCTGTGACGAGGACGGCATCCCGCGGCATCTGTCCGCCTCCACCGGCCCGCGGCCGTGGGACGACTCCTTCACCGCCGTCGCGAGCCCGCCGGTCCTTCGCTGGCCCACGCTTGACCTGACCGTCGCCAGTGCGGCCGGTCACTGGATCGTCTGTGAGACCAAAGCCGACGCCGTCTGCGTCGAACCACTGTCCGGGCCGGTCAACGGCCTGAACACCGACCACTACCAGATCGTCGAGCCCGGAGCACCGTTGCGTTTCTCGATGACGCTGCACTGGACCGCACGACAGCCAACCGACAGGAAGACGACATGACCGTCTTGGATTCGTTCTCGTTGCAGGGCAAGGTGGCCGTGGTCACCGGAGCCAGCCGTGGCATCGGCCGGGCCCTGGCCCAGGCACTGGGTGAGGCGGGGGCGGCGGTCGCGGTGACCGCCCGCACCGTCGAGGCCGCCGAGCGAGCGGCCGGTGAGCTCCAGGCGTCCGGGATCACCGCGTTGCCCGTCGGTCTTGAGGTGACCGATCCGGTCCAGGTCGATCGGATGGTCGAGCTGGTCGGCGAGCGGCTCGGCCCGATCGACGTACTGGTCAACAACGCCGGCATCAGCATCGGCCGGGCGGCTCTGGACACCCCCGACGAGCTCTGGCGCGAGGTGCTGGCCACCAACCTGGACGGGGTCTGGTACTGCAGCAAGGCGGTCGGCGCGCGGATGGCCGAGCGGGGCGGCGGAAGCATCGTCAACATCGGCTCCATGTCGGCCATGATCGTCAACCGGCCCCGGTGGCAGCCCGCGTATCTGGCCTCCAAGGCGGCGGTGCACCAGCTGACCAAGGCTCTGGCCGCCGAGTGGGCACCGTACGGGATACGGGTCAACGCGCTCGCCCCCGGTTACATCCTCACCGAGGCGTCCCCCGTGGACCAGCCGGAGTACCGCGAATGGTGCGTCGAGCCCGCCGCGATGAAGCGGTACGGCCTGCCTGAGGAACTCGGCCCGGCGGTGGTCTTCCTGGCAGGCCAGGCCTCCAGCTTCATGACGGGCTCGGTGGTGGTGATCGACGGCGGATTCACCCTCTTCTAGGAGCGGCGGAGGCTTTCCAGGAGCGGCGCAAGCGAGCGGACAACGAGCGGCATGGCGCAGGAGGCGCCGGGGACTCGGATCCGGGAGCCACGGGCGCCGCGTACGCCCCCGGCGGCGCGGCGTCACCGCGACGGAAGACGCAGGGCGAACGTCGTGCGGACGCCCGGCACGCTGGCGACCGTGGCCGTGCCGCCGTGCGCCTCGGCCAGGTTGCGCACGATGGCCAGTCCGAGCCCGCTGCCGCCGGTCTGGCGGTTACGGGACTTCTCCGCCCGCCAGAACCGGTCGAAGACATGGGGGAGGTGCTCGGCGCCGATCCCGATCCCCGTGTCGGTCACCTCGACGACGACCTGGTCGCCGTCCTGACGGGCGCCCAGCGTGATGTGCCCGCCACGTGGGGTGTAGCGCAGGGAGTTGGTCACCAGGTTGCCGACGGCCTGGCGGAGCCGTACCGGATCCGCGGTCAGCGGGGGGTCGCCGGTGACCGTCGTGGTCAGCGTGAGCCCGGCGGCCTCGGCCCGGCCACGGTGGGCGGTGGCCACCTGGTCGAGAAGGTCGCCGAGGTGGACGGGCTCGACGTGCAGACGGAGTTTGCCCGCGTCGGCGAGGGCGAGCTCCTGGAGGTCGTCGACGATGTGCTGCAACAGCAGGGTCTCCTCGACCAGTGAGGCGATCAGCGCGGGGTCCAGCTCGGCGACGCCGTCCTGGGCGGCCTCCAGCCAGCCTCTGAGGTTGCTCAGCGGTGTGCGCAACTCGTGGGAGACGTCGCTGACCATGGCCTTGCGCTGCTCCTCCATGCGCTGGAGGTGTTCCGACATCTCGTTGAACGCCGTGGCGAGCTCGCTGATCTCGCCGGTGGTCCTGACCGTGACGCGGGCGGAGCTGTCCCCGTCGCGCATCCGCTGCGCGGCGTGGGTGAGCGCGTTGACCGGTCTGACCAGGCGTCTGGCCGCCATGACGCTCACGCCCACGGTCAGCACGAGCACGAGGAGGGCGGCACCGGCGATCGAGGGCAGCGGGATGCGCTGGCCGGAGCCCTCGGCGGGGGAGCCGATGTACAGGTACGCCGCGGGGGCGACGTAGGGATCGAGCTGTTGCCTGCGGGCGGTGACGATGCAGGAGGAGATCGTCTGGTCGGGTTCGGCGGCCGGCTGTCTCTCCTGGGAGACCCAGGTGAGGTCGAGGCCGACCGAGCCCTTTTCCTCGCTCTTGCCCTTGAGACACCTGCCGACCAGGAGGTTGAGCTGTTTCAGCGCGGTCTTCTCGCTGCGCGTCGGCCTGCTGAGGGCGGTGGCGTCGCAGGGGCCCATCACGGTGGGAGCCTCGGTCGGGGCCGGTCTCGGCGCCGGGGTCGGCTCCCGACCGCCCCCCTGGCCGAGCGGCGTGACGACGGGCCTGCCGGAGTTCGAGACGTCCACCCGTACGGCCTGCCCGGTGCGGCCCGCGCAGGCGGCGTAGGTGTCGGCGGCCTTCCTCAGCCGGGCGCGATCACGGGCCGACAGCAGGAAAGGACCCACCGCGCGTGGGTCGATACGGTCCTTGGCCGCCTCCGGTACCAGGGTCACGTCCACGGCCAGCGGGTCGACGACGGCCGAGACCCTGGCGGGCAGCGCGGTCCCGGTGGCCGCCGAGTCCGCGATGAGGGCGCCGTTCTCGGTGACCAGCGCGATACGGCGGTTGTTCTGGGCGGCGAGGTCGCGCAGGGTCGTGGCGACGCCCGACCAGTCCGAGTGACGGGAGGCGTAACCGAGAAGGCTGTTGTTGATCCGGGCGTCGCTGGCCAGCGTCTGGCCCTGCTCCTGCCGGATGGCGCCGGAGGTGCTGCTGGCGGCCAGCCACGCGGTCGCCGTGATCGAGCAGACCGCGACGACGGCGGAACTCGTGAGCAACCTGGCGAACAACGACCTCATGCGCGGGTCAGTTTGTAGCCGACGCCGTACACGGTCAGCAGCCGGACCGGGCGGCGCGGGTCAGGCTCGATCTTCTTGCGCAGGTTCATCACGTGCACGTCGACCGTGCGTTCGGTGATGAACCTGTCGAAGCCGTGGACGCGCTCAAGCAGCTGCTTCCTGGTGAACACCCGCTCCGGCTCGGCGGCCAGCGTCTCGATGATCCGGAACTCGACGGGTGTGCAGTCCACCGGTGTGTCCGCCGAGGTGACGACGTGCCTGACCGGGTCCACGAGGAGGTCGCCCGCCTGGAACACCTGCCGGTCGGCGCCGTGGGACCTCCCGGTGCGGCGCAGCAGGGTCCGCACGCGGGCCATCAGCTCACGCGGGCTGTACGGCTTGGCGACGTAGTCGTCGGCGCCGAGGTCGAGTCCCAGCAGCAGGTCGTCCTCGGTCGACCTGGCGGTCAGCATCAGGATCGGCAGGTCGGACTCGGCACGCAGCACCCGGCAGACGTCCAGCCCGTCGACCTTCGGCATCATCACGTCGAGCACCACGAGGCCGGGATCCGTCCGCCGTGCCTCGTCGATGGCGGAACGACCGTCGTGCACGACGAGGACCTCGTGGCCCTCCTGCTCCAGATACCGGCTGAGCAGTTCGGCCTGCTTGGGGTCGTCCTCGGCGACCAGCACGTACGCGCACATGGGCCGAGGTTATGCCCCTGCCGGGGGTGCATATGGGATTCGCATGACAACCAAACAGGTTTCACACATTCTCTCGCCAAGCTGCGGCAGGTGAGAACCAACCTGCTTCGCACGGCCGCCGCGGCGGCACTCGCCTTCCTGCTGACCGGCTGCGCGGGCGACACGAGCAGCGCCGTACGGCCGGAAACGGCGAGCGGAGTGAACCGTGCCACACGGTCCGAGCCGATGGGCGACGTGAGCCGTGCCACACGGCCCGGACCGGCGGGCGGTGTCAGCTCGAAGATCGCGAGCGTCAGGGGATCCCGGATCACGGTCTACGGAGCCAAGGAGGGGGCGCGGACGAGGACGATCACGAGCCCCAACGACTACGGCGCGACGCGTGTATTCCTGGTGGAACGTGACGAGGGCGAGTGGCTCCAGGTACTGCTGCCGATCCGGCCGAACGGCAGCAAGGGCTGGATCAAGGCCGCCGACGTGACGCTCGCGGAGACCGCCCACCGGGTGGAGATCGATCGCGGGGCGTTCAGGTTCACGGTCTACGACGGGGACAGGGCCGTCAGGACGGGCAGGGTCGCGACGGGCGAAGCGGGCACACCGACGCCGCCGGGCCGGTACTTCCTCACCGAGCTGGTGAGGCCCGTCGACCAGGACGGGGCCTACGGCGCCTACGCCTTCGGGCTGAGCGGCTTCTCACCGGTGCTGAGGAGCTTCGCGGGAGGCCCGGGGCAGCTCGCGATCCACGGGACGAACAAGCCTTCGGCCATCGGTACGCGGGCCAGTCACGGCTGCGTCCGGGTCAGCGACGACGACATCACCTGGATGGCGAAGAACCTGGCGATCGGTACTCCGGTCGTCGTACGGGGCTGAGGCCCGACTCGAAATGAACAGGGGAAACCTATGAAGATCAAAGCAATGCTCGTGGGCATCGGCGCGGCGCTGGCCCTGACCGCGGGTCTCGGGGGCCTCGCGGGCACGGCCGCGGCCGACCAGAAGCCGTCCGTCACGTCCGCCCCGGCACCGGCCAAGGAGCGGCCCACGTCCGCCCCGGTACCGGCCGAGGACCGGCCCACGGCGGCTCCGGTGCCCGCCGACGAACGGCCCTCGGTCAGGAAGGCCGGTCCGCAGGAGCCCGTCGTCGTCAGGCCGTCCTACACCGGCTGACCGAAGCGCGGCGCCGCGGCCACCGGGCCGGCGGCGCCGCGCCCCGGCGTCCGCGGGTCCCGCCGCTGACCCGGCGGCGCCGCCGTACCCTCCCCGGCAGGCCCGATGCGGGCCCTCGCCGTCCGGTCGCGCCCCGTCGGCATGCAACTTTTCTCCAGGAATGCGCGTCTCACCCTTATGGGATTGTTGTTTCGCGGCACCGCTGCAGTCGTCGCCCTCTTCGTCGCCGCGGAGCCGGCCGTCGCCCACGCCGTGGCGCCGGCCGGACAGTGGAGTGTCGTCCACGACGACCGCCGCGCCTCCTACGACGCGGTGACGGTGACGCCGGGCGGGGCGGTCTGGGTCGCCGGGACGAGGGGCTCGGAGCAGCTCCTGCTGAAGGGCGGCCGGTCCGCCTTCAAACGTGTCACCGGGCCGGGCTTCCGGGTGAAGCGGCTGGCGTCGGCCTCCGACACCAGGGTCTGGGCGTTCGGCGCGTCGCGATACGCCCGGTGGGACGGCAGGCGCTGGCAGGTCAGGCCGTGGAGCCACGGCCGGGTGGACCGGGCCTACTCCATCGGGGAGAACCTGTGGGTCGTCGAGAACACCAACGTGTTCCCGAAGGCCGGCGCCGCCGGGTGGAAGGCGCGGTCCACACTGCGGCGCCTGGCCGGGTCGGTGTGGCGTAAGGTCCCCACGCCGATCGTGGTCAAGGGACTCGACGGCTCGTGGGCGGCGGGCTCGGCGCGGGGCACGGCGGCTCTGGCCCACTGGACCGGTAAGGCCTGGCGCGCGGTCGAGCTTCCTGCGCTCCCGACCGCGCGTCCGGGTCAGATCTCGGAGCTGACGGATGTCGCGATGGACGGCGAGACCGGCCGGGTGATGGCCGTCGGCTGGGCCGCCTGGCCGTGCGGCGGTGCGAAGTTCTGCGGGGAGACCCTGCTGCTGTCCGGCTACCCGGGCAGCTGGAACTTCGAGGTCCGTGGCGAACCGGGCATCCAGCCGCGCGCCCAGGCCGAGCCCGACGGCAGAGGCGGGGCCTGGGTCGTCTACGACGACAAGGGCGGAGGCAGCGCGTTCCTGCACATCGGCGTCGACGGCGTCGAGCCGGGCGTCTTCCCGGCGCCGCCGAACCGGAACGCGTCCGTCCGCGACCTCGCGATCCAGCTGGAGAGCGGCGGTTCCGGCTGGGCGGTCGGCGCGGCGCCCTCCGGCCGTGACGGCCTGATCTGGGCCTACCGCCGCTGAGCTTCTCGTACCGGCCGGCGGCCCGGAGGGGACTCCGGGCCGCCGGTCACCTCGCCGACTCCGCCGCGAGCAGGGCCGCCCCGAGCTGTACGGCGACCAGCGCGCGGATCGGGATCGGGGTGGCCGTCGCGTCGGCTTCGGCCTCGGTGAACCAGGCGTCGAAGAGCGCCTTCACGCGGGCGCGCTCGGCCCGGATGGCAGGGGTCACGTTTCCCGCGGCGATCTCGGCGTCCAGCAGGCGCAGGCATGTTCCGCCGTACCTCAGCCGCATGCTGTGCGCGACCTGCCGGCTGCCGACCACCTCGGCCACCGTGGCGGGCCGGTCCGCGCCGGGCAAGGAGTCCCACTCGGAGAGGAAGTCCTCGTAGGTGTCGAGGAAGTCCTGCAGGGCGCGGCGGAACGGTGAATGCACCGTCAGGTCCGCCCTGACCGCCGACATGGACCGCGCCAGCTCGGTGATGAGTGCGCGCTGCGCGGTGAGACCGGCCTGGAGCGTCTCGCCGTACCCCTGGCCGGTCGGGGTCTCGTCGGCGACGCGGGGGTCGGCCCAGTAGGGCAGCTCGGTCACCAGGTGCAGGGCTCCGAAGCGTTCGGCGTAGTCGACGCTTCCGCCGCCGATGCCGTAGACCGGCCCCAGCTCGGCGCCTCTGGGGGTCCGGTAGGCGGCGGGGCCGATCGGGACGGCACTCGGCACCTCGGGCGGCCCCATGTGCAGGGGCAGTCCCTGGGCGGTCGCGATGGCGGTCAGGCGGGCGGCGAGCGCGGGGTCGTCCTTGCTGAGGTAGTAGAACGCGCCTTGGAGCTCACCGTTGTGCAGGGAGTAGACGAAGGTGGGCCTGACCTCGTCCATCAGCCGCATCAGCGCCTCGGTCTCGGGCAGCGTGCGGTCGAAGAAGTAGTCCTCGCCGGTCAGCGGGAAGGTCCACTCGACCTGGTCGGCCTCGGCGGGGCGGTAGAAGTGCTCGGCGTAGGCGCGGCGGTCGCTCGGCCGGGTGTACCAGCCCTCGTTGAGCCGGGCCCCGTCGGGGTCGACACACGGGATGAGGTGCCAGCGGTAGCCGAGGCCCTCGCGCAGTGAGGCGTCCTCGACGAGCTGGCGCAGCAGGTTGCTGACGGTGAGCGAGCCGATGGGCTCGTTGGGGTGGGGGCCGCCGATGATCACGGCATCGTGGGGGCCGGAGCCGACGGTCGCCACACGCAGCGGTTCACCCAGGCGGGAGGTGCCGATGCGGCGCAGCCGTACCAGGTCGGGGTGGGCGGCGGCGAGTTCGTCGAGTTCGGCGTGCATCCGGTCCACGGTCGGGAACGCGGTGTAGTCGGGCACCCGGCTCATGTACAGGTCGACGTTCATCTTCGGCCTCCTGATAATCTGGATTATTCTAGTAAACCAGATTATTGTTTGCCGGACAGCAGACGAGGAGAGGTCGACGCCATGCGGCTGACCAGGGCGGAGAGCAAGGCGGCAAACAGGCGCGCGCTGATCGACGCGGCGCGTGAGGTCGTCGGGAAGGAGGGCTCACAGGCGAAGCTGGAGCACATCGCCGAGCTGGCCGGCCTGACGACGGGGGCGGTCTACTCGCTGTTCGGCGGCAAGAACGACCTGATGGTCGCCATGGTCGAGGACTACACCGGCCCGCTCGACCTGCGGCAGATCGAGGCCTGCGGCCCGGGGCTGTCACTGGAGGAGGTCGTGGCGGAGGTCGCCCGCCGGTTCCAGCGGATGTCGGCCGATCCGGACGCCGTGGGAAAGCTGCTGTTCGAGACGCGCGTGCTCGACCTCGTGCTCAACGACCCGGAGCTGCTGGGCAAACTCAACGCCTCGATCAGGTCGACCGAGGTCGGCCTCGCCGCGCTGTTCACCGGCCGCGGGCACGACGGGGCACCTGTCACGGAGAAGCAGGCCGTGCGCCTGGCCCGTGCGCTCAAGGGCCTGCTGTCCGGGCTCGGGCAGAGCGTCGTGCTCGGTGTCCACGAAGGCTCCGAGGAGTTCTTCGTCGACGCCGCGCACGCCCTGATCACGCCGAAGGTGCTCGGGCCCGCCTAGCCGGGCCGCGGGTCGGGGAACGCGCGGCCGTACACCAACCCCCCCACCCGAAAGGCACGACCATGTCCCGATCCGGCTTTGGCATCATCGGCGCGCCGGTGTTGTTCATCGGCGTCTTCCAGTTGCTGGAGATGATGCTGTCGCCGGCCCTCCCGCTCATCCAGCGGGAGCTGGCCGCCTCACCCACCGAGATCGCGTGGATCTTCACGGGCGGGCTGATCAGCTCGGCGATCAGCACCCCGATCGTCGGCCGCCTGGCCGACACCTACGACAAACGCGCCCTGCTGCTCACCCTGATGGCGGTCACCGGCGCCGGAGCCCTCGTCTCCGCGCTGGCGCCCAACGCGCTCGTGCTGATCTGCGGCCAGGCGGTGCAGGGCGTCTGGCTCGGCGTGCTGCCGCTGACCGTCGGCCTGTTCCGCGACACCCTCGCACCCGAGCAGGGCGCCACCGGCAACGGCCTGGTCATCGGCGTCGGAGCCCTGGCCAGCGCGCTCGGCCTCGTCCTCGCCGGGCCGCTCACCTCGGCACTGGGCTACCGGTGGCTGTTCCTGCTGACCCTGGCCGGTGCGCTGGTGGCGGCGCTGTGGGCCTGGCGCACGGTACCGGCCACACCCCGCGCGGCCTCCGGGAGCGTCGACTGGGCGGGCGGGTTGCTGCTCGGCGGCGGGCTCGCCCTGCTCATGCTGGGCCTCACCACCTCCGCGAGCTGGGGCTGGGCGGCCCCCGCCACCGTTGCCCTGCTCGCGGCCGCGGTGCTGACGCTGGGCCTGTGGGCGGCCGTCGAACTCCGCTCCGGCGACCCGCTCGTGGATCTGAGGCTGCTGGCCGGGCGTTCCCCGGCCGGGGTGACCGCGATGGGGTTCGTGTTCGGCTTCTCCTCCTTCGGGCTGGCGGTCGCGCTGCCGATGATGTTGTCGCTGCCCGTGGAGACCGGCTACGGCCTGGGCGCCGACACCCTGCGGATCGGCCTGTACATGTTCCCGCTGGGCGTCGCGGGCACCCTGGTCGCGCCGCTGGTCGGGCCGATGACCAGGTTGCTCGGGCGGCGCGCCGTGCTGGTGCTCGGAAGCGGGCTCGTCCCGGCGGGCACCGCCATGCTCGCCTTCTGGCACGCCTCCCCGTGGCAGATCGTGGCCGGGGTGACGGTCGTGGGACTGGGCGTCTCCATCGGTCTCACCTCCGCGCTCAACGTCGTGGCCGCCGACGTGCCCGCCGACCGGGCGGCCGGGGTCAGCGGCGTGGTCTTCGTCGCCAAGAGCGTCGGCGGCACCTTCGGGGCGCAGCTCGGCGGCATGGTGCTGGCGTCAGGCGCCGTCGCGGGGGTCCCCGCGGAGAGCGGCTTCCTCAAGACCTACCTGCTCTCCGCGCTGCTCGGCCTGCTCGCCGTCGGCGCGGCCCTGGTGATCCCCGCCGCCGCGCGGCACACCCGGGACGGCCACCCGGATCCGGGTCCGACGGCGAAGGCCGCCGCCCCCCGGGGATGAGAACCTCGCAACGGCCGCCTGCGGGCTTACGAGGACGAAGACGGCGCCCGGGACTCGGATGGTGGGTCCCGGGCGCCGTCTCGTGTGAAAGGTCAGCCCTGGTGCGGGTAACGGTGGTCGGTCGGGGCGACGAAGGTCTCCTTGATCGTGCGGGCGTTCACCCAGCGGATCAGGTTGAAGATCGACCCGGCCTTGTCGTTGGTGCCCGAGGCGCGGGCGCCGCCGAAGGGCTGCTGGCCGACGACCGCCCCGGTCGGCTTGTCGTTGACGTAGAAGTTGCCCGCCGCGAAGCGCAGGCGCTCGGAGGCAGAGGCGATCGCGTAGCGGTCCTGGGCGATGACCGAACCGGTCAGCGCGTACGGCGAGACGCTCTCCATCTGGTCGAGGACCGTGTCGAAGTCGGCGTCGTCGTAGACGTGCACGCCGAGGATCGGCCCGAAGTACTCCTTGACGAAGATCTCGTCGGTCGGGTCGCCGGAGACCAGGACGGTCGGCTTGACGAAGTAGCCGGTCGAGTCGTCGTAGGAGCCGGTCAGCACCTCGATCGAGTCGAGTTCGCGGGCCCGGTCGATCGCGGCCTTGTGCTTGGCGAAGGCCCGCTCGTCGATGACCGCGCCCATGAAGGTGGACAGATCGGCGGCCACGTCGCCGATGGTCAGCGACTCGGCCCTGCCGACGAGGTCGTCACGGATCGCCGCCCAGACGGACCGGGGGACGTAGGCGCGCGAGGCCGCCGAGCACTTCTGCCCCTGATACTCGAAGGCGCCCCTGACCAGCGCGGTGGTCAGCACCGCCGGGTCGGCGGAGGGGTGCGCGAGCACGAAGTCCTTGCCGCCGGTCTCGCCGACCAGCCGGGGGTAGGACCGGTAGGAGGCGATGTTGGTGCCGACCGTCGCCCACAGGTGCTGGAAGGTCGCGGTCGAGCCGGTGAAGTGGATGCCCGCCAGCTGCGGGTGGGTGGTCGCGACCTCGGAGACGGCGGAGCCGTTGCCGGTCACCATGTTGATGACACCGGGCGGCAGGCCCGCCTCCTCCAGCAGGCGCATGGTGAAGTGCGCGGCGAACTGCTGGGTGGGGGAGGGCTTCCAGACGACGACGTTGCCCATCAGGGCGGCCGACGTCGGCAGGTTCCCGGCGATGGCGGTGAAGTTGAACGGCGTGATGGCCAGGACGAAGCCCTCAAGCGGGCGGTACTCCATCCGGTTCCACACCCCGGGCGAGGAGGCGGGCTGGTCGCTGTAGAGCTGACGCGCGTAGGCCACGTTGAAGCGCAGGAAGTCGATCAGCTCGCACGCCGAGTCGATCTCGGCCTGCTGGACCGACTTCGACTGGCCGAGGATCGTGGCGCCGTTGAGCGTCTTGCGGTACGGCCCGGCCAGCAGGTCGGCCGCCTTGAGGAAGATCGCGGCCCGCTCGTCGAACGACAGGGCCCGCCAAGCGGGAGCGGCGGCCAGCGCGGCGTCGATCGCGGCCCGCACGTCGTCGGCGGTCGCCTCAGCCGTACGGCCGAGCACCGAGGCGTGGTTGTGCGGCTGGACCACGTCGAGGAGGGCGCCACCGCCCATCCGCTGCTCGCCGCCGATCGTCATGGTCAGGTCGAGCTGGGCCCCGGTCAGCTCCTTGAGGCGGTTCTCCAGTGCGGAGCGTTCCGGGCTTCCCGGGGCGTAGCCGAGGACGGGCTCGTTGACCGGTGCCGGGACGTTGGAGATGGCATCCATCATTTGCCTCCAAGGGCGCGAAGGAAGAAGGCGATGTTGGCCGGGCGTTCGGCGAGGCGGCGCATGAAGTAGCCGTACCAGTCGTCGCCGTAGGGAACGTAGACGCGCATGGTGTGCCCGGCGCCGGCCAGGGCCTGCTGCTTGTCGGTGCGGATGCCGTAGAGCATCTGGTACTCGTAGCCGCCCCGTGAGCGGCCGAAGCGGTCGGCGAGCGTCTCGGTGATCGAGATCAGCCGGTCGTCGTGCGTGGCCACCATGGGGTATCCCTGCCCGGCCATCAGGATCCGAAGACAGCGGACGTAGGCCTTGTCGACCTCGCCCTTGTCCTGGTGGGCCACCGAGGCGGGCTCGGCGTAGGCGCCCTTGACCAGACGGACCCGCGACCCCTCGTGGGACAGGTCGCGGCAGTCGTCCTCGGTGCGGAACAGGTAGGCCTGCAGGGCGACCCCCGTGGACGGGAAGTCCCCGCGCACCGCCCGCAGGATGGAGAGGGTCGAGTCGACCGTGGTGTGGTCCTCCATGTCGAAGGTCACGCTCGACCCCACGCCCGCCGCGGCCTCGCAGATGCGGCGGGCGTTCTCCAGGGCGATCTTGTCACCGTCGGCGCCGAGCGCCTGGCCGACGGCGGAGAGTTTCACGGAGACCTCGGCGCGGGAGCCGAGATCGAGTTCACGCAGCGCGTCGAGCAGCACGACATAGGCGTTGGCGGTCGCGGCCGCGGCGTCGGCGTCCCGGGTCTCCTCGCCGAGATGGTCGATGGTGACGGCGAGATCGGCGTCGGTCAGCCGCCGGATGGCCTTGACGGCCTGCTGGACGTCCTCACCCGCCACGAAGCGGTCGACGACCTTGCGGGTCAGCGGAACGCCGGAGACCGCGCGCCGTACCAGCGGCATCCGCGACCCGGCGAGAAGAAGGGAACCGAGCATGCTTCTAGACTAAAACGGACGTTCCGTCAACCCCATGTGCATCTGCCACGACCGGTGTGATCGTATTTCATACAGATGTACAACAATGGGGGAGTGCTACAGGAGACAGTCGACGAGATCGCCGACCGGGTCGGGGCCTCGGCCACCATCGAGGACCGCTCGCTGCAGCTTCTCGCCTACGCCGCGCAGAGCGGTGACATCGACACGGTCCGCCAGGAGTCGATCCTGCGCCGCCGCGCGACCTCGGAGGTGCGTGCCTACTTCGAGGGGTACGGCATCGCGGGCGCGAAGGGGCCGGTGCGCATCCCCGCCGACGCCGAGCTCGGCGTGCTGGCCAGGGTCTGCGTGCCGCTGCGCTACCACGGTGTGACCTACGGCTACCTGTGGCTGCTCGACGACGGCACCCTCGACGACGGTACGCTCGCCTCGATCTCCGGCCTCGTGGCCCAGGCCGCCGCCACGCTCGCCCAGGACGCCCGCCGCCGTCAGCACCTGGGCAGGAGTCTGCGGGAGCTGTTCTCCTCCGACGCCGAGGAGCGCGCGCAGGCGCTGGCGCGGCTCGACGTGACGGGCCCGGTGACGGCGGTCGCGGTCAGGACCTCGCCCGACCGGGTGGCCGCCCTCTGGACGCTGCCGAGGACCGTGCTCGCCGACCCGGGGCCGCTCACCTCGGGGGAACCCGCCGCCGCCCTGCTCGTCCCCTCGGGCCAGGCGATCGAGCTGGCGTCGAGGGTCCAGGGCATGTACGGCACGGCCGCCGGGGTGGGCGGTTCGCGGGAGGACCCGGCCCAGGCCTGGCGGAGCTGGCAGGAGGCCGTACGGGCGCTCAGGGTCGCCGGGCGGGTGCCCGAGTTCGCCCCGGTCGCGGCCTGGTCCGGGCTGGGCGTCTACCGGATGCTCACCCGCCTGTCCCGGGCCGAACTGGGGGAGCTGGCAGGGGAGGTCACCGGGCTGCTCGGTGATGCGGACGCGGCCAGGACCGTCGAGGGGTACCTCGACCGGGCCGGCCACGTCCAGGAGTCCGCCGCCGCGCTCGGCGTGCACCGCCAGACGCTCTACTACCGTCTGGGCAAGGCCGAGCGGCTCACGGGCCGTGACCTGGCCGACGGACAGGAACGGCTGCTGGTCCACCTCGCCCTCAAGGCCGCCCACCTGCTCTGAGCTCCGGACCCCGCCCACGGGAGGGGGTCGAGCCGCGACCCCGGACGGCCCGCCCCGCCACCGGGCCGGGCCCCGCTCACAGGAGGGCGTCGAGGGAGCCCGAGCGCACGTGGCCGTGGAGCAGGCGCAGCAGTGAGGCCCACCGCTCCCGGTCCTCCTCGCCGAGCGGTGCCAGCAGGGCCTCGCGCACCCGCAGTTCCTCCCGGCGGGCGCGTTCGAACACCTCCCGCCCCTCGGGCGTCACGGTGAGCAGGTAGCGGCGGCGGTCGGAGGGGTCGCGTTCCCGTCCGGCCCATCCGGCCGCCACGAGCCGTTCGGCCATGTCCACCATGTCGCTGGGATCGACGCCCAGAAGGGCGCCCGCGGCCCGCTGCACGATGGGTCCGTGGTCGGTCAGGACCGCGAGCACGGCCACGTCCCAGCGGTTCAGGCCCAGCTCGGCGAAGCGTTCCGTCAGCCGTCTGCGCACGGCGAGGGCGAGGTTGGACAGAACGAAGACGTCCTGCTCCAGGAGGCTCTGGGAGAAGGGTGGAACTGTCATGCCCATACCGTAGGATAGTTCCAATCATTGGTAGTTACCAACGAATGAGGCACGACCATGGACGCACTCCATCCGCGACTGCTCGTGGATGACTTCCCCGGGACCTTCCGCTTCTACCGGGGCCTTCTTGAGGGGGTCGCCGGGGCGACCCCGGCCAGGGGCGCGGAGGAGGGTCCCTACGCCAGCTGGGACCTGGACGGGCAGACCCTCCTTTCGCTGTACGACCGCGCGGCGATGGCGGCCGACGTCGGCGCCCCCGCCCCCGCGCCGCGATCCCCGGGGCAGGACGTGACGGTCCTGGTGCTGCGGGTGCCCGCGGGCGAGGGTGTCCTGGAGGCCGCCGCCGAGACCGGTGAGCGCCACGGCGGCACCCTCGTGGCGGCCGCGCGCGCCCTCCCCGGCTGGGGGCCGACACTGCGCGCCGCCCACCTGCGTGACCCCGAGGGCAACCTGGTCGAGCTCCAGTCGTACTGACCGGAGAGGGTCACCCGAGTCCGCGCAGGAGGCGGGCGCGAGCGGGGGCGTCACCGGGGCCGCCCCGCTCGGCCAGCCGCTCGGCGACGTGGCGGCGGTGCGCCTCGTCCACGTTGCCGCCGTACTTGAACTTGCCGACGACCTCCCTGATCCTCAGCCGCAGGCCGAGGATGCCCCTGAGGCGGCGCCCGTGCACGGACGGGTCCGCGAGCGCGCCGTCCGCCTCAAGGCGGGCGAGCTGGGTCCTGAGGATCTCCGCCTTCTCCTCCGCGCCGGAGACGATCTCGGCGTCGCAGACGAGCTGGACGGCGGCGTAGTAGGTGGTGGGGACGCCCATGCGGGGGTCCTCCCCGTCCTCGGGCAGGATCTTCCACGCTCCGGGGACGTAGGCCCAGTCGCCGGCGACGGAGAGCACCACGGCGGGGTTCTCCTCGACGGCGGCCCAGATCGGGTTGGGCCTGGCCAGATGGAGCAGGACCGTGCGCTCGCCGGTGAGCAGGAACTGGGTCGGCACGACCACCGGGACCTCACGCCCCCGCCCGGCGGCGATCAGATGGCCGAACTCGTTGGCCCTGACGAACTCCAGCGCCTCGTCCTCGGTCGCCGCGTCCCATGGATGAATCAACATGCGGATAAACGTATGCCTATCCAATGGGCGGGGCAAGAAGGGCCGGGACCCTCCCCCTCCGGAGGTTCCCGGCCCGTGCCGTACGGCGGCGGCCTCAGCGCTGGACGGCCATCGCGTTCTCGTAGACCTGGACCAGCTCCTGGCCGATCCGCTCCCAGGAGTAACGCGAACGCGCCCGGTCCGCCCCCGCGAAACCGATCGCGGTGCGGCGGGTCGAGTCGGCGAGCAGCTCACGGGTGAGGCGGGCGGCCTGCGCGGGCCGGTCGGCGGGCACCAGCAGCCCGGTCACCCCGTCCACCACCGAGTCCAGGTGGGCGCCGACCGCGGAGGCGACGACCGGGACGCCGCACGCCATGGCCTCGATCGCCACGACCCCGGACGGTGCCTCCCGGGGCAGCGAGACGACCACGTCGGCGCTGCGCATCAGCTTGGGGATCGAGGAGTGCGGCACCTGGCCCAGCAGGGTGACACGGTCCTCGACGCCGACCTCCTTGGCCAGCAGCATCACCCGGTGCGCGTCGGCGTCGTGCTCCAGGTCACCGGCCGGGGATCCGCCCGCGACGACCAGCTCGGCGTCGGGGATCCCCGCCAGCGCGCGCACCGCGGTGTGCACGCCCTTGTACGGGCTCAGCGGCCCCACGTGCAGCAGCCGGGGCCGGGTGCCCCTGGCCGCCGCCGGGCCCTGGCGCCGGAAGCGCTCGACGTCGACGCCGCAGGGGATCACCGCGATGTTGCGGCGCGGCACGCCCATGCGGATCAGCGTCGACTCCTCGTCGCCGCACCCGGCGATCACCACGCTCGCCCGGCGGCCGATCGCCCGCCGCAGCTTGACCTTCCTGGCGTCCTGGCCGTCCTCGCCGCCGAAGGTCTGGGTGAACGGCACGCCGAGGCCGCTGGCCCCGGCGATGGCGGCCAGCCCGCCGGTCCAGGAGTGCGCGTGGATGACGTCGGGGCGGTCCTGGCCCCAGCGCCGCATGAGCTGCTCGCCCAGGTCGGACAGGTAGGGCAGCAGGCCGTCCTCGGGGAGGTCCTGCGCGGGGCCCGCGGGAAGGCACTCCAGCGTGACGCCGGGGGAGAGGCGGACCTTCGGCCTGTCGGCGTCGGAGTGCCTGCGGGTGTAGATCGTGACCTTGTGCTCGCGGCCGAGCTCACGGGCGACGGCCATCAGGTAGGCCCGCTGCGAGGCGAGGTCGTCCTTGCCCTGGGGGGCGGAGGGAGTGTCCGAGGAGACGAATGCGATGTTCACGGCACACCTCTGGGAGGAGATAGGCATGGAAAAGCCTGGAATCCTTCAGGGGTGCCTGCTTCTTAGGCACTCATCTGCGACGCCCATCACCATACCCAACTCCCAGACTCGGGCAAACCTCTGAATTGCCCTGAATTCCATGGGGTTGTCATACGACGCGCAGTGCGAGGATCACGATCTCGTCCCACACCCGGCCGCCGGAGAAGGCGTGCCGGTCCTCCTCGACCGCCTTGACCACGGTCGCGGGCGCCTGACCCGCGCAGCGCGCCAGCACGTCCGCCAGACGGGTCTCACCGTAGGCCTCCCCCTGGTCGTTCTGCGAGGCGACCAGCCCGTCGGAGTAGAACACCAGGGTCTGGCCCGAGGTCAGCGTGATCTCCTCGGTGAGGATCTCCGCCTCCGGGGCGATGCCGAGCGGCACGCCTCCTCCCGCGGTGAAACGCACCCCGCCGTCCGCCTGGAGCAACGCCGCCGGGTGGTGCCCGGCCCCGGCCAGCATGATCCTGCGGGCCCTGACGAACCCCGCGACGGCCATCACGAACATCCCGCTGTTCTGCGCGACCAGCGCGTGGTTCAGCCTGCGCATGGCCTCGACGGGGTCGGACTCCCACACGCTCAGCACCCGCAGCCCGTTGCGCACCATGGCGGTGACGGAGGCGGCCTCCTCGCCCTTGCCCGCGGCGCCCCCGAGCGCGAAGCCCCACCCGTCCCGCACCGGGAAGACGTCGTAGAACTCGGCGCCGACCGGGCTCGACCCCGCGTGGTAGATCGCCGCCGCCTCGACCCCCGGGATGTCCGGCAGGTTCTTGGGCACCACGCTGGTGCGCAGCGCGTCGGCCGCCTGGGAACGGGTCTGGAAACTGCGCCTGGCGCGCAGCGCGAGCCCCAGGTGAGCGCCGATCTCCTCCATCAGCCCCAGGTCGGCCAGGGAGAACGGCTCGCGGTCGCGCAGCCGTACCAGGGTGAGGGCGCCCAGCGCGCCCGCCTCGCCCTGGATCGGCACGACCAGCAGCGAGGCCGCGCCCATGACCCGCAGCAGCGGCGGTCCGCCGGGGACCTCGCCGAGCAGCGACTCGTCCTCAAGCATCTCGTGGACCACGCCCGAACCCCCGGTCAGCACGTGGGCCACGGTGGGCGCGGCCAGCGGCGTCAGCCCCTCGACGAGGCGGACCAGCTCGGTCACCGGCTTGTCGCTCGGCCCCAGCACGACCGCGCGCCTGGGCACCCCGTCACGGACCACGTCGGCGATCACCCAGTCGGCGGTCTCCGCGGCCAGCAGCCGCGCCGCCCTGGTGACGGTCACCGGCTGGCGCAGGCTCTCCTCGTCGAGCAGCAGGCGGGTCATCCTGGCCAGCAGCTCCTGGCGGCGCGCGGCGGCCATGACCAGGGACGCGTCCGAACGGTCGACCGGCCCCGGGGGGTCGCCCGCGACGTGCGCCTCCAGCGGCAGGATCACGACCGCGGTCATCTCCTGCGGCTCGCCGGGCATGGTCAGCCGGATGACCGCCAGCTGCACCGTGTGCGCGCGGCCCTGGTGGGTCAGCCGGGTCTGGAACGTCGCGCTCTGCCCTCCCTGCTGCACGGCCGTCAGGTGCGAGCGGAAGGCCGCCCGCCGCGAGACGTCGACCAGCAGCGGGAAGGACCGGCCGATCAGGTAGCCCGCCGGGCTGCCCAGCATCCGCGAGGTCTCCGCGCTGATCCGCCTGACCACCCCCGAGGCGTCGAGCACCACGACCGGCACCGGGAAGGAGCGGAAGACCTGCCGCAGCAGCTTGAGCTCCCGCTGCGAGCCGCTCTCCCGGTCGCCGGAGCGTCTGGGCGCCTTGCGCAGCTCACGCAGGGCCGACTCCAGCAGCTCACGGGCGGTGTCGAGCTCCGCCAGGGCCGCGTCGAGTGTGGACCGGGGGTCGGCGGGGTAGGCGGACCTAGCCTCGCGCAGGGAGGAAACCCTGGAGGCGAGCGCGCTCAGCGCCTGCTCCAGCGTGTTGAGGCCAATGGCGTCGGTCAATGCTCGTCCTCGTCGGCGGCCGGGGACCGGGCGGTCCCGTCGTAGACGGTACGTCACCCGGCGGGGTCGGATCGATGCGCGGTCGGATAGTGATTAAGTTAGCGAAACAGATAGGGGGACCCGCACCATGGACATGGTCACTCCCATTCTCGCCCGTGACCTCGCCGCCCTCGGCAGGGTCAGCGAGGAGACGTCGAGTGAGAGCGTGCTGCGCGGGCTGACCACCACGCTCGCGGGCGGGGTCCCCGGATGCGCGGGCGGCTCAGCCGAGCTGTGGCGGGGGGAACGCGTGGTCGTCTCCGCCTCGCACAGCGAGCTCATCCTGCTGGTCGACAGCGAGGCCGACCTGGGGGAGGGGCCCTCCGCGGAGGTCCGTGAGACCGGCCGCCCGGTGATCGTCCAGGACGTGCTGCGCGACTCCCGCTGGCCCGCCTACGCCGGGATGGCGGTCCGCTGCGGCGTCCGCACCGTGCTGTCCATGCCGATCACCGTCGAGCGCTCCGTCCTGGTTCTCGGCCTGTACGGCGTGCTCCCCGGGGTGTTCGCGGCCAGGAACGTCCCCCCGCTGGCGGACATGCTCGCCGAGCAGGTGACCGTGGCGCTGGCCAACATGTGGGACTACGACGAGGTCAGGACCGACGCGGCGCAGATGCAGGAGGCGCTGGCGGGCCGGGCGGTCATCGACCAGGCCAAGGGCATCATCATGAAGTCCAGTGGCTGCTCGGCCGAGGCCGCCTTCGACGAGCTGCGCAGGATCTCCCAGCACCACCAGGTGAAGGTGGCCGACCTGGCCAGGCTGCTGGTCGAGGAGCACCAGCGCAACCAGCGCTCCTCATGAGGCCCCAGGACCCGCGACGGCGGGGAACCCTCAGCCGAACGCGGCCAACGCGTCGTCGACCGTGTCGTAGAGCGGCAGCCGCTGGGCCAGCCCGGTGATCCACATCACCTTGGTCTTGGCGTACTCGACGCCGATGAGCGCGAACCTGACCTCGGCGTTCGTGCTGAGCTGCCAGTGATGGACGATCAGGCCGAGGGCGCGGGAGTCCATGAAGGTCACCCCGCTCAGATCCAGCGCCATCTCGGGGCCGTGCTCGCTCACCTCGGCGGCCAGGTAGTCGGCGAACTGGTCCCTGGTCGTCGCGTCGAGCAGGCCGGTCACCCGGATCACGTTGATTCCGCCGACAAGCGCCGACGTCAGGGTCAGCGCCGCCGCTCTCTCACCGTTCTCCGACACCGTCACTCAGGTCCTCCTAGCCCGTTCGATTAGCAACCTTACTGTTACCTGCGGGCGAGCAATACTCCCGGAATCGGGGTAATACTAGAACCGAGGTCCAGCAGAGGGCCTCGCCTTGAGAAACGTCGAGGCGATGCCGTCTGCCCGGACACTGTTCCGCGTGTGGCGTCGCTCGACAGTCCCACCAGGGAGCAGCGATGTCTGTCCAGGCCCTCGAAATCACCGAGATGACCGCCGAGGATCTCCTCGCCGAGATGGCGCTTCCGGAGGTCTCCGGCTACCGCGCCGAGCGGCTGCGCGAACGCCTCGTCGAGATGCACCGGCCGCTCGCCATGGAGATCGCCCGCCGCTACCGCTACCGCGGCGAACCGCTCGAAGACCTTCTGCAGGCCGCCTACGTCGGGCTGATGAAGGCGATCAACGGATTCGACCCCACCCTCGGCCACGCCTTCCGCGGCTACGCGGTGGTCACGATGACCGGCGAGGTCAAGCGTCACTTCCGCGACCGCACCTGGGCGATCCGGGTGCCGCGCGTCTACCAGGAGCGCAGGGCCGAGCTGAACCGGCTGGTCGCCGACCTCAGCCAGGACCTCGGCCGTTCCCCGACGGTCGCCGAACTCGCGGCGAAGATGAACATCTCCGAGGAGGACGTCCTGCTCACCCTGGACGCCTCCGCCGCCTACAGCGCGCTGTCGCTGGACGCGCCGCTCGGGGCGGACGACGACGCCGCCGCGCTCGGCGACGTCATCCCCGACCAGGACGACGCCGTGGGCATGCTCGTCGACCGCGAGGCGGTCATGCCGCTGATCGACAAGCTGCCGCCGCGGGAGAAGAACATCCTGCTGCTGCGCTTCTTCGGGAACATGACCCAGGCGGAGATCGCGGCCGAGTTCGGAATCTCCCAGATGCACGTTTCCCGTATCCTGCGGAAGGTTCTGGACCGGCTTCGCGCCGACCTGGTCGCCGAATGCTGAATACACCGGCCCTCATCGGGCACCCAAACCGGCGACGGAGCGATGTGGCATAGGGTGCGGTTGAAATGATCCCCAGGTGCTGAGAAAGACGGCGCGGTGGGACAGGGGAGGCGGATCTCGCGTGAACGAGGACGGTGTTCGTCCGGCTCGCTTTCTGGCGAGCGGCGACCGTTCCCGGCTTCCCCCCGCCGGAGCCCCCGTGGCGGAACTGGCCTTCTGCCTGCCCGACCTGCCCGACGTGCGGGACTTCGCCGCCGTGCAGGCCGTACAGGGCGGGATGGCCCGCGAGAGACTGGCCGACTTCCTCGTGGCGGTGAACGAGGTGGCCACCAACGCCGTCACACACGGTCACCCCACCGCCAAGGCCGTGATGCGGATATGGTCCACGGGCCGCACCCTCGTCGTCGAGGTGCACGACGAGGGGCGGTGGACCCCCGAGACGCCCCCCGGCGAGACGGCTCCCGCCCCCTACGCCACCAGCGGCATGGGCCTGTGGGTGGCCCGGATGGTCAGCTCCGACATCAAGTTCGAGACCGGGGCCGCGGGCACGTTCATCACGATGTCCTTCAAGGTCTGAGGCGGCTTCCGGCCGCGCCCGGTTCAAGGACTGACTTCCTCCGCGCTCATCCCGGCCCTGCTCGTTCAGGGCCCTTAAGGGGCCCGTCCAGAGGCCCGCCTCCGGGTACGGCGTCGGCTTCGAGAACCCCGCAAAGGCCGTTCACCCGCGCGACTGTGCGCGGGTCCGGCGGGGAGAACATGCCCGAGCCCGTGGTCCCCGGACGACCGGGGACCACGGGCTCGGGCACTCGGCGGGTCAGCGTCTGCGGCGCCAGGTTCCGCCCGCCGTTCCCACCCCGCCCTGATGGAGCGCGAGAAGCAGCAGGCCGCCAAGGATGAACGTGGTGCCGGTGATGCCGCCGATCCTGGTGTTGATCAGGTCGAGCAGCAGGCCGAGACCGAAGACGACGGCGGCGGCGATCGCCAACATACGTCACCTCCTCCCGGCGGGCAGGCCTTCGGGGCTTCCCGCGGACGACATGTCGAGCAGCCGGTCGAGCAGCGCGCGGTAGTCGCGCAGGGCCGTGCGCAGGTCCTCGGTGTCGCTTCCCCGTGCCCCCTCGGCGTTCTTCCAGCGTTCCCGCAGGCCGGCGGAGCGGGCCTCCAGCGCGGCGCGCAGGCGGTCGCCGACCTCGGCGACAAGGGAGTCGGCACGCTCGACCGAGTCACGGGGGTCGTCGACGAAGCCCGCCTGGACCTCCTGCCAGCGACGCCGTACCTCGTCGGGGTCCTGGTCGAGCAGCGCGCCCTCCCGAGGGGCCCCTTCGGCCCGGGTCCGGGGTGCCTCCGAGGCGGGGTGGCCGGCCTCCGGTGAGAGGTCGGCCGGGTGGGCCGGGTCGGGCGTGTCACCGGTGAGGGGACGGCCGTCCGTGCCGGGGAGTCCTTCGGGCGTCCGGAACACGGAGGTCACCTCCTCGGCGCGCTGGGAGGGGACGCCCGCCGTCTCACCGGCGCCTCCGTGGACGAGACGGTCCTGGTCGTTTCCTGATCGGTTCTTCATCTCAGATCACTGTCCTCGCACGTCGCGTCGGGCGGTCTGGTCCTGGGGAGTCCGCACGGCCGGTCGCGTCGAACGGCCGTCGGGGGTTTCGAGCAGTTCCTCGAACAGGACGCGGTAGTGCACCATCGCCTGCCTGAGCTCCTCGGTCGAGGCCTCCTGGTGCGCGGCCCTGCCGCTGATCGCGTGGGCCTGCCGGTAGTGGTCGAGGGTACGGCCGTGCGCGACCGACAGGTCGGACAGCCGCTGCTCGAAGTCCTCGGTCGGGTATCCCCGCTCCGCCATCACCGAGGTCACCAGGTGGTCGGCCTCGGTCACGGCGAATCCGGGGGCGTCGACGAAGCGCTCCTGGACCTCCATCCACTTCCTGGCGTAGCCGTCGCGGGCCTGAGGGGCGAGCGGGCGGATCTCAAGGCCGCTGAAACGCTGCTCACGCGCCAGAAGCTCCTGCTCGGCCTCGCGCCGGTTGTCGCGTTCCCGTACGGTTCTGTCGTATTCGGGGCCGAATCGATCACGAAGTCGGTGCCGGCGCCGCTGCTGCAGTACGGCGGAGCCGACTGCGATGACCGCCACCACCGCGACCACGATCACGACCACCCAGATCACGGTGGACATGTCTGCCTCCGGTTGTGTAAGCGTCTGTCCCCGTGCGCTGCCCCAGGGATTCACTCCAAAACCGGCCACTGTCGCTAGTGATTCGTCGCAGAAAACACGTTTTATATGGATTTATCGGGCAGGTAGGACTGTTCCGTGCCGGTCGCCGGGAGAGCGGTGATCCGGGCGTCGTCAGGTGTCGAGGGCCGCGCGCGCCTCGGCGGAGAGCCGTCCGACGAGCGAGCCCTCCGGGGACGCGGGCACCTCGGTGAAGCCCGTCTCGGGGTCGTAATCGACGTCCAGCCCCGCCGCGACCAGCCGGTCCGCCCAGCGCAACGCCGTGTTGCGCTTCTCCACGGGGATCGCGCGCCCCTGCGCGATCGACGAGAGGTTGCGCAGGTTCGTCGCGGGCCCGGACTGGCCGTGCGCGCGCTCCAGCTTCCACGGGATGGCCCGCGAGTGGTCGAGCATCGGCTTCGACAGGCCCGCGGCCCGTTTGGCCTGCAGGACCCCCGATTCGCTCACCCCGAAGTGGGCCGCGAGCTCGGCGTTGGACAACCCCTGCCCGGCCAGCCGCCGCAGTTCCTCATGGTCGATCAGCGCCTTTCGCCCCACCCGTAGTCAGCCCCTCACCCGTCCACGCTCGCTTTGAGTGCGCGATCCCGTCTGATCTCAGGTAAGCTACCTGATGTTCAGCCCACAGGGCCGACAAACCGGGACGTAGCGCAGCTTGGTAGCGCACTTGACTGGGGGTCAAGGGGTCGCAGGTTCAAATCCTGTCGTCCCGACCAGGTTTCCACTGGTCAGCGAGGGTGTCTCTCACATGGGAGGCACCCTTTTCGCGTACTGAGGTACCAACTGAGGGCTGGCCGGGAGGGCACAACAGTATTCACTGTCTGCTGTCGAACGGCTACTCATTGCTATGAAGGGTGGCGTCTGCATCCCGCCGACACCCCCCCCAGCAAGGAGTGACCATGAACAGGTTCACCCGATGGGCGGCGCTCACGGCCGCCGCCGTCACCGTCAGCACCGGACTGGCCATGCCCGCGTCCGCCGCGACGGCCCCCGCCACCCAGGCCACCACCGCCCGGGACGGCTTCGTCTGCCCGCTGATCGCCGCGGTCTGCGCCTTCTCCCAGCCCGGAGGCGTAGGCCGGCGCGTCATACTCGTCAACGGCCGCGCACGCATCGTCCCGCCCCTGCGCAGTGCGGCCAACAACTCCGCGGAGTTCTGGTGCTTCTACTCCGAGCCCGGCTTCAGGGGCGAGCGGCGCGAGGTCTCCGCCGGGGAGACGGTTGAGGACTTCGGCTTCGCCGTCAACTCCGCCAAGCCCGGGCTGTGCTCCGAGCAGTAGATCCACCTTCTCCGGCGCGGCGCCACAGACCGGACAGGCCGTGGCGCCGCGCCCCGGGGAACGACCGGGGAGGAACCGCCGAATCCGCCGCGGCGTCGCCGAGTCGTTCTCATGAGTGCCCGGGTGATCCCCGGCTACATCGTGCGATGGATCGGCCGGGGGTCGGAGGCCCGAGGGCGCCCTGCGTCCACGGCACCGCGCTCGTGGAGGACCGTGCGACGTTGCGGATCCCGGGCTGACTGCGGGCGTACCGGCTGGCACACGGCGCGATCCACGCGGACGAGACCGGCGTCGGCCTGCGCCGTCTCGCCGTGCACGGCGGCCCGCGGAACGCCGGGGCCGCCGGGGCCGCCGGGGCCACGGTCCGATAGCCGCTCATGTTCGTCGTCGCCCACCGGTTCGTCCTCCGGCGTACCGCCCGGCCGGGCGGGCACACCGTGCGATTCCCCGCGTGCCGAAGCGGGAGGGGAGGGGCTCGGCCGCGGAGCGAGGCGGCCGGGTGGCTCTCGTCCGGCCGTCGTCCGGCTCGCGACGATCTCCGCGGCGAGAAGGCCGGCGTGGACCTCCAGACGGCCCGCGCCGCTGAACAGGTCCACCCCCAGCCTCGCCTCGACCTTCCTGATCCGGTGGTAGACGGTCGCACGGTGGAGATACAGGTCCGCCGCGACCTGCTTGACGTTCCCCGCCGTGGTCAGGAACGTCCTGAGGGTCCGGACGAGGTCCTCCGCCGACTCGTCTTCGAGAAGCCGTCGCAGGGACGGGCTGATGAAGTGGCACATGAGGACGTCCGTGGGCACCGCGGCGAGCCCGCGCATGTGCGCGGTTCTCTCCCAGTGGACGACCTGGTGCTTCCAGCCCATGCCCTCGGCCAGGTCCAGGCTCTGCCTGGCCTGCCAGACGGCGACGCTCGCGCGATCGGTCACGATCGTGCTGACGGCGACGAGCCACGGGAGGTCGGTGCCGTTGCGCCGGGACCGGAAGATCAGGTCGACGGTCTTCGTCGCGAGCCGCCCCGGCAGGGTCGTCTGGACGTCGCGCGGGTGAGGCGCCAGCAGCGCGAAGCTGACGGAGCCGCTGAACGCGATGAGGCACCGGTCACGGAGATGGTCCTCGGCGAAGCGGTTCATGACGGCGGTCAGCCGTCGTTGCGCCGCCGATCCCGACGAGTCCGGGTCAAGCACCGCGGGCATCGAGAGCGCGAGGCAGACGAAGGTACCGTCGTGCAGCAGCCTTCCGCCGCCGATGGCCTGGCCCAGCAGTGAGTCCAGCCCGTCCAGGTCTCCCGAGGCGAAGGCCCGGCCGACGTGGTCGTCCGCCCATTCGGGCGACACGAGCAGCCCGGCCGCCTCCAGCGAGCAGACGGTGGCCTCCGCGATCCGTCCCACGCTCTCGATCCGCTCGGGGGAAAGCGGCCCTCTCACGCAGGTGATCCAGAGCAGCAGCGACGGCGCCGAACCAGGTGATCGCACCGGGATCACCAGCATCAGGGGCATCCCGAGGTCGGCGCCCCCGCCGATGTAGACGGGTTCGGAGATCAGGGCCACCGAGCGCGCGCTCAGCCCGAGATGCCGAGGCGAAACCGCCTCGGCGAGGTGCTCGTCCGCGGAGGAGCTCGGCATCGACCGGGCGATCCGGTTCAACTGCACGTCGGTGACCTCGACCGGCACGTCCAGCGACGCGCCGAGAGAATGCACCAGCTCGTGGAGGTGCTGAGTGAGGACGCCGTTCACGCCGCCCCCTTCCGCCGGAGAGCCTTCCGTTCCGCTCTGACCGCCGGCACAGCGATCAGCTCCCGCCGGTCGCGGGCGGGGTGCCGGACGCCGATCTCGACGACGCGGCCACACCGGCGGACAGGGTGGCGTCGACGCGGGTCGACCGCGTCGGCCGGATCGCACCGTCGTGGATGCCCTCCGCCCAGTGGCAGGCGACTCGATGGGCGGCGGTCGTCCCCGGAACCTCGATGGCCCGCAGCTGCGGGCGCTCGGTGTCGCAGCGGGTCTGCTGCCTCCACGGGCAACGGGTGCTGAACCGGCATCCGGGCGGCGGGTCCGCCGGGCTGGGCAGATCACCGTGGAGCAGGATCTGCTCGCGAGAGTCCTCATACCGGGGGTCGGGCTGCGGTACGGCGGACAGCAGCGCCCGCGTGTAGGGGTGCAGCGGCTCGGCGAACAGCTCCGCGGTGGGCGCCTCCTCCACCATCCCGCCGAGGTACATCACCCCGATCCGGTCGCTCACGTGCCTGATCACGGCGAGGTCGTGCGCGATGATCAGGTAGGTCAGTCCGTACGCGGCCTGGACGTCCTCAAGGAGGTTGATGACCTGCGCCTGGACCGACACGTCCAGGGCGCTGACGGGCTCGTCCGCGACGATCAGCTGCGGCTCGACCGAGAGCGCCCTGGCGATGCCGATGCGCTGACGCTGCCCTCCGGAGAACTCGTGCGGGTACTTGCGCAGCGCCGTCCGCGGCAGTCCGACCGAGTCGAGCAGTTCGTCGAGACGCCCGGAGACGTCTCCCTTCGCCAGCCCGTGCGCGGCCATCCCCTCACGGAACATCTGCTCGACGCTCTGCCGGGGGTCCAGGCTCCCCAGCGGATCCTGGAAGACCATCTGCATGTGGCGGCGCTGGCGGCGCAGCGCCTCACCGCGCAGCGACCGCAGGTCGACCCCGCCGAAACGGATCTCTCCCGAGGTCACGGGGGTCAGCTGGAGCACGGCGCGCCCGAACGTCGACTTGCCGCACCCCGACTCCCCGACCAGGCCGTAGGTCTCCCCGCGTGTGATCCTCAGGTCGACGCCGTCGACCGCGTGGACGTGGCCGACGGTCCGGTCGACGAGCGTCCCCCGGCGGATCGGGAAGTGGACCTTGAGGTCGCGGACGTCGAGGAGAGGCTGCTCCTCGACGTCCGGTCGGGTCGGAACGGCGGCCGTCGTCATGGAGTCTTCTCCTTCGCCACGATGATCGGATCGGGCAGCGGGTGGTGGCAGCGCGATCGCCGCTCGCCGTCGGCCGACCAGGCCGGCTCCTCCCGGAAGCAGAGGTCGGTGGCGACGCGACAGCGCGGCGCGAAGGCGCACCCCTGCGACCAGGGTATGTTGTCGGCGACAGAACCCGGGATTGGGTGCAGCCGATTCTCCCCGTCGTCCAACGACGGCACGGACTCCAGCAGCCCCCCGGTGTAGGGATGCCGGGGCGCGTCGAACAGCGAATAGCGGTCCGCCCGTTCGACGATGCGTCCGCCGTAGAGCACGTTGACCGTGTCGCACAGGCCGGCGACGACGCCGAGGTCGTGGGTGATCATGATCAACGAGGTGCCCGAGCCGATGACGAGCTCCTTCAGGAGCGCGAGGATCTGGGCCTGGATCGTGACGTCCAGCGCCGTGGTCGGCTCGTCCGCGATCAGCAGCCGCGGTTCGCAGGCCAGGGCGATGGCGATCAGCACGCGCTGACGCATGCCACCGGAGATCTGGTGCGGATACTCGTGCATCCGCCGGGCGGGATCGGGGATGCCGACGCGTTCCAGCATCTCCTGCGCCCGCCGCGTCGCCTGGGACCGGTTCGCCCGGCGGTGGCGCCGGATGACCTCCGTCACCTGCACTCCCAGCGGCACGACGGGGTTCAGCGAGGACAACGGGTCCTGGAAGATCATCGCCACGTCGGTGCCACGACGGTCGCGCAGCTCCCGGTCTGGCAGTGAGAGCAGGTCCACGCCGTCGAAGAACGCCCTGCCGCTGACGCGGGTCCCCCGGCGGGGCAGGAGCCCCATGACGGCGAGCGAGGTCACGGACTTGCCGCAGCCCGACTCGCCGACCAGGCCGACGACCTCGCCGGGACGGACCTCGAACCCGACCCGGTCCACGGCGGTGAAGGGCTCCTGGCCGGGCCGCGAGAAGGTGACCGACAGGTCTTCGACCACCAGCAGCGGGTCCGCTCCGTGCCGGGCCCCGTGCGCACGCGCGTTCATCTCCGTCACCTCCGGGTACGGGGGTCGAGGGTCTCGCGAAGCGACTCTCCCATCAGCGTGAAGCCCAGGGCGACGACGATGATGCACAGCGCCGGGTAGATCGCGAGGTGCGGGAACGAGTTGAAGTACTGCTGCGCGCCGCCCAGCATCTGCCCCCACTCCGGCCGGCCGTCGTCGGGGTTGCCCAGCCCGAGGAAGGACAGGGCGGCGGCGTCGAGGATGGACACGGCCAGGCTGAGGGTCGCCTGCACGATCACCGGCCCGAGCGCGTTGGGGACCATGTGCCGGAACACGATGGCCCCCGGCTTCACGCCCAGCGCCCGCGCGGCCAGCACGTGGTCGGTGTCGCGCTGCACCAGCATCGATCCGCGCATGAGCCGGGCGAAGACCGGCACCTGCACGATCGCGATGGTGAGGATCAGGGTCCACTCGCTGGGGTGGGCGAACAGCGCCGCGATCGAGAAGGCCATCAGCAGCGACGGGATCGCCAGCATCACGTCCACCGCCCGCATCACGAGCATGTCGACCTTGCCGGCGAACACGCCCGCGACGAGGCCGAGCGCGATGCCGCCGACGAAACCGCCGAGTGTCGCCATCACCCCGACGACGAGGGTCTGCTGGGCCCCGGCGACCAGCCGGGACAGCAGATCACGACCGGCGGGGTCCCCGCCCAGCGGGAACCCCTCCTGCGGGAGCGGAACGGGGTTCGACTGGGCGCGCACCTGGTCGAGGAGCAGCGGGGCGGCCGGGTCGTGCGGCGCCAGCACCGGCGCGGCGATCGCGACAAGGACGAACACGAATGTGATCACCGAGCCGATCAGGAACGCCGGCTGGCGCAGCAGCCGCCTCAGGGTCTGCGCGCCCGGTCGTGCGGTCGCGGTACGGCGGCGCGGAACGGCCGGGGCGGTGGTCACGGCGTCCTCACTCTCGGGTCGCACAGCGCGTAGGCGATGTCGACGACGATGTTGATGACCAGGTACAGGACGGCGGCGATCATGATGAGGGCCTGCAGTACCGCGTAGTCGCGTGTGGAGAAGGCCAGTGCCATCGACTGTCCCAGCCCGCGGTAGTTGAAGACGGTCTCGGTGAGCACGGCTCCGGCGAACAGGCCGCCGGCCTGCAGCCCGATCACCGTGATCACCGGCAGCAGCGAGTTGCGCAGCACATGGCGCCCGGCGACCGTCGGGTTCCGCAGACCCTTGGAGTTCGCCGTGCGGACGAAGTCCTGCTGGAGCGTCTCGGCGACGGACGCCCGGGTCAGCCGGAAGATCACGGCGAAGGGGATGATCGTCAGGGCGATCGTCGGCAGCGTGAGGTAGCGAAGGCTCTCGACGAACGCGGCCCCGCTCCCGGCGAGCAGCGAGTCCAGGAGCGTCAGCCCCGTCGGCGTCGGTATGGATCCGCTCAGGTCGGCCCGTCCTGACGGCGGCAGCCATCCCGCGCGGACGGCGAAGACGTACTTGAGGACGAACCCGGTGAAGAAGACCGGTACGGCGAGGCCGAGCACGGAGAAGCCGAGGAAGGCGACGTCGAACACGCCGCGTCTCGTCGCCGCCCAGTAACCGGCGGCGACGCCGAGCACGGCGCCGACGACCAGTGCGCACAGGGCGAGCTCGATCGTGGCGGGCGCCCGGGTGAGGAGCACCTCGGTGACCGGCGCGCCGCGCCAGACGCCCGTCGACACGCCGAGGTCACCGGTCCAGAACCGCCCCAGGTAGCGCAGGTACTGCGTCCACAGCGGCGCGTCCAGGCCGAGTGACTCGACGAGCTTCGCGCGGTCCTGCGGGCTGGCGTTCTCACCGAGCAGCGCGTCGAGCGGTCCGCCGGGGAGACTGCGCAGCCAGGCGAACAGGATCGCCGTGAGGGCGACGAAGGTCACGACCGCCTGGAGTGTCCTTCGGAGGATGAACCGGAACATGTCTATCCAATCGGTGCGGGCGCGCGCCTGCTCGCGCCTGCGCGCGGCCCGCACCCCGGGTGGAGCTATTCGCCGAAGGTGGCCGTGGCCAGGGGCTCGCCGCCGACCGGGCTGGTGACGATGCCGCGCACGCTGCCGTGGAGAACCAGGGCGGAGGGGCTGCTGGCGATCGGGATCGACGGCAGCCAGTCCTCGGACATCTTGCGGTTGATCTCGAGGTACATGCCGACGCGCTTCTGCGGATCCGGCTCGCTGTCCGCCTCCTTGAGGTCGTCGACGAGTTCCTGGCCGAAGCCGAGAAGGCCGGTGTCGAAGGCGTTGTCGGTGGCGCCGAACAGGATGCCCAGGAAGTTCTGGGCGCTGTTGTAGTGGCCCGTGGTGCCGAGCAGGTAGACCGGAGCCTCGCCCGCCTCACGACCGCTGAGGTAACCACCGGCCCACGGCTTCGCGACCGGTTCGATCTGGATGCCGACCGCTTCGAGATCGGCCTTGATCAGGTCGAAGAAGCGCTTCGGCTCGGGCATGTACGGGCGCGTGACCTCGGTCGGGTACCACAGCTGGATCTTGAGGTTCGGCACACCGGCCTCGGCGAGCAGGGCGCGCGCCTTGTCCGGGTTGTACGGGTATCCCTCGACGGCGGTGTCGTAGCCCTCGACGGAGCGGGGGACGAACTGCGTCACGGTCTCGGAGCCCTCGGGCAGCAGCGTGTCGACGATCTGCTGCTTGTTGATCGCCCAGGCGATGGCCTGACGGACGCGGAGATCCTTGAGCTCGGGCACGGTGGTCGCGTTCAGGCCGAGGTACATGACGTTGAACGGCGGCCGGGTGACGACCTGGAACCCCTGGTCCTTCAGGCTCTGCCAGTCACGAGGGGCCGGCAGGTCGTAGGCGTGGATGGTGCCGGCCTCTAGCTCCTGTCGGCGGGCCGTCTCATCCGGGATCGTCCGGAACTCGACGCCAGTGATCTTCGGCGCCTCGCCCCAGTACTTGTCGTTGCGCGCGAGCTTGACCGTACCGGTCGAGTCGTCGTACGAGACGAAGGCGAACGGGCCGGTTCCCGTCGGGTGCAGGCGGCCGTACTCAGGGAAGGCGAAGCCCTCGCCCTTGGCCTCGACCCCGTTGGCGTTGTACTTCTCCATCGCCGCCGGGCTCGACATGGCGTAGGTGCCGTGCGCGAGGATGGTGGGGAACTTCGAGCTCGGATTGGTCAGGCGCAGCACCACCTTGGACTTGTCCTGCGCCTCGCATCCGGCGTACAGCGAGGGAGTCTTGTCGCCCTCGAAGCCTCCGAAGTCGTTCACCCAGGTGTGGCTGACCGCCGAGGTGCGCGCGATCTTGGGCTGCCGGTACCACCGTTCGAAGTTCGCGCAGACGGCGGCGGCGTCGAAGGCCGTGCCGTCATGGAAGCTGACGCCCTCGCGGAGCTGGAACGTCCACTGCTTTCCGTCCTTGCTCTGCTCCCATGAGACCGCCAGGCCGGGCGCGGGGTCGGCCGTGCCCGGCTTGAGGCTGAGCAGCCCTTCGAACATCTGGTTGTTCACCCGGGCGGACTCCCCGTCCGAGGTGTAGAACGGGTCGAAGAGCGACGGAGCGCCCGCGGCGCCGAACACGAGGACCTTGGAGCCCGATCCGTCACCGGTGCCCTTGGCCGGAGTGCCGCTCTCCGATGAGCACGATGTCAGGAGCATCACGCCGGCGACCGCGATGACCCCGGTCTTCTTGAACTTCATTGTCACTCCTGACCTTGGGGGTGGGGGAGGGGGAGCTGAGCGCCGTAGAACCAGAGGCGGGAGAAGCCGCCGTCGGGCAGGGCGCGTACGCGGACCCGCCGCGCGTCGGTTGAGGGGAGCTCGACGGCGGTCGTCGCCCCGGAGGTGATCTCGAAGGTTCCCAGCGCCGCCCAGCCGGACGCGTCGTCCGCCCGCGCCTCGACGGTGATCCGAGCCGCGCAGTTGCCGCGGAACGGTGTGGCGACGACCTCCAGCGTCCGCAGCCGGACGGGGTCCGGCCAGGAGAGCTCGACGAAATGCCGGTCGGCGTCGGACCGCCGGGGGGTCTCCCAGCCGTCGTGCGTGTTCCTCGGCATCGCGTGAGAGATCACCGACCACGGCTCCCCGAAGGAGCCCTCGGAGGCGCGCACCCGGCATCCGAGCCGGATGTCCGACAGGCGTACGCCCTCCGGCGGGCGGCTGCGGGAGACGTCGACGACGCCGTGCGCGCGGAAACGGGCGACTCCTCCGTCGGGGAAGATGCGCAGCCGGACGAAGGAGGCCGAGCGTCCGGTGTCGGCGACCGGGTACTCGTTCACGGAGTTCGGCCGCACCTCGGCGTCGGCGAGGACCTCCTGCCACGGGCCTTCGGCGGAGTCGGAGACGTCGACGCCGATGCTCCGCGGGGCGTTGAAACGGAACCCGGTGGTCTCCAGTTCGACCTGCTCGATCCGGCCCGGATGGGCGGCGCGGATCACGACCCAGTCGTGGCCGGGGTTGTGCCTGCGGCTCTCCCATCCGTCGACGTCCGCTCCGCGCAGTCCGTAGGTGCCGGGGCGCTGCGGCGGGGTGGACAGGAGCAGGGCGTCGGCCGCGCCGAAGAACTCGTCCGAGCAGTCCACCACGGATGCCCCGAGCTCACGGGCCAGCAGGTTGAGGGTCATCGCCGGTCTCCTTCTTCGTGCCGTGCCTCGCCGTCCAGGTGCGCGACGACATCCGTGCCGCGCGCCCACCACAGGCCGTCCATGCCGCGCAGGGCGCGCAGCGTCTCGCGCAGGTGCGCGAACCGGAACGGCTGGCCGATGAGCCAGGGGTGCAGCCCCAGCACCAGCGTCCGGGTGCGCGGCGCGTCCTCCTCGAGCAGCCGCCGTGCGGACACGGTGACGTCGTCGGCCCACCTACCGATCGGCGTGCCGCGCTTGAGGTGGGAGAACACGTCGTCGAGGTGGATGTTCACCGGGATGTCGACGATGTCGCCGCGGGACGTGGCCAGGATGTTCGGCGCCTCGTCGTTGGGCCAGTCGGCGGTCCAGCGGATGCCGAGGCCGGCGAGATCCTCCAGGGTCGTGGTGGACTGCGCGTAGTCCAGGCCGCTCCAGCCGGTCGGCCGGACGCCGCAGGCCTCGGCCACGGCGTCGATCGACTCGGCGAGGTAGGCGCGCTGCTCCTGGGCGCCCATCCCGTCGTGCAGGATGCCGGCGCCGTCAAGCCCGTGCGCCGCGAACTCCGCGCCGGACTCGGCGACGCGCTCCACCAGGCGGGTACGGTGCCGGGCGGAGAAGGCGTCGATCGCGACCGTCGGGGCGATCTCCAGCTCGTCGAGGAGGTCGAGGACGCGGAACGCGCCGACCCGCAGCCCGTACTCGTGCTGCGAGGTGGAGTGCACGTCCATGATCTGCGGGTACGGGCCGCGCATCGCCACGCTCGACGGCGGGAGGCCGGGTGCGGAGCCGGGGAGCGCGGGCACGTGGTCGAGGTGCATCAGCACGACCACGGCCAGGCGCGCGCCGCCGGGCCAGCCGCGGTTCGGAGCGAGGCGGGACCCGCCCTCGGCCTCGTGCAACGGTCTCACGAGCTGCATGTCAGCACCATCCGATCGCGTCGACGTGGGCGGCGATCCGCTCCGGGGTGGTCCACCAGATGTCGTCCTGCGAGCCCAGCCGCTCGAACATCTGCGCCAGGTGGCCGATCCGGTGTGGAATGCCCATGTACAGGGGGTGGAGCGCGATCGTCATGACGTACGCGGTGTCGCGTTCGCGGGCCTCGGCGGAGAGCACCTCGTACTGGGACTGGACGATCTCGGCGAAGTAGTCGCTGTCCAGACCGAACATCGGCGACCCGGGGAAGAGCAGCGCGTCGTTGACCTCGCGGGAGTAGGGAACGCCGACCAGCCCCCCGCCGCTCGGCCCGTCGAGCCGGAACGGCTGGTCGTCGACGAACCAGTCGGTCGTGTAGGTCATCCCCGCCTCGGCCATCAGCCGGTAGGTGGCCGGGGTCGCGCTGAACGAGGGCCCCAGCATCCCTCGCATGCGGTAGCCGGTGAGCTCCCGCACGGTGGAGACGGTGTAGTCGTAGAACTCGCGCTCCGCGCTCTCGGACTCGCCGAACAGGAGACGGCTGTTGTAGGTGCCGTGGCTCATGAAGCTCCACCGCCGGTCGACCATCGCCTCCGCGATGTCGGGGTACAGGCGCAGCACCTCGCAGTTGAGCGAGCAGGTGACCTGCACGGGGGAGTCGTCGAGCACCGGCAGCATCCGCCAGAAGCCGACACGGTTGCCGAAGTCACGGAACGCGTAGCCGACGATGTCCGGCTTCGCCGGCACGCGGTAGAAGTAGTCCCGGTGCGGGTTCGTCGGCGGAAGATACTCGTAGTGCTCGATGTTCATGACCACGTTCACGGCGACGCGCTTGCCGTCGGGCAGGGGCAGGCTCTTCCGCCGGTCGAGGGGCCGATAGCTGAGGAACTCGTCCATCTTGGTTCTTTCCGTATTCGCTTCAGGGCACGGTCGCGGGCTGAGGGGCCAGCGCCTCGACGACCTCGTCCAGGCCGCGGACACGGCCGAGCTGCGGGAAGACCGCGCGCACCGAGTGATGGTGCTGCTCGGCGGTGTAGGCCGACATCGCCTCGGGGACGAAGACGACGTTGTAGGCGTGGTCGTAGGCCGCGCGGGCGGTCCCCTCGACGCCGAATCCGGTGGAGATCCCCGCCATGATCACGGTGGTGACGCCGCGCCGGCGCAGCTGCAGGTCGAGGTCGGAGCCGTGGAAGGCGTTCCAGCTGCGCTTCACGATCACCGGCTCGGTGGGCAGCGGATCGACGCCGGAGAGGAAGTGGTCCCAGCCGGGCCGCCGTACCGGACGTGCGGGACGTTCGACGTCGGTGAGCAGCTTGCCGCCGAGTGAGTCACCCTCGTCCGGCAGGAAGCTGGTGCGCACGTGCACGACAAGGCCGCCCGCGTTCCGGGTCGCGTCGATCAGCCGAATGCAACGTTCCAAGACGTCCTCAACGGGGTGCGGGTGCACGGGGTGGTCGGCGTTGGAGCCCTGCAGGTCGATGAGGACGAGCGCGGTGCGCAGCGGATCGAGGTGGGTCACACGATGTCCTTTCATGGGATGTGAGCGGGATCAGGCCCCGAGGATCTGCCGGGTCATGCGAAGCAGGGTCTCCTCGGAGCCGGTCCCGGTGGCCTTGCAGAGCAGTCGCAGGTCGTCGAAGTCGCCCCCGGTGATACGGGCGGTCGGGCACAGCGGCTCAAGTTCGAGCCCGGCGCTCAGGCTCGTGCCGCCGAGCTGCTGGACCAGTGCCGTGGTCGTCAGGCCACCGCTGACGACCACGCCGAGGCACTTGTTCTTGCCGTGGGCCGAGGCGTCGAGCAGGCCGCGTACCGCCCTGGCGAGCTGTTCGGCGACGACCCAGCGGTCGGGGTCGTCACGGTCGGTCTCGTGCAGGGCGAGGATCCGATGCGAGGCGAGCACCTCGTGCGCGGCGGCCGTCCCCCAGCTCGCGGCTTCGGCGGCGGTGGTGATCAGCGCACGGGAGCCGTAGGCCGCTCCGAGCCTGCGCAACTGCGCGAGGTCGGTTTCGTGGTTGCCGGGGGTGACGACGACGACGAAACCGTCGCGGCCGAGGTCGGGGTAGAACCTCAGCCAGCCGCCGGTGCTCGCGGTCGCGACGGCGTGCCCCTCCTCGCGAAGCCGGGTCGCGGCCTGCGCGGCGGTGCCGAGGTGCGCCTCGACCGTGCCGTCGAGGACGAACCGCCGGATGCCGCGGGCGCAGGCCTCAAGAATGCGCGCGGTGACGGCGTCGGCGCCCTGGTCAAGGGTCGTGAGCCCGATCAGTTCGGCGTTCTCGGTGCGGATCGCGGACCGCACGTCGACGTCGAGCCCGGCGCCCACCGGCATGGGGGCGAGCAGGTGGCCGTCGACGCAGACACGGCCGGCGGTCGGATAGGCCGGGACGACGAGAAGGATGCCGTTCTCGTCCTGCCCCGCGTCGATCCCGGCGACCAGCGCGTCCGGAGAGCCGCGCAGTTCGGCGTTGAGCTTCGCCTCGACCCGCTCGCAGCCGTGGTCGTCGAGCCAGGCCGCCCACTCGCGGATACGCGCCTCCGCGGCACCCGCGGCGTGGTGCAGGTCGAGGTCGACGACGATGGCGTCCGCGTCGGAGACGACAGCTGCGGGGTGACGCACGATCACCGGGTCGAGCCCGCGCTGGCGCAGCCGGCAGGCGACCGCGACGGACCCCTGCAGGTCCTCCGCGAGGATGCCCATGGCCGGTGCACGAGGGGGACGCGGCAGCTTTGAGGGGGCCATCGATGGGGGTTCCGTTCTCGACGTCGGCAACTCCCCCGAGAGTATTGAGCCGATGACCGGCAGTCATTCGACGAATGTCGCACGTTCCCCGGCAGGGCCGGGGCGGGGAGCGGAGCCGCTCCGACCTGGCCGGTGACGCCCCGGCGACACGGGCCGGTCCGCGTCGTTCCTCCGAGGTCTCGTGCGCTACGCCGTACGGCCGGGAGCCCGGCGGCGGCGAGGCCGTCCGTGTGGTCGCGGACATGGACGAACGGACCGCGCCTCGACGCGCGGGCGCGGTCCCGCCGAAGGTCAGGACTCGCGGGTGGTGATGCCCTCCAGCGCCAGGCGGAGCAGGCGTGCGCTGGCGTCCCCCCGGGAGACCGTCTGCTCGCGCACCCAGGCGACGCCGCTGAGAAGGTCGAACAGCTCCCCGGGGGTGAGGTCGGCACGCACGTCACCTGCCGTCTGGGCGGCGCGCAACAGGTCGGCGCCACTGCGGTGCATCGCGGCGCACATGGCGTGCGAGGGGGTTCCCTCGTCGTACATGCTCCGGGTGAGGATGCCGACGAGGCCGCGGAAGGTGCTGAAGTGCACGACGGCCTCGCTCATCCACCCGGTCAGCGCGTCGAGCGGGTCCCGCTCCGAGGCCAGCCGTCCGGCCTGGGCGACGAGGTTCTCCAGGCCGTCACGGGTGGTGGCCTCGACGAGCGCGGCGCGGGTGGGGAAGTGGCGGTACAGCGTGCCGATCGCCACTCCGGCCTGGCTCGCGATCTCCTCCAGGGAGGCGTCGGAGCCGGAGGCCTCGAACGCCTTGCGCGCCGCGGCGAGGATGGCGTCGTAGTTACGCTGCCCGTCGGCCCTCCTCGGGCGCTGGGCGATGTATGGCCTGTCGTCCACCGGCTACCTCCCGCTTGACAACCTGAGGAACCCTCAGTTTGAATGCTGCCGCCTAACCTGAGATCGCCTCAGTATAGGCATGCCCATTAACCTGAGGGTGCCTCACTGTGCGCCCCGCCGGTGAACCGTGGAGGTTTCATGACCCAGGAAAGCGTCCCGGCCGGTCTCCCGCGGAGCGACAGGGCGTGGGCCCTCGTGCTCACGGCGATCGTCGGCGCCGAGTTCATGCTCCAGCTCGACGGCACGATCGTGAACGTCGCGCTTCCCGCCCTGCAGTCCGATCTCCACCTGTCGGTGTCCGGAGGGTCGTGGGTGCCCAACGGCTTCCTCCTCGCCTTCGGCGGCCTGCTGCTTTTCGCCGGCCGCCTCGGCGACGTGCTGGGACACCGCAAGGTCTTCCTCGCGGGGATCGCGCTGGTCGTGGTGGCCTCGCTGGTCGCCGGTCTCGCGCCGAACCTGGAGGTGCTGCTCGCCGGCCGGGTCCTGCAGGGCGCGGGCGCGGCCATCGCCGGTCCCACCGGCCTGGCGCTGCTCGCGATCGTCTTCCAGGGGGAACGGCAGCAACGGGCCCTCGGCCTCTACTCCACCGTGACCGGCCTCGGAGCCTCAGCCGGGATGGTGCTGGGCGGAGTGCTGACCTGGGCGGGGGACTGGCGCTGGAGCCTGCTGGTGAACGTGCCGATCGGGCTGGTTCTCATCGTGATCACCGCCAGGGCGCTGGGCCTGCGCGACGAGCCGACCCGCTCCCGCCCGCTCGGGCTGCCCAGTGCGCTGCTGAGCACCACGGTCCTCGTCACCGCCGTGTACGGCATCGTGCACGCCGCCGAGAGCGGCTGGGGCGACCGCTGGACCCTGACGGCCCTCGGCGCCGCAGCCGTGCTGGTCGTCGTCCTGCTCCTGGTGGACCGGCGGGCCGCGGAGCCGCTGCTGCCCGTCGCGGTCCTCACCGGGCGGGACCGGGCCGGAGCCTTCCTGAGCCTGCTGCTGCTCGCGGCGGTCCTCACCGGCTTCCTGGTCTATCTGGTCCAGTATCTGCAGGGGGCGCTCGGCTTCGACGCGCTGCGCAGTGGCCTGGCCATCCTGCCCTTCGGCCTGGCGCTGCTGGCCACGACCCAGCTCCTCACCGGGCGCATCGCCGCGTTCGGCCTCAAGACGCGGGCGCTCGCCGGTCTCGCGGTCGTGCTGGCCGGGGTGGCCTGGCTGACCCGCCTCGACGGTGGCGGCGCCTACGCGAGCGACGTGCTCCCGGCCCTCGTGGTCACGGGACTCGGCGTCGGCGTGGCGATCGTCCCGCTCAACATGATCGTGCTGAGCACGGCTCCGAGCGAGTACGCCGGGGTCACGGCGGGGGTGCTGCAGACCGCGCTCACCGTCGGCGGCTCACTTGGCCTGGCCACCCTGCTGATCCCGCTGACCCAGGGGACCGGGGACGTCGCCCGGACCATCTCGTCGGTGTTCGTCTGGGCCTGCGGCGCGCTGGCCGTCGCGTTGCTCCTCGCCCTGACCCTCTGGGGCCGCCCGAAGACCTCCGGCCCGAAGGACTGAGGGACACCATCTTCAAGAGAGGGCGGGACGACGGTGGTCGCCCCGCCCTTCTGCGTTGGACTGCCGCCCGGTGGCCATACGGACTGTCGCCGGGCCCGTCGCCGTCCCGTGAACCCTCCTTTCGCTGAGCCGTACTCCTTGACGGGTGCTGAGGGGATCCGGCAGCTGCATAGTAAAAATCAATCAGCTGCAAATCAGGAAATATGCGCATATAGCCGCTCGACAGAGGGCGGTGTTTCCCATTCGATTCGAAGTGGAAACGGGAAACACCGGTACCGGCCTTGTCGGTGGCTCTTCGGCTGCCGCACCCTTGCGAGTGGTGAATCACGGCCGTCCGGGCAACCCTCGACGGAGGTTCGTGTGGTCCAGCAGCGAATCCGATTCGGCGGAGAACTCCGGAGAAGGCGTCTCGCCGCCGGTCTCACTCTCAGTGATCTGGCCGGAATGGTCCATTACAGCAAAAGCCAGCTGAGCAAAGTCGAACGAGGACTCAAGGCGCCCAGCCGTGAGCTGGCACGTCACTGCGACAGCAAGCTCAACGCCGGAGGCGCGCTCGCCTCCCTGGTTCGTGAACGGTCCTCAACGACGGGGATCGCGGAGGTGGGCGATGACAGTGAGGAGGTGTGGTTGATGCAGTTGTCCGAGGACGGGCGGAACCTGTTCCAGCCGGTCAGCAGAAGACAGATGATGGCGGCGGGCGCGGCCTCGATCGCCGGGATGAGCATCGGCGGGCATGGGGCCTCCTCAGCGACGGAGGAGATGACGCTTCTCGGCGCGTCCCGGTCGCTGTTCGATCAGTACCGGCAACTCGGTCAGACGGTCAGGCCCGGTCTGCTGCTCCCCGTGCTCATCGCGCAGACCGGCACACTCAGGGAACTCGCCGCCACCGCGGGTCCGCGTACCCGCCAGGGGCTGTTGAGACTTGGTTCCCGGTACGCCGAGTACGTCGGCTGGCTGATGCAGGAGTCGGGGAACGAGGAGGCGGCCCTGTGGTGGACGCGCCGTGCCGTCGATCTGGCTGCGGCGGGTGGCGACCGCGACCTCGCGGCCTACGGTCTGGTGCGCCGGGCATTGGTCACGCTCTACCGGCAGGACGCGGGACAGACCGTGGAACTGGCGCGGCAGGCGCAGGACGACGGGACTCCGCCACGAATTCGTGGACTGGCCGCGCAGCGGGAGGCGCAGGGGCACGCGCTCGCGGGTGACTACGACGCCTGTATGCGCAGTCTGGACAGGGCGCGGGCGTTGCTCGCGAGTCATGTGCCGGATTCGGACACCCCTGTTATCGGCACGACGAACCTGCCCGACCCGGCTGGGATGATCACCGGTTGGTGCCTGTACGACCTGGGGCGTCCCGAGGAGTCGGCCGAGGTCATGGACAGGCAGATGGCGCAGGTTCCTGTCCACGCCGTACGCACCCAGGTCCGTTACGGAGTGCGCCGCGCCCTCGCCCACGCCGCAGCCGGCGAGATCGATCACGCGTGCGACCTGGTGGCTGGGCTGCTCGGCAGCGCCGTCACGGTGAGCTCGGCCACCATCACCGCCGACCTGCGGGCTCTCGGCCGCACTCTGGCCCGTCACCCGCGCAATCCATCGGTTCGCGCTCTGGCTCCCGAACTCAACATCGCTTTGCAGATCGACGTTTCCTAGAAAGGGCAATCACCATGCACGAGGTATTCGTCAACTATCGAACAGGAGACGGCGACAAGAGTGCCGTCGTCATCGAGCAGGAACTCAACAACCGTTTCGGAGAAGGGACGGTTTTCCGTGCGGGAACGTCCATCAAATCCGGCGAGCGCTATCCGGAGAAGCTGATCAACGGTGTGAAGCGCAGCTCCGTCCTGCTCGCCGTCATCGGCCCGAACTGGATTCACCACCCCGCACTGCACGACGAGGACGACTGGGTCCGCAGAGAGATCGTCCAGGCACTCGCGGACGGAATCCCGGTCATACCGCTTCTCGACGGCCGCAGGACCGAACGGCTGAAGCGCGGTGACCTGCCGAAGGAACTGGCCGTGCTGGCGGAGCACCAGTCGCTCCCGATGGACCTGCACCAGGACGTGCGCTCCAGCCTCGAACGTCTCGCCGACCGGATCGTGGAGTGCGTCCCGTCACTTGGCGCACCGCCTCCGGGAGCCGCCGAGACCCCTGGCTCCGTGAATAACTCGATGGCGGACGTGTACGGCACGGCCGTCCAGGCCCGCGACATCACCGGTGACGTGGGCACCGTCATCAAGGGGAACCACGGACCGGTCCACACGGGCAAGGGAAACTTGAACGATCACCGCAACTCCCCGAACTTCTTCGGAGATGGGGCCACGTACGTCAAGGGCGACAGCCGTGGAGGAATCCACCACCGCTTCGACGGTTCCCGTAAGGATGAGGACGACAACCGTTGAGCGATCAGTTCCACTCTTTCGTTTCCGGCACGGGACCGGTCCACACTGGAGTCGGGAACATTTACGCGTTCATGAACTCCGTGCTTACCGACTCCCGAGGCAGGACTCCGCGGGCTCGTGCCCTCGACGAGCTGGTGTGGCTCAGGTCGCGGTTCATCCTGCCAGGGGGATACAACAGGGCTCGGGACATCTTGGAGTCCCACAACGTCGTCTTTCTGGACGGGGCGCCGGGCAGCGGGAGAAGCACCGCAGCGTGGATGCTGCTGTACGGGCATCATTCGGGCTCAGAGACGTTCCATGAGCTGTCGTCGAAGACCGAGGACGAGACCCGGCGTCTGGACCCCGACCACGTCGAGGAACGCGGCTTGTTGTCGCTGGACCTGTCAGATGTGGAGGAGCGGGACTGGCGTGGCATCCAGGAGGACCTCTATCCGCTGATCAAGGCCGTACGGGAACGTGCGGCTCGGTTGGTGGTGGTGTTTCCGCAGGACAGAGTCAGGGCCGAGGAGTTCCGGGCGGATCTCGACCGGTACCGCGCCGGGATCACCCGCCCCCCGGCCAGAGAGGTTCTGCGGCGCTACCTGCGAGAGGGTGGTATCCCGGGGATGGAGATCGACTTCTCGTTTCCCGAACTGTCCGCCGTCCTGAGCGGGGAGCGTGCTATGCGGGACATCGCGAGGTTCGCCCGGATCGTGCTGGAGGCGAAGGAACGATCACGGGAAGGAGAAGGATTCGCCGCCTGGTGTGAGAGCGCACTCGCGGTGATGACCGGAACGGGCAAGCAGATCGCCGGCCTCCTCTCCAGGACACAAGGAGGGCCGCAGCGTGCGCTGTTGCTGACCACGGCCATGCTGCACGGCGCACACGCCGATGCCGTGCACCATGCCGCCGCCTCTCTGCTGCGTATGGCCGGGCATCCGGAGGATGAGCGTAAGTTGCTGGAACGAGAGGATCTCGCAACGCGGCTACACGGCATCGATGTGCAGCCCGACGCTTCAGGCAGGGTGTGGTTCACGGGAGTCGAGTACGACTCCGCGATTCGTGCCCACTTCTGGAAGCAGGTTCCCGAGCTTCGTGTGCATCTGCGTGATTGGGTGGGAAAAGCGATCAAATCAAACGATCTTAATGAGCAAGATCGCGACAGGCTGGTTCAGCGATTCGCCGAGCAGTGCCTGCATGACAGATACCGGCCGCTACTGGTCGATGCTGTGTATCGCTGGGCCACGGCCTCGGCGGACCCCCGGAGGCTGTGGGCAGCCGCCATAGCTCTTGAGAAAGGGCTCAAGGAGAAGAAGCACGGTCGGTTTTTCAGGAAACAGATCTACGAATGGGCATGCAACGGTCAGCTGCCTGGAGCGTTCGTTCAGATGCTCGTTGTGACGTGCCGTGACGTCATCGCCGTACACCATCCGGACCAGGCCGTGGTCCGCCTTCACCACATGGCCAGACGGGAGCATACGACCAAGACCGCTCGGAACGCCCTCGTGGAACTGGTCCGGGAGAAGGCTCAGTTGCACCGCCTCATGCTGGACAGGCTCAACTACCAGCTCGCCGTGGAGCCGGAGAAGAAGAGGCGGTATCCGGCCGACATCGACCTGTTCCTGGAACTCGCCGCCCCGGCGTCGCTGACGGACCCCAGGGGCCGACGTCGGGCACCGATCACAGAAACCGTCGTAAGGGGGTGGTTGACGGGCTGCTGGGGAGCCGTCTTCAAGTGCCCACCCGACCTGTGGAGTCCTCGGATGCGTGACTGGCTTGTCGAGGCCTCGCGGGATGAGCGGCACCGTGGCTTTCTCCTCGACACGCTCGTGGAAGGCGGGGACCAGCACATGGACGTCCTGTCCCGTCTGTACACCACCGCACGAGACCTGGCCTCGACCTCCCCGCCGGAAGAGCGGGAAGACCGGACTCTTCTCGTCAAGCTCGTCCGGCGAAGGATCGACACCGTCATCGGCATTCCGGGCGCGTGAGACGTCACCGGAACGAAGGATCAAGGAGACAACGTCATGAATTCCGGCCGCAAGATGGTGACGGCCTACTTCACGGTTTTCTGCGGGCTGCTTCTGGCGGGTCTTGCCCTGTTCGCCCCCCTGCCTCTGTGGGCGTGGCCGGCGCTGGCCCTGCTGGTCGCCGTGGCGGTTCTGGTCGTCCGGGCCATCGTCCGTCCACGGGATTCCGGGTGGCCGGAACCGGAGCCGCTGGTGATGCCGGTGATACCGGTCGAACGAGAGGGCCTGCAGGAGGTCGTCCTGCCGAGCTGCGAGCCAGACTACGACTTCCGGTTCTCCGCGACCGTCCGCTGGCGTCTCGTCGGCCCGGAGCGCGATGCGCCGACCTTCGGTAATCCGGGTGCCCTGGCAGTCAAGGCGATCCTGGAACGTGCCAGGACGGTCACCGAGGAGAGGCGGCCGGAGCGGGTCTCGCTCGTCCAGCACGAGCTGAACGCCGTGCTCGGCACGATGGAACCGATCATCGGAGGGCGGCTGGAGGCGATGGCCGAGTCGGTCGCACTCACCCTCTCCGAACAGGACCAGAAGCGGCTGGACAGGCTCGCCGTGGTGCGTAAGAAGGAGGCGGTCTGGGAGCACGAGAGAAGATACGAGCGGAGCAGACGGGAGTATCTCGGCGGGGACGTGCTCAAGGACACCGGAAGTGCCGTGGTCTGGTGGCTCGCCAAGAACGACGACCAGGTGCAGAAGACGGTGGAGGACATCGAACTGCTCGCCAGGCTCACCTCGGCGGCGAACAACGAGAATCTGTCCCAGCTCTTCCAGCATCTCGCCTCCTCTCCAGCGGGAGGCGGGACGGCGGGTGACCACTTCGAGGGCTTCCTGCAGGCGATGGGACTTCCCGAGGGGGAACCGCAACGGGCCTTGTTCGCCCGGCACGTGATCGAGGTCGTCTCCAGGCACGGCAGGCAGGACGTGGCCGACGAACTGGAACGCCGGTTCGACACTCCGGCGACCTCGGCGCCCGACGACCCCGGTTCCGAACCGGATCCCGGGGATGAGGAACCGGGCTTCTGACGACCGACCCGTGGAGGCGGATATGGAGGCCGAACTCGTGGCGCTGGCGAGCGCGGGGGCGGCGACGCTGGTCGAACTGATGATCTCCGACTCGTGGACACAGGTGAAGGACGGAGTCGCACGTCTCCTCGCCCGTGACGGTGAGACCGGGCACATGACCCGGCGACTGGACGCCTCAAGGGAAGAGATCGCGGCCATCGGCGAGACGCGCGACGCCGTCGAGGCGGACTGGCGGGCCAGGTTGTACGGCATGCTGCGATCCGACCCGGCCCTGGCCGAGGAACTGCGTCGGCTGCTCGGGGCCCCGGAACGGTCAGGTGATGTGCACAACGTCGTCAGCGGCGGCGTGCAGTACGGCCCGGTGATCCAGAGCGGGAGTATCTCCGGTCTGATCTTCCATGACCCCGACCGCAGGTCTCGCAGGGGTAAGGGGAAGCCGGGCGAAGGGTAAAACTCGTGGAACGTCCTTGGTTTGGAAAAGGTCGTTCCTCGGTGGTGGGCATAACCCGTGGAGGAGACGAAGGGTGGCCGTCATGGCGGAGCGGGTGTTCGAGGACCGGCGGGACGCGGGCCGTGTCCTGGCCAGGCTCCTGGAGCACTACCGGGGCAGGCCCGACGTCGTCGTCCTGGGCCTTCCCCGGGGTGGTGTGCCCGTGGCCTACGAGATCGCCGTGGCCCTCGGGGCGCCGCTCGACGTCTTCGTCGTCCGCAAGCTGGGGCTCCCCGGCCACGAGGAGCTGGCGATGGGGGCGATCGCCGGGGGCGGGGTCGTCGTGCTCAACGAGGACGTCGTCCGGAGGGCGGGTGTCTCGCCCGAGACGTTGCGGGAGGTGACGGCCGGCGAGCGCCGGGAGCTCGTCAGGCGGGAACGGGCCTACCGGGAGGGCGGCGCCCCGCTCGACCTCATGGGCAGGACCGTCGTCGTGGTCGACGACGGGCTGGCGACGGGGGCGACCATGCGCGCCGCCGTGGCGGCGCTGCGCCGCCACGAGCCCGCCGGGATCGTCGTCGCCGTCCCGACCGCGCCGGAGCCGGCCATCGGAGAGCTGCGTGAGTCGGCCGACCAGGTGGTCTGCGCCTCGACTCCGCCTCTCTTCTCGGCCGTCGGGTTCTCCTACCGGGACTTCGAGCAGACGACGGACGAGGAGGTGCGGGACCTCCTGCGCGCCGCGGCCGCCAGGCGGGTGCGGGCGTGACGGGGCGGTCGAGGAGGACAAGAGCGGGCAAGGGGGAACGGTGAACGCGGTCAGGATGAACCTGGAGCGGTTGGAGATCCCGGCCGCGGACGTCGTGCTTGAGGCCGACGTCGTGGTGCCCAGGCCCGCGAGCGGGGTCGTGCTCTTCGCGCACGGCAGCGGCAGCAGCCGTCACAGTCCCCGCAACCGCTACGTGGCGGGCGAGCTCAGGAGGGCGGGGCTGGCGACGGTTCTGGTCGACCTGCTCACCCCCCTTGAGGAGGAGGCCGACCTCAGGACGGGGGAGTTCCGCTTCGACGTCGGCAGGCTGGCCGTACGGCTCGCCGCGCTGGCGGGGTGGCTGGCGCGGCACGAGCCGACGGCGGGCCTGCGCGTCGGGCTCTTCGGCGCGAGCACGGGGGCGGCGGCCGCGCTCGCCGCGGCCGCCGCCAAACCCGGCCTGGTGAGGGCGGTCGTGTCCCGGGGCGGGCGGCCGGACCTGGCCGGTGAGGCGCTCGCGGCGGTCCGCGCGCCCACGCTGCTCATCGTCGGGGAACGCGACCAGGCCGTCATCGAGCTCAACCGCGACGCTCTGGCGCGGCTGCCGGGGCGGACGGGGCTTGAGATCGTGCCGGGGGCCACGCACCTCTTCGAGGAGCCGGGGGCACTGGAGAGGGTCGCGGCCCTGGCGGGGGACTGGTTCCTGCGTCACCTGCAGGGGAGCCCGCAGGCCCCGCAGGCCGGGGGCTGAGGGACGGGGATCAGGCGGGGAAGGTCGAGGTCGCCAGGCCGCCGAAGTCGAGGACGTGCGCGGTGCCGTTGACGCCCCTGGCCGCGGGGGAGGCCAGGTAGAGGATCGCGCGGGCGACGTCCTCGGGCCGCAGCACGGGACAGTCGAGCTCGTCGAAGGCCTCGCCGAGGTCGCCCCTGGCCATCGGGGTGTCGACGATGCTCGGGCAGACGCAGTTGACCCGGATGCCGTCGGACGCGAAGTCGACGGCCAGCGCCTTGGTGAGCATCAGGACGCCGCCCTTGGAGGCGCAGTAGGCGGCCATGCCGGGGGCGGCGACGAAGCTGGAGTCGGAGGCCACGAACACGATCGAGGGACAGGAGCTTCCGGCGAGAGCGGCCGCGGCGTGCTTGGCCAGCAGGAACTGCCCGGTGAGGTTGACCTCCAGGGTCCTGGCGAAGTCGTCGCGGGCCGTCAGCCGCGCGTCGGTGCCCATGGGGCCGGAGATCCCCGCGCAGCCGACGACGACGTCCAGGCGCGACGGGACCGCGGACCGTACGGCCTCCTCGTCGGTGACGTCCCCCTGGATCCAGGTGACGTCCAGGCCGTCCGGCCGGGGCGCCCGGTCCAGGACCGTCACGGCCGCCCCCTCGGCGAGGAGGGCGTCCACGGTCGCGCGGCCTATCCCGCTGGCTCCGCCGGTGACCAGGGCGGAAAGACCGGACAGTCCGAGATCCATCAAGGACTCCTTGCTATGTGCCGAAATTTCGGATATCTCGCCCGGCAGTGGACGGCGGGCAATTCATTTGCTTCCGTACGATAGATGGGGGGCGGGTGAGGCACAAGCCATGCGTCCGGGGTAACCGTGGGACGACGTGGTGATTTACCGGAAAATCAGGCCTGTGATGCCTTGTTCCCCGTGACCTCCCTGAAATATGGTTCGGGACCAAACCCTTGTTGTCCGGATATTTCCGGCGGTTGGTCTCCCGCTCGGGTGCCCCCGGAAAGAAGCCGCGGCGAGCATGATCGTAGGGTGGAGCGGAACAGTGAGGGAGCGCCGCACCGAGATGACGGGACACCACACCCTGCGCAGCACGGAAGAGGCCGTCGGCGATCGGCTGGGCGGCCTCGACCTCGACTTCGAGGCGATGTGGGCCGTCTCCAACATCTACCGGGCCTCGACCGCGATCCGTAACCACCTCGAACAGACGGTGCTCCGCGACACCGGCCTCACCTGGACCGGGTTCGTCGTCATGTGGGTCGTGTGGATCTGGGGGGAGAGCGAGACCCGGTACGTCGCCAAGGAGGCCGGCATCGCCAAGGGCACCCTCACCGGCGTCCTGAAGACCCTGGAGTCCCACCGTTACGTACGGCGCGCGCCCAACCCCGCCGACAGGCGCCGGGTGATGGTCACCCTGACCCCTTCGGGCGAACGCCTGATGCGGTCCCTCTTCCCGCAGTTCAACCGGGAGGAGGCCTTCGTCGTCAAGGAGCTCGACAGTCGGCGGCGCCGCGCCCTGGCCGCGAGCCTGCGGGTGGTGGTCCAGCATCTGGAGGGAACCGCGCGCCCCTGACCCCGCCCGGCCGGGGCGCATGAGGCCGGGCGGGGAGCCCCGCCGCCCCGGGGCACCGGAGCGGCGGGACGCCGGGGGCGTCAGGAGCCGGACGGAGGCGGCTCCCCGAGATAGGCCGCGTGCAGCCGTTCGGGAGCCGAGCGCAGCCCGGCGGCCGGGCCCGAGTAGGTCAGCGTGCCGCCGGCGAGCACGTGCGCGGTGTCGGCGATCTTCAGGGCCAGTGTCGCGAACTGCTCGACGAGCAGCACCGCCACCCCGGAGGCGGCCAGGTCCCGCACCACGGGCAGCAGCCGCTGGACGATCACCGGGGCGAGGCCGAGCGACATCTCGTCGATCAGCAACGCCGACGGCCTTGCCGCCAGAGCCCTGGCCAGCACGAGCATCTGCTGCTCGCCTCCGGACAGCAGTGAGGCGGCCACGTCGAGTCTCTTGTGCAGTTCGGGGAACAGCTCAAGGGCCTCGTCGATCACGCGGGGGCCGCGCCGTACCACCAGGATGTTCTCCGCGACCGTCAGGTCGGGGAAGACCGTACGGCCCTGCTCGACGTGGGCGACGCCCGCCCTGGCCCGGGCCACCCGGTCCAGGGCGTTGAGGCGCCCGCCGTTGAGGGAGACGGTGCCGCCGGTGATCGGGATCACGCCGGAGATCGACTCCAGGAGCGTGGTCTTGCCCGCGCCGTTCGGCCCGAGCAGCGCCGTCACCTCCCCGGCGGGCGCGGTGAGCGAGACACCCCTGACGATCGGGGCGCCGCCGCGTGCGACGGTCACGTCGTCGAGAACCAGGCTGGAGGTCATGCCAGCGCCACCTCGTCTCCCAGATACGCGCGGGCGACCTCGGGTCTGGCCAGCGTCGTCGCGGGCGGCCCGGCCGCGATCACCTCGCCGAAGTCGAGCACCACGACCTCCGCGCAGGCCCGCCGTACCATCTCCAGGTCGTGTTCGATCAGCAGGACCGAGGCGCCGAACCTGCCGGGCACCTCCGTGAGGCGTTCGGCGAGCTCCATGGACTCGGCGTGGGCCAGGCCCGCGGCCGGTTCGTCGAGGATGATCACCTTGGGCCGGGAGAGCAGCGCCCCGGCGACCTCCAGCAGCCGCCTGCTGCCCACGTCCAGCTCGCTGACGTGCCGGTTCAGGGCGCCCAGGTTCAGGAAGCCGGCCATCTCGTCGAGTTCGGCCGCGCTCACCCGGCGGTGCGCGGAGAAGCGCAGGAAACCCGCGACGGTGAGGCCGGGCGGGACCCGGTCCTGCTGGAACGTACGGCGCAGCCCCGCGGCCGCCCTGCGGTGCACGGGCAGGCCGTCAAGGCGCCGCCCGTCGAGCGTGACCGAGCCGGTCGCGCCGCGGACGAAGCCGGTCACCGCGTCGGTGAACGTCGACTTGCCCGCGCCGTTCGGGCCGATCAGTCCCATCACGGTCCGCTCGGGCACGACCAGGTCGACCCCGGAGAGCGCGGTGACCCGGCCGTAGGAGACCGACAGGCCCTCGACCACCAGGACGGGCCGCTCGCCCCGCTCGGGCGTGACGCCCGAGGCCCGGTGGGACGTACGATCGCCGGGTTCCCCGGACACGGCGGCGGCCCTGCGGCGCCGGAAGCGGCGCACCAGGTCCTCGCTCATGCTGAGGCCGGTGGACAGCGTCTGCACGGCGCCGACGGCGAACAGCAGGCTGCCCCAGTCCTGGGGGACGCCCAGGCCACGGAGGATCTCCGGGACGAACACCATCAGGACGCCTCCCGCGATGGCGCCGCCCGCGTACTCGCTGCCCGCCATGACGGCCACGACCAGCAGGATGAGGGAGTCCACGGTGTCGAAGTTCTGCGCGGTGACCACGCCGATCTGCCCGGCCAGCACGCCTCCCGCGATGCCGCCGAAGAAGGCGCTCAGCGCGAACGCGGCCAGCTTGGCGCGCGGCACGCTCATGGCCGCCGCGGCCGTGGCGCGCTCGGAGAAGCGCAGCGCCCGCCACGCCGTGCCGTACCGGGTGCGGCCGAGCAGCCGCACCGCGACCGCGCCCGCCACGAAGAGCAGGGCGGCGAACACGAAGTAGGCGGTGTCGGTGGCGATGAAGGCGGGCCTGAGCACCTGCTGGAAGGTCGTCGCGCCGGGGAAGCCGGCCGCCGCGATGATCACGTCGGCCGCGGCGGAGAAGCCGAGCGTCACCACGGCCAGGTGCACCCCGCGCAGCCGCAGCGCGGGCAGGCCGAGCAGGACGCCCAGCGGTACGGCGGCGACACCGCCCAGCAGGATCCACAGGACCAGACCGCCGGGCGCCGCCAGGACGTTCAGCTCGCAGACGACCCAGGCGCCCAGCGCCATGAACGACATCTGGCACAGCGAGATCATGCCCGCGCGGCCGGTGACGATCCCGAGCCCGCTCAGCGAGATCGCCGTCACCAGGGCCGTCGTGCCCAGGAAGAGCCAGTACTGCGGGACGAGGGCGGCCAGCACGGCGATCGCGGCGAGCGCGCCGGCGAGCTGGGCCGCGGGCCCGGTCATCTCAACGCGCCGCATCCCACACCTCCCCACGCTGGGACCACAGCAGGATCGCGAGGATCGCCACGAAGGGGACCACGTCGCGGAACTCCTGAAGCTGACTGACGTGCGCGAGCGCCCCCTGCAGGGCGCCCAGCGCCAGACCGCCGACGGCGGTGCCGACCAGGCTCCTGAACCCGCCGACCAGGGCCGCGGCGCACGCCGGGATCACCATCAGGCCGAGGGAGAGCTGGTCGCTGTTCTGCTGCGGGGCGACCACCAGCAGGACGGCGGTGGCCAGCAGGCCGGTCACCGCCCACAGCCCGACGCCGAGCCTCCTGCTCGGGATGCCCATCAGCTCGGCCGTGGTCGGCCGCTGCGACAACGCCCGCAGCCGCAGGCCGACCGCGGTCCTGGCCAGGAACACCGACACGCCCGCGGTGATGAGCACCGCCGCCGCCACGCAGACCGTGGCCGCCTGGGTGATGGTGACACCGCCGACGGTGGCCAGCGGGCCGCCCAGGACACCGGGGATCTGCCGGGGGTCGGTGCCGAAGACGAGGTACTCCGCGGCGAGCAGGCCCACGAGGTAGGCGATGGCGATCGCGGAGCGCTGGTCGGTTCCGGCCTCGGCGAACCAGCGCCCCATCATGTAGCCGAGCGCGGCGGCGACCAGCGCCGACCCCGCCAGGCCGATGAGGACCGCCACGGCGTACGGCACGCCGCCGTCGGCCAGAACGGACATCGTGTAGACCCCGACGACGCCGATCGCCGCCTGGGCCAGGTTGACCACCCGGCCCAGGCGGTACATCAGGGTCAGGCACAGACCGAGGACGGCGTAGGCGCCGCCCGCGGTCAGGCCCGCGATGGCGCCCTCAAGCATTGGGCAGCCGGATCCAGTCCGGGGTCATGACCTTCCAGGAGCCGTTGTCCGGCTGGACGAACTTGGCCGCCCGGTTGGAGGAGTGCGCCTGGTCGGGCCCGAAGGCGTACGGCGTGCCGACCATGGGCGACTCGATCGGCGTGAGCGCCTTCAGCGCCGCGGTCACCGACTCGCGGGTGATGTCGCCCTTGATGCCCTTGAGCGCGGTCACCAGGTTCGTCGCCGCCAGGTAGCCGCCCTCGGCGAAGGAGGTGAGCGGCACCTTGTTCTGGGTCATGAGCTCCCGCCAGTCCTTGGTGGCCTCGGAGGAGGTGTCGGAGTAGGGCTCGAACTCCGACAGGGCCACGACGTCCTTGCCCGCGTCGCCGAAGGCCTTGACCGCGGCGTCGGTGTAGGTCGAGGTGAGCACCAGCCACTTGATGCCGGAGACGCCCTGCGCCTGGGCGGCCTTCACCCAGCCGACCGACATGGGCTCGGTGCCGTTGAAGACGACGCCCTTACAGCCCGCGTCCCGCGCCCGCAGGATGTAGGGGGTGTAGTCGGTGGTGTTGCCCGACAGACTCCGGTCGTTGATGAGCAGCTGCTTGCCGGTGATCTTCGACCACTGCTCGACGGCGCCCTTGTAGGCGTCGGAGGTGCCGCCGAGGATCACGAAGAAGCCGCACAGCTTGTCGATCTTCAGGACCTCGGAGGCGTGGTAGAGGGTGACGGTCGTGCCGAGGAAGGGGCCGGTGTTGACCGGGGAGATGGCGGGGGAGGTGAAGCAGCCGGGGTCGATGCCGGTCCCGGAGATCGAGGAGATCCCGGACTGGGCGTAGAAGGCGCCGTTGACCTGGCAGTCGAGGAGGCTGGCGCCGCCCGCGAGCGCCACGGCGCCCTTGTTCTGGATGAGGTCCCTGGAGGCCTGGGCGGCCGTGCTCGGGTCGCCCTTGTCGTCCACGCTGACGTAGGAGATCTTGCGGCCGTTGACGCCGCCCTCGGCGTTGACGCGGTCGAAGACGGCCTTGGCGGCCTGGGAGGCCTCGGGGAAGGCGGCGGGGCCACTCAGCGAGCTGATCGCTCCGACGACGATGGGGTCGGTGGACGTGGCGCCCTTGGCGTCACCGGGACTCCCCGTGTCGCCCGAACCGCACGCGGCGGCGCTGACGGTCAGGAGCGCGATCGCTCCCGCCGCGAGGCCCTTGGAGATCTTTCCCATGGGACGGTGCCTTTCATGAGGTGGGGGGTCTTGCGATCGGCGGCGGCGTCGGGGGCCCGCCGTCCGGGATCGTTGGGACGGTGGGCACGTCGGACGGTCCGGCGGATCCGCCCGGATCGGCATCCGGTCGTGGGCGTGGGACGCCGGTCCCCCTGGTTCGCCACGGGTCTCACACGGTTCGAGGCAGGATCGGCTGCCGGCGTCGTGGTTTCCGGCACCCCGGGATCGGGGGTGAGGCGCATCGAGACCTCCTGCGGCGAGGAACACTCAATGTTTGGTCCCAAAACATATGGCGCTCACCCCCGGTGAACAAGTCACATCAATGTAAAGAGTGAGGATTTACTTTGGCTCCGTATGATCTTGGGGGAGTGGGGCGCTTTCGAGTCGTTCGTCCCCTTCGGTGGCCGGGTGAGGATCTACGACGCCGGGTAGCATCGGACGATCCGCGGACGGAGCGGATAGAGGGGAGCCGCACGCGATGCGCGGTCTGGGGGACCTGGAGTCCGTGATCATGGAACGCCTGTGGTCGTCCCGCAGGCCCGCGCCGGTCAGGGACGTGCTTGAGGACCTCCGCGCGGAACGGGAGATCGCCTACACCACGGTCATGACCGTGATGGACAAGCTGCACACCAAGGGCCTGCTCCGCAGGCGGATGGTCGGCAGGGCCTACGTCTACGAGACGGTCGCCAGCAGGGAGGCCTACGTCGCCGACCTCATGCGCGACGCCCTGGCCTCGGGCGGCAACCGTACGGCCACGCTGGTGCACTTCCTTGAGCGGCTCACCCCGGAGGAGTCGGCGGCGCTGGGCGCGGCGCTCAGGGTGTGCCCCCTGGAGTAGCGGGGCGGACCTACTACCTCAGGTAGGAGAATATCCCGATTTCGGGGCGCGAGAGCGCTGGAACGGTCCTCGGAAGAGGGGTTGGGCGCCTGATTTGGCATGCCCGGCCTGTTCGGTGCACCATCTCCTACTATCGTCCATCGGATGGGAGGCGACGCCTCCGAAACCCCTCCACATCCGTGGGAAGGGGCCCTGGACGCCCCTCCCGGCGGGAGGGCCGGTGCGAAGGAGAGACGTGGCGGCGCTGTCCCGTTCAGGCCGATGGCGGGGCGCGTTCAGGGGGCTGACCGCCTCGGCCGCCGTCCTCGTGCTGTGCGCCGTACCCCAGGCCGAGGGCCACGCCGCGCCGAAACCCACCGCCAAGCAGCTCCGTGCGGAGCTGGCACGGCTCCAGAAGCGGTCCGAGTCCATGATCGCCGAGTACTACACGGGGCGGGTCGCGCTGCAGAAGGCCGAGAAGGCGGAGAAGGCCGCCGCGGGCGAGCTGCGGCGGGCGCAGACGGACTTCGACCAGGCCGCGCGGGAGGTCCGCACACTGGCCGCCCAGCGCTACCGCACCGGCATCCCCGGGACGCTCCCGGTCCTGATGAGCGCGGGCGATCCGGCGGACCTGCTCAACCAGATGGCCCTCATGCAGCAGATCATGGAGGGCCGGGACGCCAGGCTCAACGGGTTCTCCCAGGTCAGGGACACCTACCAGCGGGCGAAGGCCTCGGCGGAGCAGCGCGCGAAGGAGCTGCGCGACTCGCTGAGGAAACTCGGCGAGCAGAAGAAGCGGACCCTGGAGCTGATCGACACGATCAAGGACAGGATCGACCGGCTCTACCCCACCCCGGGCACCAGGAGGGCCGACGGCAGCTGGGTCCCCCAGCTTCCCTCCGGCCCCGACAACATCACTCCCCGGATGCGCCTGGTCCGCCAGCTGGTCGCGCAGCGCTTCAGCCCGCACTTCGGCATCGGCTGCTACCGGGTGGACGGGGGCATCGCCGGAGGCGGGGAGCACCCGCTCGGCCGCGCCTGCGACTTCATGATGAGCTCGGGCGGCTCCATGCCCAGCGCGGGCAACGTCAAGCTCGGCGACGAGGTGGCCGCCTGGGCCATCGAGAACAAGGACCGCCTCGGCGTCAAGTACGTCATCTGGCGCCAGCGCATCAACACCGGCTCCGGCTGGCGTGGCATGTCCAACCGGGGCGGCGTCACCGCCAACCACTACGACCACGTCCACATCTCGGTCTACTGACCGCTCGCCCCCGGCCGGGGCGTCAGGTGAGGTCGAGCACCTCCTCGCCGTGCAGGCGGTGCCGCCGTACGGCGTGCCCGTAAAACGGGTTGCCGCGACCGTGACCGGGTGACCAGCATGGGGACGTGCTCACCGACGTTCAGGTGGAGGCCTTCGTCGAGGACGGTTTCGTCCGGATCGAGGGCGCCTTCCCCCGCGAGACCGCCGAGAGATGCCGCGAGATCGTGTGGCGGGACCTCGGGGCCGACCCCGCCGCCCCGGCCACGTGGCCGGGGCCGGTCGTGGCCCGCCCGGACTACGCGCAGCCACCGTTCAGGGACGCGGCCAACACGCCGCGCCTGCACGCCGCCTTCGACGCGCTCGTGGGCAGGGGGCGCTGGGTCCCCCGCGCCACCCTGGGAGGGTTCGTGATCCGTTTCCCCGGGGGCGAACCGGCCGTCGTGGACGGATGGCACGTCGACGTGAGCTTCCCCGGCCCCGGCTCCGTCCCGGGCGACTACCTGACCTGGCGGGCGAACGCGGCCTCCAGGGACCGCGCGCTGCTGATGCTCTTCCTGTTCTCGGACGTCGGGGAGACGGACGCGCCGACCCGGCTGCGCGCCGGTTCCCATCTGGACGTGGCGCGGCTGCTCGCCTCCGAGGGCGAGGACGGCCTCGACGCCGTGGAACTGGCCCGGCGGGCCGAGGCGGCGAGCCGCGACCGCCCGGTCGTCCAGGCCACCGGCGGCGCCGGTGACGTCTACCTGTGCCACCCGTTCCTCGTGCACGCCGGGCAGCCGAACCGCGGCCGGAGCCCGCGCTTCCTGGCCCAGCCGGGGCTCAGCCCGGCCGGGCCGCTCCGCGGGGACGGGGCGGAGAGCGGCCTCTCACCCGTCGAGACCGCCATCAGGCGGGGCCTCGAACGGGGACACGGCGCGGGGACGTCAGGGACCGCCGGGGGCTGAGACCACACCGCCCGCGACGTCCAGGTTCGTGACCGCGTGCGGGTGGGGCGGAGAGCCCTGACGGCAGGGCCCTCCGCGTGAGGTTCGCCGCTCCTGGGACCAGGGGACGGAGTGGCGACCCGCTCGGGTGTCTCGTCCCCGCGCGGGCCGTACCGGTTCCTGTGGGCGGGGAAGGTGGTCCAGACCACCCCGAAACGTGAAGGCCGCCTCCGGGTCCAGGTGGGGAACGGCGCACGTGGAAACGGTTCTCCCGGCGGGAACGGCGGCCGATGCCGGTTCCGGCTCGGCGGAAAGGGACGCGGGAGCGGCCGGTACTTCCAGGCCGGTACGCCCGGCGGACCAGACATGGTGGCCCACGATTCCACGGATCTCTCCAGCCGACTTACTAAGGTTCGTAGTTCTTCATCGAACCGGTCGGCAACGTAACCCCAGGTGAACCGCCACTTCTTAAGCGGAGATGCCTCCTACCGGTAATAGTGAATCCGGTCGTCGCCGTGAGAATCCGGTACGGACCGGTGGCGCGCTCTCTCGATCGGCGTTGTCAAACCGATATCAACCGGTATAGACCAGTCCTATAGGACGAACCTACTCTGGTCCGCACCACGGGAAAGCCCGGAGCTCCGCGACCCACAGGCCGCCACCGGCTCTCTTTCGAGCATTCCAACCCGCCGGGTGAACTCCGGCGGCCCCCCAGCTGGTACGGACCGGCTCCGATCGTCTGAATATCAAGGTGGTAATTCACGTGAACAAGAGGCTCGTCGGTGCGCTGACGCTCGGTCTGTCCGCGGCACTGGTCATGACCGGCTGCGGTTCGACGCAGAGCGGGAGCGACGGCGGTGACAAGGCGGCCGGTGGCGACGTGACGCTGAAGCTGGTCGCCGCCGACTACGGCGACGGCCCCACCGCCGACAACAGCGGTGAGAAGTTCTGGAAGGGCGTCGTCGACGGCTTCCAGAAGGCCAACCCCGGCATCAAGGTCGACGTCCAGGTCATCAACTGGAACGACATCGACAAGCAGGTCGCGACCATGGTCCAGAACGGCCAGGTGCCCGACATCCTGCAGACCGGCGACTACTCCGGCTTCGTCAAGGACGGCCTGCTGTACAAGACCGACGAGGTCCTGTCCCCGGCCACCTCGGCCGACCTGCTGCCCAAGTTCGCCGACTTCGGCAAGGTGGACGGCACCGGCTACGGCATCCCGTTCGTCTCCTCGGCCCGCGCCCTGTTCTACAACAAGGACCTGTTCACCAAGGCCGGGATCGCCGAGGCGCCCAAGACCTGGGACGAGCTCAAGGCCGCGGCGGAGAAGCTGAAGAAGGCCGGCGTCAGCCAGCCGTTCGGCCTGCCGCTGGGCAACGAGGAAGCCCAGGCCGAGTCGTTCCTGTGGTTCATGGGCAACGGCGGCGGCTACAAGGACTCCTCCGGGGCGTGGGCGGTCGACTCCGCCGCCAACGTCGAGGCCCTCCAGTACGTCAAGGGCCTGGTCGACGCGGGCCTGACCAGCCCCAACCCCGGCACCAAGAACCGCAAGGACGTCTGGGCGGACTTCGCCGCGGGCAAGGTCGGCATGGTCAACGGCGGCCCCATGTCCATCCCGATCTTCGAGAAGGGCGGCCTGACCAACTTCGGCGTCGCCCCGATCGCGGGCAAGACCGCGGCCCTGGACACCACGCTCGGCGTCGAGGACTGGATCATGGCCTTCAACAAGAACGGCCACCAGGAGCAGATCAAGAAGTTCTTCGACTACTTCTACTCCGGTGACGCGGCGCAGAAGATCAGCGACACCTACAAGCTGCTGCCGGTGACGAAGTCCGGCATCGAGAAGCTCTCCTCGGACGAGAGGCTCAAGCCGTTCCTGGACGCGCTGCCCAACGCGACGTTCTACCCCTTCCAGGACCCCAAGTGGTCCGAGGTGAACACCCAGGTCAAGCAGACCATCGGCGGCGCCGTCAGCGGTGACCCGAAGGCCGTGCTCGGCGCGATCCAGAAGGTCGCGACCGCGGGCTGACCCTCACCCCCGGGTACGGCGCGCCCGCCCGTCCTGCCGCGTGGCGGGCGCGCCGTACCAGTCCATCCGAAAGCAGGACTCATGCAGCAAACATCCGCGCGAGGCGGAGCGCTGCGCGCGCTCGCCCCGCTGGCCTGGGTCGGCCCCGCCGTGGCGCTGATCGCCGTGGTGGTCGTCTGGCCCGTCGTGGTGATGGTCCAGTCGTCCTTCCTGAAGATCAGCCGTTTCGGCGTCGTCCAGGGCGGAAACGGGACGGGCAACTACGACAAGCTGTTCGCCGAGCCCGACTTCGGCGGGGTCATGGCCAGGAGCCTGGTGTGGGTGGTCGCGGTGGTCGCGCTGACCGTGCTCGTCTCCCTGGCGCTGGCCCAGCTGTTCAACCAGCGCTTCCCCGGACGCCGCTTCGCCCGCTGGGCGCTGATCGCGCCGTGGGCCGCCTCCGTCCTGATGACGTCGATCATCTTCAAGTGGATGCTCGACCCCGAGGTCGGCCTGATCAACATGCTCAGGCGTGACCTGGGGCTGCTGGACGCCCTCGGCGGTGCGGACGCCGACCCGCTCGGCAGCGCGTCGGGCGCGATGCCGTGGCTCATCTTCGTCGCGGTCTTCGTCTCCGTCCCGTTCACCACCTACGCGCTGCTCGCGGGACTGTCGGCGATCCCGGCCGACGTCTACGAGGCGGCCAAGATCGACGGCGCCTCGAAGCTGCGGACCTACTGGTCGATCACGCTGCCGCTGCTGCGGCCCGCCCTCACGGTCGCGGCGCTCATCAACGTGATGAACGTCTTCAACAGCTTCCCGATCATCTGGGCCATGACCCACGGGCAGCCGGGCTACTCGACGGCGACCTCGACCATCTTCATGTACATCCTCAAGGGATCCGACATCGGCGAGTCGGCGGCCATGTCCGTCGTCAACTTCGGCATGGTGATCGTCCTGACGATCGTCTTCCTGAAGGTCAGCAAGTGGAGGACGGCACCCGCATGACCCTCACCCAGAACGCGCCCTCGGTCGCGGAGAAGACGACGGCCCCTGTCGCGGCGCCGCGCTCGCTCCCGTCCGTCAAGACCGTCGTCATCGCGGCCAGCGCCTACCTGATCGCCTTCGTCTTCCTCTTCCCCTACCTGGTGATGGTCCTGACGGCGCTGCGCCCGCAGGGGGAGCTGCGCCAGGCGACCTACCTGCCGCAGCGGTTCGAGTGGTCGAACTTCACGAACTTCTGGACCGGCGGCCTCGCCCAGAACCTGGGCGTCACCCTGCAGGTCGCCGCGGGCTCGACCGTGCTGGTGCTGCTGGTGGCGCTGCCCGCGGCCTACTACACCGCGCGGCACGACTTCAGGGGCCGCACCGCGTTCATGATCCTGGTGCTGATCACCCAGATGTTCCAGCCGACCGCGATGCTGGTCGGCATCTACCGCGAGTTCTTCCAGTTCGGGCTGGTCGACTCGGTCTGGGCGCTGATCCTGGTCAACGGCGGCTTCAACCTCGCCTTCGCGGTGTGGATCCTCAACGCCTACTTCTCCTCGATCCCGCGTGAGCTGGAGGAGGCCGCGTTCATCGACGGCAACGGCCGCTTCGGCGCGCTGTTCCGGGTCACCCTCCCGCTGGCCATGCCCGGTGTGGTGACCGCGCTGATCTTCACCTTCATCGCGGCCTGGAACGAGTTCGTCGTCGCCCTCACCCTGACCACCACCCCGGGCAACCAGCCCCTCACGGTCGCCCTGAACTCCTTCATCGGCCAGTACCAGGTGGACTGGCAGAACCTGTTCGCGGGTTCGGTCATCGCGACGATCCCGGTCATCATCCTGTTCGCGCTCATCGAACGGAAGGTGGTCGGCGGTCTCACCGCCGGTTCCATCAAGTGACCCGCCCGGGCCCAAGCGGTGGGGGCCCGGTGGGCGGCGGTCCCGTGTCGAGTCGCTCCGGCACGGGACCGCCCGGGACGCTCAGGGGGCGGTGACGCCCAGGACCAGCTTGCCCGAGGTACGGCCCGCCGCCAGCCGTTCGTGGGCCTCTGCCGCCCGGTCGAGGGGGAAGACCTCCTCGACCTCGACGGTGAGAAGGCCCGAGTCGGCCAGCTCGCCGATGCGCGCCAGCGCCGTGCCGTCCGGCTCGACCAGGAACCCCGTCGCGCGCACACCGCGTGCCGCGGCCGACTCGGCCAGTTCGGGCGAGACCCCGGAGGGCACCGCGACCAGCAGCCCGCCGGGACGCAGGACGCCGAGGGAACGGGTGCTCGTGGCGTCGTACCCGTCGCCGACCAGGTCCACCACCAGGTCCACCTCGCGCACCACCTCCTCGAACCGGACGGCCGTGTAGTCGACGAGTTCGTCGGCGCCGAGCCCGCGCAGCCAGTCGTGCTTGGCCGCACGGGCCGTGCCGATCACGTACGCCCCCAGGTGTTTGGCGATCTGGACGGCGAAGTGGCCCACCCCGCCCCCCGCCGCGTGGACGAGCACCCGCTGCCTGGGCCGCAGGTCGGCGGTGTCCACCAGGACCTGCCAGGCGGTCAGCGCCGCCAGCGGTACGGCCGCCGCCTCCTCGTGCCCCAGGGAGCGGGGCCTGCGGGCGAACTGCCGCGAGGGGGCCGTGACGTACTCGGCGTAGGCGCCCGCCTGGCGGGGGAACCACGGCATGCCGTACACCTCGTCGCCGACGGCCAGGGTGTGCACGCCGTACCCGATCTCCTCGACGACGCCGCAGACGTCCCAGCCGAGGACGAAGGGCGGGGCACCCAGGACACCCGCCATGCCGCCGCCCGCCCTGGTCTTGGCGTCGACGGGGTTCACCCCGGCGGCGACGACCCGGACCAGCACCTCGGTCGGCAGGGGTTGTGGCCTGTCCAGCAGGACGGGGCGCAGCACCTCGGGGCCGCCGAAGACGTCCTGGCTTACGGCGCGCATGGAAGTCATGTTCTGTCTCCTCCTCGGTCGTGGCCGCGGGGCGGCGCGGCGCGGCAGAGGGTAACCCCGCCCGCCGGGCCCGCGCGGGCGCCTTGTCCTTTCCGGGAAACCTCCGGCACCTTTCGTTCACGGACTGTTCAGGAGAGCGTTCCCGGGAACCGGGGTAGACCGGATCTTCCGGTTATGGAGGGGTAGTAACTTCGACGCATGCGACTGGGCGTTCTCGACATCGGTTCCAACACGGTTCATCTCCTGGTGATGGACGCGCACCGGGGCGCCCGGCCGCTCCCCGCCTACTCCCACAAGGTGGACCTCCGGCTCGCCGAGTACATGGAGGACGGCGAGCGGCTCTCCGAGGAGGGCGCGGCGCTGCTGCGCGGGCACGTCGAGGAGGCGCTGCGCCTGGCCGAGGACAAGGGCGTCGAGGACCTCATGGCGTTCGCGACCTCGGCGGTCAGGGAGGCGGTCAACGGCGAGGAGGTGCTCGCCGACCTCAACGCGCGGGCCGAGGTGAACATCCAGGTCCTCTCCGGTCAGGACGAGGCGCGGCTGACCTTCCTGGCCGTGCGGCGGTGGTTCGGCTGGTCGTCGGGGCGGCTGCTGGTGCTGGACATCGGCGGGGGCTCCCTGGAGATCGCCTCGGGCATCGACGAGCAGCCGGACGTCGCGATCTCGCTGCCGCTCGGGGCGGGCAGGCTCACCCGCGACCGCCTCAGCGCCGACCCGCCCTCCCAGGAGGAGATCAGGGCCCTGCGCAGGCACGTGCGGGCGGAGATCGCCCGCAAGGTCGGCGACGTCGCCAGGTACGGCAGGGCGGACCACGCGGTGGCGACCTCGAAGACCTTCAGGCAGCTGGCGAGGATAACCGGGGCGGCCCCGTCGAGTGAGGGGAACGTCCGCCGGGTGCTCAGGCACACCGAGCTGGTGGAGTGGACCGGAAGGCTGGCCGGGATGGACCCGCGCGCGCGGGCGGGCCTGCCGGGGGTCTCCGAGGGACGGGCGCCACAGCTGCCCGCGGGGGCGATCGTCGCCGACGCCGCGATGGACCTGCTGGGGGTGGGGGAGCTTGAGGTGTGCCCCTGGGCGCTGCGCGAGGGCGTCATCCTGCGCAGACTCGACACGATGCCCGAGATCTGAGGTTTACCGGCTCTTCGTCGGGTAGGAGCGCGCCTTCATGAACAGCGCTCAGGTACAAGGCGCCGCCCGCAGAGCGGCCGGCAGCCGGACTCTGGAGAGACTGACCCGCCTCGGGCTCGCCTGCCGTGGCGTCCTGTACGGCCTGATCGGCTTCCTGGCCCTGCGGATCGCCTTCGGCGGCGGAAGCGGGGGCAAGGAGGCCGACAAGACCGGGGCGGTCGAGACGGTCGCCGAGCAGCCGTTCGGCACCGTGCTGTTGTGGCTGATGGTCGCCGGCTTCGTGGCCCTGACCCTCTGGCAGATCTCCGAGGCGGTCCTCGACCGGGGCGGGAAGGTCAAGGACCGGGCCGAGGCGGTCGCGCGGGCGGTCACCTACGGGCTGCTGGTGGCGACGCTGCTCGGCCTGCTGCTGAGGGGCGACCCGGGCAGCTCGTCCGACGACAGCTCCAAGGACCTGACCGCCATGGCGATGGACCTGCCCGGCGGGCGGGTCCTGGTCGGCGTGGTGGGACTCGGGGTGGTCGCGCTCGGGGCCCACTGGATCCACAGCGGATGGAAGAGAAAGTTCCTTGAGGACCTGCCCACCGGGGAGGTGCCGCCGGGCGTGCGGCGCCTGGCCGAGCGGCTCGGCACGGCCGGATACCTCGCCCGCGGCGTGATCGCGGTGGCGGCCGGGGTCTTCGTCGTCCAGGCCGCGATCACCTACGACCCGGAAAGGGCCAGGGGCGTCGACTCGACGCTGCGCGCGCTGGCGGACACTCCGGCCGGGCCGTGGCTGCTGGGCGTCGTGGCCTTCGGCCTGCTGCTTTTCGCGGCCTACTGTTTTCTCCAGGCGCGCTGGCACCGGCTGTGACGTACGGCCACGCGCCTCGGCGCCGCCGTGGCAAGCCCCACCTACCTATCCGGTAAGTCACCCTATTGGTGCTTTTCCATGACATCGCCCTGTCCGGGTCCCGCGTCCTTCCATGGAGGCGGATGGCATCGGGAGGGCCATATGGATTTGTCGGAGCGCGACGGCGGTGAACGGATTCTCCACCTGGAAGGGTCCCCCGACCAGGTGGGGAGGGCCAGAAAACTGATCTCGGCGGCTCTCGGCAGGGACCACCCCCTCCACGACGACTGCGTGCTGCTCACCAGTGAGATAGCCACCAACGCGGTCGTCCACTCCAGGTCGGGGGACGGCGGCATGTTCACCGTCACCGTCACCCACTGGGCGGGCGGCGTGCGGGTCTCCGTCCAGGACGACGGCTCGGCCGAGGTCCCCTGCCTGTGCCACACCCCCGCCGACGCCACCGGGGGGCGCGGCCTGCCGCTGCTTGAGGCGCTGTCCCACAGCTGGGGATTCACCCGGGAGGCGGGGACGAACCTGGTCTGGTTCGAGCTCGTCCTGGAGACCGCCGGGGTGCCGGGGGACAGGCTGGCCGCCGTACGGTGAACCCTCAGACGGAGGGGGAGGCCAGTAGCCGGTCCAGCACCCGGACGCCGAACTCAAGCCCCTCGACCGGGACGCGCTCGTCCACCCCGTGGAACATGCCGAAGTAGTCAAGGTCGGGGGAGAGCCGCAACGGCGCGAAGCCGTACCCCTTGATGCCGATCTCGGCGAAGGACTTGGCGTCGGTGCCCCCCGACATCACGTACGGCACCGGCCGCGCCTGTCCGTCCTCGGCGAGGATCGCCGCGCGGAGCAGCTCGAAGAAGGGCGCGGCCGGCGAGGCGTCCGGCGCCTCCTCCAGGCTGAGGAACTCGCGGGTGATCCTCGGCCCGAGCAGCCGGTCGATCGTCTCCAGGAACTCCTCCCGGTATCCGGGCAGGAACCGCCCGTCCACGTGGGCGGTGGCGGTGCCGGGGATCACGTTGACCTTGTAACCCGCCTGGAGCATCGTCGGGTTGGCCGAGTTGCGGATCTGCGCCGCGAACAGCGTGCCCGCCCGGCCGAGCCGCTCAGCCTCCTGTTCGAGCCGGTCGCGGTCGATGCGTTCCCCCAGGATCTCCTCAAGGCTTGTGAGCAGGGCGGCGACGCCGGGCGTCAGCCGTACCGGCCAGCGGTGGGCGGCGAGCCTGGACAGGGCGTGGCACAGCTCGGCGACCGCGTTGTCCGCCGGAGGGCGGGAGCCGTGGCCCGTCACGCCGTCCGCGGTCAGCCTCATCCACGCGGTGCCGCGCTCGCCGACCGCGATCGGGTAGACGCGCCGCCCCCGCACCTCGACGCTGTAGCCACCCGACTCACCGATCGCCTCGGTGCAGCCGTCGAACAGCTCCCTGCGCCGCCGCACCGCGTACCGCGCGCCGTACTCGCCGGTCGCCTCCTCGTCGGCGAGGAAGGCCAGCACCATGTCCCTGGCCGGCCGCACGCCGCGTCTGGCCCAGTCGCGGACCAGGGCGAGCGTCATGGACAGCGTGCCCTTCATGTCGACCGCGCCCCTGCCCCAGACGCAGCCGCCGGTGATCTCCCCGGAGAACGGGTGGATCCGCCAGTCGGCGGGCTCGGCGGGCACCACGTCCAGGTGGCCGTGGACCAGCAGGGCCTCGGGCGAGTCGCCGGGAATCCTGGCGACCACGCTGGTCCTGCGGCTGGCCGACTCGAAGACCACCGGCTCGATGCCCACCTCGGCCAGCAGCTCGGCGACGTACTCGGCCGCGGGCCGTTCCCCTGCGCCCGGATTGGTGGTGTCGAACCTGATCAGGTTCGAGCAGATCGACGAGACCTCGCCAGTCATGGAACACGCCCCCCGCAAACCGACTGATCATGGGTGCATACCCACGGTGACGTCTTTGCATCTTGTTATCCACGCGTATAAATTTATCCGCATGGATAACAAAGTGTGGAGTCTGGTCAGGGCGCTCTTCGTCGCCGTGCTCGTCATCTCCGTCGCGGCACTCGGGACGGCCGCCGTCGTCGGCGGCAACTGGGTGGTGTGGCTGCGCGGCGCCGCCGTCGCGGTCGCCTCCGCCTGGCTCGTCGTCCTCGCCGGGCAGGCCGCACACGGCAGGCGGTCGGCCTACGTGCGCATCCGCTTCGTCACCGTCGCCGCGCCCGTCGGAATCGTGCTCATCATCCTCGCGCCGGACAGCGGCTACCCCGGCTGGATGAAGGTGGAGCAGGGCGTGATCGGCGTCCTGGTCGCCGTCGTCGCGTTCACGATCAACCGCCGCGCCGTGCGCGAGGCGTTTCCGAAGCGTGGCAGGCTGAGGTGACATGGAGATCGCCAGAACCCGCCGGGCCGCGGCCACCGAGGCACGCAGGGCCCAGATCGCCTCCGCCACCATCGCGGTGCTCGCCGAGCGCGGCTACGCGGAGACCACCTTCGAGGCCATCTGCGAGCACGCCGGGCTGAGCAGCAAGAGACTGATCTCCTACCACTTCTCCACCAAGGAACAGCTCTTCGAGGCCGTCGTCGGCCAGGTCACCGCCGACGCCGCCGCCTTCATGCGCCCGCGGCTCGACGCCGCCACCGGGGCCCGCGCGCTGCTTGAGGCCTACATCAGGGCGAACATCGCCTTCGTCGCCGCACACCCCGGGCACGTGCGCGCGATACAGCAGATCGTGTACAACCACGTGCCCGTCGGCGGCCGGGAGTACGACGCCGCGATCGGCAGACTGGTCGCGCTGTTCGAGGACGGGCAGCGCGCGGGAACGTTCAGGGCGTTCGACGGCGAGCTGATGGGCACGGCGCTGCGGTCGGCCATCGACGCGACGGCCGACCGCGTCGTCAACGGCCACGACGCGGACCACTGCGCCGACGAACTCGTCGAGATCTTCGACAGGGCGACACGGGCCGAACCCTCGTGAACCCCTGTTCCCGGGCGGCAGCCCGGGCCTCGGCCGGATCGTGATCACTGTCAGCGACACGCACTTCGGCGACCTCAGGCACAACCTGGGCAGGGTGCCGGGCCCGGTCCGGAGGTCCCCGGACGCTCTGGCCGGCCCGGGTTCCTTTGACGTCACCGTGCCGCGGCCGGGTGTGGCGCCGGGCCGGGCGGGTTCAGGCGTGGGAGCCGGAGTGTTCCATCGGCGGCGCGATCGCCTGGGCGTCCACCCCCTCGCCGACCCAGAGCCCGATCAGGAAGGCCGCGGTCGCCTCAAGCAGGCCCGCCCGTTCCAGCCCCCCGCCGTCGAACGGCTCGCAGCCCAGGTCACGTACCAGGCTCCGTACGGTCTCCAGCGCCTGCGCGTCGTCACCGCAGAGCGGGACCGCCAGCGGACGGCCGCCGAAGACCGGAGGGTCCAGGTGCCACACGCTCCGGTGGCAGAGGTTGAACGCCTTGACGACGCGCGCGCCGGGCGCCGCCGCGGCCACACGCTCGGCGGCGGAGGGGCCGCCCGCGGTCTCCAGCAGGAAGCCGGGGGCGACCGGGTTGGTGCAGTCGATCAGCGTGCGGCCGTCCAGGACGCCGGCCAGGGCGGAGACCACCTCGGTGGCCGCGCCGTACGGCACCGCAAGCAACACCGCGTCCACGCCGTGCCAGGCCGCCCGCCGGGGGTCTCCCGCGCGTGCGCCGATCCTGTCCGCGAGGGCCGCCGCACGGCCCTCGTCCCGCCCGCCGACCAGCACGTCGTGCCCGGCGCGCGCCCACCTTCCGCCCAGGGCCTCCGCCATGCCGCCGGTGCCCACGATTCCGATCCTCATCATGTTCGTCCCTTCCTGTGGTCGGACCCGGGTACGACGTTAGGCAGCCGATCGGGCACCATTTGGTGCGTGTCCGCCGACCAGGGGTTCCTCGCCGACTGCCGGGCCAGGCTCGCCTTCGACCTGCTGGCCAACACCTGGAACGCCGTGGTCGTCTGGGCGCTGCGCGAGGGCCCGGTACGGCCCGGCAGGCTGCGCGAACGAATCGGCGGGATCAGCCCCAAGGTGCTCACCGAGACCCTGCGCAGGCTGGAGTTCAACGGCCTGGTCGAACGCCGGGTCCACCCCGGCGCACCGCCCCACGTCGACTACGGTCTCACCGACCTCGGCCGGAGCCTGCTGCCGCCGATAGAGGCGTTCGGCCTGTGGGCCGTCGAACACGGCGACGAGGTCATGCGCGCCCAGGAACGCGTGGAGACCCGCGACGGGTCCTGAAACGGAACCGCGGCTCATGGTCGCCGGTCTCGCGGCGCAACCCCCTTGAGTTTGGATCGCAAGCTGGTTTACAGTTCAAACCAGAGGTTTACGGTTCAAACTAGTTTGAGGAGCAGGGGGATGGATCGGCTCGACGACGACGACCGGCCACTGAGTCCGGAGGAGATGCTCCGCCTGATCGAGGAGCAGCAGGCCACGACGACCAGGCGGCTCGGCGGCGACCCGCTGCTGACCCACACGCCATGGGGGATCACCTGGTTCGCCGGGTTCGGCGCCCTGTTCCTGAACTACGCCTACGGCCTGCTCTCCCGGAGCACGGCACTGGCGGTGCTGTTCGCGCTGATGATCCTCTCCATGGCGACCACCCTTTTCGCGCAGCGGACGGTCAGCGGCCAGGTGAGGGGAGAGGCGGCCGACCGGGGCATGATGTACGGCATCTCCTGGTCGTTCGGCTTCGCCTGCGTGGTCGCGATCTGCGTCAGGCTCTCGCTCCTGCTGCCCTCCGAGGAGTCCGGCCTGCTGTGGGCGGTGACGTCCATGACGGTCGTCGCCGTCCTCTACGCCGTGGGGGGCGCGCTGTGGCGGGTGCGGACGATGTTCTTCCTCGGCGCCTGGCTCGCCGCGCTCAACGTGGCGGGTGCCATCGCGGGACCGACCGTCCACGCCCTGCTCATGTCCGTCGGAGCCGGTGGAGTGTTCACCGTCGTCGGAGTGGTGCAGCGGGCGCGGCAGCGGGGCGGGGCATGACGGGACCGCGCGAGCTAGACCCGGTCATCCACGCCCAGGCCAGGCTCCGGGTGGTCGCCACGCTCAACACGCTGGGCGAGGCCAACCAGATCACCTTCCCGGGGCTGCGGGAGCTGCTCGGGATGACCGCGGGAAACCTGTCCGTACACCTGGGGAAGCTGGAGGAAGCCGGTTACGTGGAGATCGTCAAGACCCACCGGGGGCGCACCCCGACGACCTACGTCGCTCTGACCCGGCGGGGGCGCCGGGCCTTCGAGGACTACACCGCCGCCATCCGTGAACTTCTCGACCTGTCCTAGGAGGGGACCCCAATGACAGAGATCCTGGCCCGCGCCGTCGAGGTCACCCGTGCCTACGGGGCCGTCACGGCGCTCGACCGCGTCAGCCTGGACATCCGCGCCGGTGAACTGGTCGGGCTGCTCGGTCCGAACGGCGCGGGCAAGTCCACGCTGGTCAACCTGTTCGCCGGGCTCAGAAGGCCGACCTCGGGAACCGTCGAACTGCTCGGCGGCTCACCGCTCGACCCGGCCAGGCGCCGCGGCATCGGCGTCACCCCGCAGGAGACCGGCCTGCCGCCCGCGCTGCGGGTCGGCGAGTGCGTCGACTTCGTGGCCGCCCACTTCCCCGGCGCGGTGAGCAGAGGGGAACTGCTCGAACGCTTCGGCCTCGTCGACCTGGCCAGGCGCCAGATCGGCGGCCTGTCCGGCGGGCAGAAGCGGCGTCTGGCGGTCGCGCTCGCCTTCACCGGAAACCCCCGCCTGGTCTTCCTCGACGAGCCGACCACCGGTCTCGACGTCGAGGCCCGCCACGCCCTCTGGGGGGCGGTCAGGGACTTCCACGCCGGAGGCGGGACCGTGGTCCTGACCAGCCACTATCTGGAGGAGATCGAGGCCCTGGCCCAGCGGGTCGTCGTGATCGGCGAGGGCCGGGTGCTCACCGACGACACCGTTGGGGCGGTGCGCGGCCTGGTGGGCGTCCACCGTGTCACGCTGACCGTCTCCGAACCGCCCGCCCTCGCCGGAGTCATCGGTGTCGAGCGAGAGGGCGACCGTACGCACCTGCTCACCTCCGACGCCGACGCCCTGGTCCGCGAGCTGGTGCTGAGCGGCGTCCCCTTCTCCGGCCTTGAGGTCAGGCCGACCTCCCTTGAGGAGGCCTTCCTCTCCATCACCGGCCGTGAGCCCCAGGCCGCCTGAGGCCGCCCCTCGCGGCCCGACCCCCAACGGACCCCTCCCACCGGACCCCGACAGGAGCCCGTGATGTCCCTCGTCCTCACCCACACCCGCTACCAGTTCCTCGAAACCGTCCGCGTGCCCATGACGGTGATCGGAAGCTCCGTCTTCCCCGCGCTGTCGATGCTGTTCTTCGTGGTGCCCTTCGCCGGGGACGACTCGGTCGCGGCGACCTACGCGACCGGCGCGATGCTGGTCTTCGCGGTCATGTCCTCCTGCCTGTTCACCTACGGCATCGGTGTCGCCGAGGACAGGGCCCAGCCGTGGGACCCCTACCTGCGCACCCTGCCCGCCGGGCCGCTGCCCCGCTTCACCGGGCGCATCCTCACCGTCATGGGCATCATGACGATCGCGGTCATCCCCGTCCTGCTCATCGCGGCCTTCCTCACGGAGGCGACGGTGACCCTCGGGCAGCTGCTGCTCGGCCTGGCCGCGCTGCTCCTGGGGTCGCTTCCCTTCACCCTGATGGGCCTGTTCATCGGCTACGCGCTGCCGTCGAAGGCCGCCATCGTCGTGGCCCAGGTGGTGTTCTTCCCGATGGCCGTCGGCGGCGGTCTGCTCACCGGTCCTCCCAGCACCGCCCCGGCGTTCATCCAGGCCGTCGCCCCCTACCTGCCGACCAGGGGCGCGGTCGAGCTGGTCTGGGCCGCCAGCACGGGCTTCTCGCCCGCCCCGCTCTCCCTGGCGATGCTGGCGCTGTGGGTCGCGGTCTTCGCCGGCCTGGCCGTGTGGGCCTACCGCCGCGACGAGGGGCGCCGCTTCTCCTGAGCTCACCCGAGAGACCTTGGAAGGAGCCCTCACCCGCCTCACAGGGGCAGGCGGGGACCGCGACGCCGGAGAAAGTCCCCGGTCTCGCGTAACACGATGTCCGCGAGGGCGGAACGGCCCGGGCCAGGTGGCCCGGGCCGTTCCCGTGTCCGGGAAGGGGAGTGTTTCCGCAGGTCAGCTCGTGGCGCTCCTCGGTCGCCGCCACCACCCGAGCGCTCGCGCTCCACCTTCTCAAAGCGGGAGTCTCTGGTTTTGTCCTGTTGTGCCGACTTTTCGGGACCCGTCCTGTACATCAGGCGCTGTCGCTCGTTTCCTGGGCCCCGTGGATTTCCCCCACACGAAGGTGGCTCTGTGTAGCCGACGGTTACGGTTCGTGTTTAATGGGGTGGCTACCACTTGAGGTGGATCGACAACTCCAGGAAAGAGGAGAAAGCATCGTGCGCCGCATCGTCATCGGGTTCGCTGCCGCTGGGATGGCCGTCTTCGGCATGCTGGCGGCCACGGCGGCACCGTCAGCCGCCGACCCCGCACCGTCCAATGGGCTCGGCGTTCTTGAGTCCAACTCAAACCCATGCGTAACGGCTAGTAATACAGGAATCCTCACCGCCATCCTGAAGAAGTGCTGACCGTGCCGGCTTGACCGTGGGTCCGGCAGCCGTAGCCGGTGATCGAGATCGATGGTGTCGTTGGGAAGCCGGATCGCCCGGGGTGGTCTGCCCTGGGCGACCCGGCTTCTGAGCGCTGTCCCAGGCGGTTCTGCACGGCTGTCGATGAACCCGGGTTCCGATGTCACGGGCCGGCGCCGGCCGGTAAGCCGGCACGTGTCCGGCTCAGGTGACGATGCGGCCCGCGAAAGCTCTTGACCTGGGATTTCCTGCCTTACCTCCGCGCTTCCCCTGGCCGGCCCTCCTCGGCCGTCGCCGTTACCCGCACGCCTTTCGCCTCTCTGGCGAAGCCGGGCTGCCTGCGAATGCTCACCTCGCTGCTCGCCCTCATCTCGGGGTGCCGGTCGGGCCGGTGCCGCTGGCCGTGCTCGGGGCCGGGCCCGGCGGCCTGGCGCTCGGCGTCCGCGCGATGCGGCGCGGGACCTGCCCCCGACCGGCATATCGGACGATATTCCACGCCTTATTTCACCATTTTTAGGCATATAACATAATCGCATATGTCAGGCTTTTCTTGTCTCTTTCCTAGGTCAAAGATAACTTTTGTCGCGCACCTCTGTGCGGGCGTCCCGCCCGCGGTCCACCCCTCGCTTCCCATCGGAGGTACCAGCGCGTGATCACCAGAAAGGCGGCCGTCGCCGCCGCGGGCGTTCTGGCCTTGGGAGGACTGGTGTACGGCCATCCTCCCGCCCAGGCCGGAACCTCCGGTCTGTCCGCCCCCCTGGCGACCTGCCGTTCCTACACCAACGACGCCAGGACCATCGGGTACGGCGGCTGCACCATCATGGACGGCTGGGAGCGCTGGCGGCTCGGCGTGCGGTGCACGACCGGCGGCGCCGACTACCACTCGCCCTGGCAGTACACCTCGCACACGAAGAGCTATCGGTGCCCGGGAGGCGGCAGGGTGACCGGTGTCTGGACCGACAGCGAGTCCTGAGCCCGGAATTCTCCCCGAACGGTCCGAGGTGATTCACGGCATATTTCATGACATATGCAATATGCCGTGAAATCTCAGGGTGAGCAGAGCGTTCTCTCGATGGCCGTCAGGACGCGCTCCGCCTTCCGGGAACCGGTCACGACTGTTTCGCCGAAGCGGGCGCGTACCCGCCGTCTCGCCTCCGCCCGATCCGTTCCCTCCGCCAGGTCCCGGCACGAGGCCAGCGCCCGGCCGACCGGCTCCCCCCGGCCGGGCGCGGCGCCGAGCGCGGGATCGATCTCCCGCAGGGCGCCCAGCAGCGCCCGGACCCGGCGCGCGTCGGGGGACACGCCGACGGACGTCCCCGCGGACGGCGGGCCGGGCGCGGGGGTGGTGGGAGCAGGGGTGCTCGCCTTGACGGCGTTGTGCGCCCTGCTGATCCGGTCACCGACGGCGCCGATCCCGGCGACCAGGGCAAAGCCTGTCACGGCCGTCAGCACCAGCGCCTTCAGCGGGCTGTGCCGCTTCGGCCCCCGGTCACGGCCGGGGGAACGTTTGCCGAGAGTGCCCATCCACCGGACAATAACGGCGCGTCCCTCGTGGAGCGACATCCTGTCACATGCGGGGAACGACCCGGGAGACCACACGATCTCCCGGGTGCGACGCCCGCGGACACAGCCCTCAGAGGTACAGGCCGATGCTCTCCGGCTCGGCCGGGGCCTCGCCCACCCCGTCACGCAGGGCGAACAGCTCGGCGAGGGTCGCGCCCGACACCGGGACGCCCTCCGCGGTGCCCAGCCACCCGACCGCCTCGTCGTGCGGAAGGGCGCCGACCTCAAGCTGGGCGAGGCAGCGGCCCGGGCGGACCACCGCAGGGTGGAGCCGGGACAGGCTCTCGTTGGTCGTGATCGCGACCAGCACGTCACGGCCGTGACCGAGCAGGCCGTCGGTCAGGTTGAGCAGCCGGGAGAGACCCTGCCCCGTCACCTCCTTGGCTCCGGCCCTGATCAGCTCGTCACAGTCCTCAAGCACGAGGAGGCGCCACTTCTTGCCGCCCTCGTCGTCGGAGTCTGAGCCGACCGCGACCTCCATCAGATAGCCGGGGGAGTTGAACAGCCGCTCCGGGTCGAGCACGCAGTCGACCTGGCACCAGGAGCGCCACTCACGGGCGAGCGTGCGCAGCAGCGTCGTCTTCCCGGTGCCGGGCGGTCCGTGCAGCAGGACCAGGCGGCCACGCACGTCGGCGGGGGTCAGGGCCATCAGCCGGTCCAGCGGGCCGCGCAGGGACCGGGAGTAGTTGCCGCCGATCTCCGCCCAGGGGACGGCGGTGATGGGCTTGCCGGAACGGCGGGCGCCGTGCGGGCCCTGCCACCAGAAGCCCATCTCGACGTGGTCGCTCTCCGGTACGGCCTCCCGCGCGTCCTTGACCGTCTCCTCGATCACCGAGCGGGCCAGCCCCTCGTCGACCGCGGTGACGCTGACCAGCGCGGAGCGGTTGCGGTAGCGGACGACCCGCAGCGTCCAGCCCTCCCCGCGGATCAGCCGGGACTCCCGCCCGTCGTCCTCCCGCGCGACCCGCACCAGCGTCCCCGTCGCCGGGGCGAGCGGGGCGTCGGCGCGGATCCGTTCCAGTTCGGTGGTGCGCGACCACGGCTGGGCGCCCGTCGCGAACGGCGACAGCGCCAGGGCGTCGATCACGTCGACCGCCGAGTCGCCGTCGTCGAGCCAGATGCTCATCGGTACTTCCGCCGGGTGCGGCTCCGGAGTGATACTGACCTCCCTGAGAACGGACATGTCGGCAATGATCCCCTTCGCGGCCATCCGGGTCGAGGGATTTACCTCACTTCCTGGACAGCACGCCGTCGTAGGTGGTGCCGAAGCCCATGCCGTCGGTCCAGTGGTAGGCCAGCCGTCCGCCCTTGCCGGTGAGGGTGAGGTCGCCCGGGACGCACTGGAGGACGTCGTGGACCTTCAGCTCGAACCCGAGGGCCTTCCCACTGGTTCTGGTGAGCGCGAGGGTGCCCGAGCACCCCGAGGTCGGCTCGGTCCACGAGCCCGACGTCTTCCCCTGGGCCAGGACGATCGTCACGTCGTGCTCGCGGAGGGGGAAGGGTCCGCTCTCCGTCGGCTTGATGTGCCCGGACCAGGTCCCGGCGAACGCGGCGGGGACTCCGGCGCCTCCTGGACCCGCCGAGGACTCGGGGACCGGCTCCCCGGTGTCGTAGACGTCGCCGGGCAGGTCGTCGTACTCCCCCCGGGGTTCGTCTGAAGGGGAGGCGGTGGCGCCCGCGGGCGTGCCCGTCACGCGGGGGCCGCCCGTCGAGGCGGGGACCGAACCCGGCCCGCCGGCCAGGTACCAGACCGTGACACCCCCGGCGGCCACGAGCGCAACGGCGGCCAGACCGGCGCCGAGCACGGTCCCGGAACGCCGCCGGGACGCCTGGGTGCGCAGGTCCGCGCCGCCCTCACCGGTGCTCTCCCCGGCCTTCGCCCCTCCGGTGGCCTCTCCGGTCACCGCCCCGCCCACCGGCTTCCCGGACGGCGGAGCCTGCCCGCCCGGATCGACGAGGCTCACCATCAGGGAACGGGCGGTGGGCCTGCGCGCCGGGTCCTTGTCCAGGCACGCGCCGATCAGCCCGGCCAGCCTGGCGGGCAGTACGGAAAGGTCGGGCCGGTGGTTGAGGATCCGGTTCAGCACGGCGGGCAGTGTGTCGGCCCCGAACGGCGAACGCCCGCTCGCCGCGCACAGCATGGTGGCCGCCCAGGCGAACACGTCGGAGGCGGGCGAGGCCGGGGAACCGCCGATCTGCTCGGGCGCCATGTAGGCCGGGGTGCCGACGATGCCCGAGGTCATCGTCGCCGCGCCGTCCGCCCTGGCGATGCCGAAGTCCACGACCCGGGGGCCGTCGGGACCGAGCAGCACGTTGGCCGGCTTGAAGTCCCGGTGCACGACCCCGGCCGCGTGGATCGCCGCCAGCGCGGTCGCCGTGCCGACCACGAGCCGCTCCAGTTCACCGCCCCGCAGCGGCCCGCGCTCCCTGATCCGCTGCTGCAGGGACGGCCCGTCGACGAACTCGCTCACCACGTACGGCCGGGGCCCGTCGACCGAGGCGGCCAGCACGCGGGCCGTGCAGAAGGGGGCGACGCTCTCCAGCGCCGACAGCTCCCTGGCCAGTCGCGCGCGGGTCTCGGCGTCGGCGCCGAACAGCAGCTTGACGGCGACCTGCTCCCCGCCGGGCGTCTGCCCCAGGTAGACGACGCCCTGGCCGCCCTCGCCCAGCCTTCCGGTCAGCCGGAAGGCGCCCAGGCTGCGGGGGTCGTCCTGGGACAGGGGGGTGGTGCTCACGGGGCAAGGCTAGCGATGCCCGCCTGATATAGGCATATTTTGAGACATGCGGACGATCGACTGGGTGGACGACGCCATCGAACTCGTGGACCAGACGGCGCTTCCCGACAGATGCGACATGCTCAGGATCGGCACGGTGGACGAGCTCATCGGGGCCATCCGGCGGCTGGCCGTACGGGGCGCGCCCGCGCTGGGGGTCGCCGGGGCGCTCGGGGTGGCACTCGCCGTACGCGACGAACCCGACCCCGTGGCGGTCGCGACCAGGCTGCGCGCGGCCAGGCCGACCGCGGTCAACCTCGCCTGGGCCGTCGACGCCGCGCTCGGCCATCTGGACGGCGGGTTCGAGGCGGTCCTCGCCCACGCCCTGCGGATCAGGGACGACGACATCGCGGCCTGCCGCGCGATGGGGGAGCGGGGCGCCGACCTGGTGCGCGAGCTCACCGGGCGTGACCGGGTGCGGATCATGACCGTCTGCAACACCGGAGGCCTGGCCGCGGTCGAGCGCGGCACCGCCCTCGGCGTCGTGCAGACCCTGCACGAGCGGGGACGGCTGGCCGAGGCGCTGGCCATGGAGACCAGGCCGCTGCTGCAGGGCGCCAGGCTGACGGCCTGGGAGCTGGACCGGATGGGCGCGCCGTACCGGCTGATCGCCGACTCGGCGGGACCGTTCCTGCTGGCCAGGGGGTACGCGGACGCGGTGCTCATCGGCGCCGACCGGATCGCCGCGGATGGCGACACGGCGAACAAGATCGGCTCGTACGCCCTGGCCCTGGGCGCCCGCCGGGCGGGTGTGCCGTTCGTCGTCGTCGCCCCGGAGAGCACCGTCGACCCCGCCACCCCGACCGGCGCCGGGATCGAGATCGAGGAACGCGACCAGGACGAGGTGCTCGGCGTGCGCGGGACACGGCTCGCGCCCGCGGGGGCCCGCGCGGCCAACCCGGCCTTCGACGTCACCCCGCACGATCTGGTCACGGCCATCGTCACCGAGCGCAGGGTCATCCGCCCTGACCTGGGAGAACGACCCTGAATGGGTTTGGGGGGCTTTCTATGGGTAGGCGAGGGTGATCGGTCGCCAGAGTCCCGTTTCTTCAGGAGATCAGTTCGTAAACCACGGGATCAGGCGAAGCGTCAACGACTACGCTCCGATTAACCCCCTGTACCCAAACCGTGGAGAACCCTCGTGGCCATCGATCTTGTTACCCGTCGAGAGTGGGGTGCCCGGGAGCCGCGCGGTTCCTACGGCAGGCTCACCTCGACCAAAGGAGTCAAGGTCCACTACACCGGCGGCCAGGTGAGCCCGGGCATCGTCGACGACCACGCCAAGTGCGTCGCGATGGTCAGGTCGATCCAGAACTTCCACATGGACGGCAACGGCTGGATCGACATCGGCTACTCGATGATCGCCTGCCCGCACCGCAAGGTGTTCGAGGGCCGTGGCCCCGGTCACCTGCCCGCGGCCAACGGCGCCGGTCTCAACAGCGCCCACTACGCCGTGCTCGGCCTGGTCGGCAACGCCGGTCTGGTCCAGCCGACCGACGACACCCTGAACGCCATCCTCGACGCCGTCGACTACCTGCGCCTCAAGGGCGGTGCCGGCAGAGAGATCAAGGGCCACCGCGACGGCTACTCGACCGACTGCCCGGGAGACGCGCTGTACGCCTGGGTCAGGAGGGGCGCCCCCCGCCCCGGCGGCGGCCAGACCCCCGGCGAGCCCCAGGAGCCGTCCCCGCCCGCCTTCCCCGGCCGCGTCCTGAAGTACCCGCCCCTCCTGGAGGGGGAGGACGTGCGCACCTGGCAGGCCAAGATGAAGGCCCGAGGCTGGGACATCGACGTCGACGGCCTGTACGGCGAGCGCTCCCGTGAGGTGTGCCGCGCCTTCCAGACGGAGAAGAGCCTGCCGGTCACCGGCGCCGTCGACCGCGCCACCTGGGACGCCACCTGGAAGGCCCCGGTCACCTGATCCGCCCTGGTGGGCATCCGGCCCACCAGAAGGCCCCGCCCTCCCGGCCCCTCCGCCGGGAGGGCGGGGCCTTTCCTCGTGTGACCCCGGGTAATCCCAGGCCGGCGAGGCCGTACGCCTCGGCCGTGAGCGGGAGCCCGCCGTTCGGGACCGGGGGGAGGGAAGGCGGTTTGGCGGGTGGGCTTACTATCCGGTTCATGACGGTGCCGCCTGAGGAACTTCGAACGGCCGACGGTTTCCCGCCGACCACGCGGGAGCGGTGGCGTGAGCTCGCGCTCGGCGTCCTGCGCAAGTCCGGGATCGAGACGGACTCACCGGAGGAGGCGCTGTCCTCCACCACCTACGACGGCGTGACCATCGCGCCGCTCTACGACTCCTCCGACCTGCCCGGCGACCCGGGCCTGCCCGGTGCGGCGCCGTACGTCAGAGGGGCCCGCCCTGTGGGGGGCTGGGACGTCAGGCAGCGCCACGAGGTGGCCGACAGGGAGGCGGTCCTGGCCGATCTGGAGAACGGCGTCACCTCACTGTGGCTCACGCTGGAGCCGGAGGACCTGCCGCGTGTCCTCGGCGAGGAGATCTACCTGGACCTGGTCCCGATCGTCCTGGACGCCGGGGAACGCACCGCGGAGGCGGCCGGGACACTGTTCGCGCTGGCCGAACGGCGCGGCGTCGCCCGGGGCGGCCTGACCGGGAACCTGGGGGCCGACCCGGTCCGCGACCCCGCGACCGCGGCCGAACTGGCCCGGCGCTGCGCGGCCGACTTCCCCGGGCTGCGCGCGGTCGTGATCGACGGCACGCCGTACCACGACATGGGGGCAGGCGACGCCGAGGAGCTCGGCTGCGCGACGGCGGCGGGGGTGGCGGCCCTGCGGATGCTGACCGGCGCGGGACTGCCGGTCGAGGAGGCGTTCGGCCAGCTGGAGTTCCGCTACGCGGCGACCGCCGACCAGTTCCTCACCATCGCCAAGCTCCGCGCCGCGCGCCGGGTCTGGGCGCGCGTCGCCGAGGTGTGCGGGGCGGTGGAGAACGCGGGGCAGCGCCAGCACGCGGTGACCGGCTCGGCGATGATGACGGTCCGCGACCCCTGGGTGAACATGCTCCGCACCACACTGGCCTGCTTCGCGGCCGGGGCGGGCGGGGCGGACGCGGTGACCGTGCAGCCGTTCGACGCCTGCCTGGGGCTGCCCGACGCCTTCGCCCGCAGGATCGCCCGCAACACCCACGCGCTGCTCGTCGAGGAGGCGGGGACGGCCAGGGTGACGGACCCCGCGGGCGGGTCGTGGTACGTCGAGCGGCTCACCGAGGACCTGGCGGGCAAGGCCTGGGAGTGGTTCCAGGAGATCGAACGCGCCGGGGGCATGGCCGTGGCCGTGGAGTCGGGGCTCGTCTCCGGCCGGATCGCCGCCACCTGGCGTGAGCGCTCCGGCAACATCGCGCACCGCCGCGACCCGATCACCGGGGTGAGCGAGTTCCCCGACCTCGGTGAGCGCCCGCTGAGCAGGCCGCCCAGACCGCGTCCCCGGGCCGGTGTCCGTTACGCCCAGGAGTTCGAGGCGCTGCGCGACCTGGCGGACGCCCAGGAGATCAGGCCCGCGGTGTTCCTGGCCGTCATCGGCCCGGTCGCCGCGCACACCGCCAGGGCCTCCTTCGCGGCCAACCTGTTCAACGCCGGGGGCGTCGCGGCCCTCACCGCCCCCGTGCCGCCGGGAGGCACGGTCGACCCGGCCGCGATCGCCGCGGCCTTCGCCGCGAGCGGCGCCAGGATCGCCTGCCTGTGCTCAAGCGACCGGCTGTACGGCGAGCACGCCGAGGCCGTGGCCGCCGCGCTGCGCGAGGCCGGGGCGGTGAAGGTGTGGCTGGCGGGCAGGGGGGACCACGTGGGCGTGGACGCCACCGTCCACGCCGGGTGCGACGCGCTCGGCGTGCTCCACACGATCTTCGACGACCTGGAGGTGGCTCGTTGATTCCCGACTTCTCCGGAATCGGGCTGACCGGAGAGCCCGCGGCGCCCCCCGACCGGGAGGGCTGGGCGCGGGCCGTACGGCGGGCGACCGGTCAGAACCCGGACGAGCTGACGTGGCGGACGCCGGAGGGCATCGACGTCAAGCCGCTGTACACGGCCGACGACCTCGACGGGCTCGGCTTCCTGGAGACCTACCCGGGGGCGGTGCCGTACCTGCGCGGGCCGTACCCGACCATGTACGTCAACCAGCCGTGGACCGTCAGGCAGTACGCCGGGTTCTCCACGGCCGAGGAGTCCAACGCCTTCTACCGCCGCAACCTGGCGGCCGGGCAGAAGGGACTGTCGGTCGCCTTCGACCTGGCCACCCACCGGGGCTACGACTCCGACCATCCGAGGGTGGCCGGGGACGTGGGCATGGCGGGGGTCGCCATCGACTCCATCTACGACATGCGGCAGCTGTTCGACGGCATCCCCCTCGACCGGATGAGCGTGTCGATGACCATGAACGGCGCGGTGCTCCCGGTGCTCGCGCTCTACATCGTGGCCGCCGAGGAGCAGGGGGTGGCGCCGGAGCAGCTGGCCGGGACCATCCAGAACGACATCCTCAAGGAGTTCATGGTCCGCAACACCTACATCTATCCGCCCGCTCCGTCGATGCGGATCATCTCCGACATCTTCTCCTACACCAGCGAGCGGATGCCGAAGTTCAACTCCATCTCGATCTCCGGGTACCACATCCAGGAGGCCGGGGCCACGTGCGACCTGGAGCTGGCCTACACCCTGGCCGACGGCGTCGAGTACCTCAGGGCGGGCACCGCGGCCGGGCTCGACGTCGACAGGTTCGCGCCCCGCCTGTCGTTCTTCTGGTGCATCGGCATGAACTTCTTCATGGAGGTCGCCAAGCTCCGCGCCGCCCGGCTGCTGTGGGCGCGCCTGGTCTCCGGGTTCGGCGCGGAGAACCCCAGGTCGCTGTCGCTGCGGACCCACTCGCAGACCTCCGGCTGGTCGCTGACCGCCCAGGACGTCTTCAACAACGTGGTGCGCACCTGCGTCGAGGCGATGGCCGCGACCCAGGGGCACACCCAGTCGCTGCACACCAACGCCCTGGACGAGGCGCTGGCGCTGCCGACCGACTTCTCCGCAAGGATCGCCCGCAACACCCAGCTGCTGCTGCAGCAGGAGTCGGGCACCTGCCGGGTGATCGACCCGTGGGGCGGCTCCTACTACGTCGAGCGGCTCACCCACGAGCTGGCGGTCAGGGCCTGGGGGCACATCCAGGAGGTCGAGGCGGCGGGCGGCATGGCCAGGGCGATCGACCAGGGCCTGCCCAAGCTGCGCATCGAGGAGGCCGCGGCCCGGACCCAGGCCCGTATCGACTCCGGGCGCCAGCCGGTGATCGGCGTCAACAAGTACCGGCCCGACGCCGAGGAGCCCATCGAGGTCCTCAAGGTCGACAACAGCGCGGTGCGCGCCCAGCAGCTCGGCAAACTCCGCAGGCTGCGCCAGGAGCGCGACCCGGCGCGGGTCGAACGGGCCCTTGAGGCGCTGACCAAGGGCGCGGCCGGGGACGGCAACCTGCTGGCGCTGTCCATCGAGGCGGCGCGGGCCATGGCGACGGTCGGGGAGATCTCCGACGCGCTGGAGAAGGTCTTCGGCAGGCACGCGGGCCAGATCCGCACGATCTCCGGTGTCTACCGGCAGGAGGTGGGTCCGGGAGTGGACGAGGTCCGTACGGCCTGCGCCGAGTTCGAGCGGCTTGAGGGGCGCCGCCCCCGCATCCTGGTCGCCAAGATGGGCCAGGACGGCCACGACCGAGGGCAGAAGGTGATCGCGACGGCCTTCGCCGACCTGGGGTTCGACGTGGACGTCGGCCCGCTGTTCCAGACGCCCGAGGAGGTCGCCCGCCAGGCGGTCGAGGCCGACGTGCACGTGGTCGGGGTCTCCTCGCTGGCCGCCGGGCACCTGACGCTGGTGCCCGCGCTGCGGGCGGCGCTGGCCGAGCTGGGCGCGGAGGACGTCATGATCGTGGTCGGCGGGGTGATCCCGCCGGGAGACTTCGAGGCGCTGCGCGCCGCGGGGGCCTCGGCGATCTTCCCGCCCGGGACCGTGATCGCCGGGGCCGCCGGGGAGCTGCTGGCCGAACTGCGTACCCGGCTCGGCCATGTCCAGGACGGTTGAGGACTACGCCCGGGGGGTCAAGGAGGGCTCCCGGGCCTGGATCGCCAGGGCGATCACGCTGGTCGAGTCGAGCAGGCCCGACCACCGGGCCATGGCCCAGCGGCTGCTGGTCGAGCTGGCCCCGCTGGCGGGCAGGGCCCGCCGGGTCGGGGTGACCGGGGTGCCCGGCGTGGGCAAGTCCACCTTCGTCGACACGCTCGGCACCCTCCTGACCGGCAGGGGGCACCGGGTCGCGGTGCTCGCCGTCGATCCGTCGTCGACCAGGACCGGCGGCAGCATCCTGGGCGACAAGACCAGGATGTCCAGACTGGCGGCCGACCCGGCCGCCTTCATCCGCCCGTCCCCGACCTCGGGCACGCTCGGCGGGGTGGCCAAGGCGACCCGTGAGGCGATGGTCGTGGTCGAGGCGGCGGGCTACGACGTCGTACTCGTCGAGACGGTGGGGGTCGGCCAGTCGGAGACCGCGGTCGCCGACATGGTGGACACCTTCCTGCTGCTCGCGCTGGCCAGGACCGGCGACCAGCTCCAGGGCATCAAGAAGGGCGTGCTGGAGCTGGCGGACGTGATCGCGGTCAACAAGGCCGACGGGCCGCACGAACCGGACGCCAGGAGGGCGGCCAGGGAGCTGGCCGGGGCGCTGCGGCTGTTGCGCTCCGAGCGCACGGTGCCCGTGCTGACCTGCAGCGGACTCGAAGGCGCGGGGATGGAGGAGCTGTGGCGTCAGGTCGTGGCGCACCAGGAGGCCATGGAGGTCTCGGGCGAGCTGTCCGCCCGCCGCCGCGCGCAGCAGGTCGGCTGGACCTGGGCGCTGGTGACCGAACGCCTGCTGGCCGGGCTCCGCGGGCATCCGGAGGTGGCCGCGATCGCCCCGGAGGTCGAGCGGCTGGTGCAGACGGGGGAGCTGACGCCGTCCCTGGCCGCCGACCGCATCCTGGACGCCTTCGGGCACCGGCCCGCGTGACCGCGCGAGGTCATGTGATCCCGGTCACGCTGAGCGACCACAGGTGGGAACTGATTTGCGAATTCTGCCCACATTACATGAATCCTTGCTTAAGAAACTGATTCATTACAGTTATGGTAAAACGATTATTTGGCTGCGACCTTGATCGCCCACTGCCAATCATGTGATACTTCGCCCAAAGGGTTGTGAAAGGCGTATTAAAGCCCTTTAGTCATGTGAGCGTGAGAAGGCGCATGGTGAGGCGCGGGAAGGACACAGAGGGGCCGCCGGTCGACCGGCCCTGACTGTTTCCCGTGTGGGACGGGTCACACCGGAGTGATCGCGGTCCCTGATTGCGTTCGACCGCCCCGGCATCGCCGCGGGCGGCGGTCACGCTGCGTGTGTTCGCGTCAGGCGAGGTGGGAGAGCGTAGCAATGTCGATCGACGCGACCGCGGGAACATTCCGGCGGAGCAGGACCGTCCCCGTTCACCGTGCCCTTCCCGGGCTGATGAGGGACCCGGTGAACGCCCTGGCCGAGATGGGCAGACGGGCGAAGGGCGAGGTCGTCCGGCTTGACCTCGGGCTCTTCCGCCCCTATCTGGTCACCCATCCCGACCACGTCCAGCGGGTGCTGAGAGCCGAGTGGACCGGCTACCGCCGCGACGGCATGTTCTGGCGCCCCCTGCGCCGCATGACCGGTGCCAGCGTCCTGGGCGAGGACGAGCCCTGGGAGTCGAGCAGGAAGGTCCTGCAGCCCCTCTTCACCAGGCGCTACATCGCCACGCTCGCCGGGGAGATGGCGAAGGTGATCACCGGCTGTGTCTCCCGCCTCGACGCGTACGTCACGTCGGGACGGCCCGTCGACATCATGGAGGAGATGTCCAGGATCGTGAACAGGGCCGTGATCCGGGTGCTGTTCGGCGACCGGATCACCCCCGAGGAGGGCGAGCTCCTGGCCCCCGCCTACGACACGGCCGCGACCTCGATCAACTTCCGGCTGCTCATGCCGTTCATGCCCTACTCGGTACGGGTCCCCGGCGACCGGGCCTTCATGAGGGCCGTCAAGACGGTGGACGACGTGGTGTTCCCGGTGATCCGCCAGGCGCGGGCCGAACACGGCGACGGCCACGACGTCATCTCCGCGCTCTGCCGGGTCGGCCAGGAGGACGGCGGCGCGCCGCTCGACGACCAGCAGATCCGCGACAACCTCGTCAGCGTCTACGGCGCGGCCTCGGAGTCGACGGCCATGACCCTGACCTGGCTGTGGCCGCTGCTGGAGGCCCACCCGCACGTCGCGGCCAGGCTCCAGGAGGAGATCGACCGGGTCGTCGGCGCCGGCCCCGTGACGCCGGAGCACCTGCCCGAGCTGCGCTACACCGGCATGGTTCTGCAGGAACTGCTGCGCCTGTACCCGGCCGGCTGGATCTTCCCCAGGATGGCCGCCAGGACCGCCGAGCTGGGCGGGACGCGGATCAAGGCGGGCGCCCAGGTGCTGATCAGCCCCTACGCCACCCACCGGCTCGACGAGTTCTGGGAGCGCCCGCTCGACTTCGACCCGGAGCGCTTCGCGCCCGGCGCGCGGGACGGCGCGCACCGCTACTCCTACTTCCCCTTCGGCGGCGGGCCGCACCAGTGCCTGGGCAAGCACCTGTTCCACGTCGAGGCGCCCCTCATCGTGGCCGCCGTGCTGAGCCGCTTCCGCCTCCAGGTCGCGGCGGGGCCGTACACCCCCTTCCCCGCGGCCTCGCTCAGACCCAGGGAGAAAGTGATGATGAACCTTCTCCCGCTCAGGCACGCCCCCGGCGCGGCGGCGTGACCCGCACGGACGCCGCACCCCGGCCCGAGGCCGCGGAGTGCGGGACGATCTGCGCCGTCGCGGGCCGGGCCCAGCGGGACATGCGCGAGTGGGCCGAGGCCTACCCCGGCCTGTTCTCCGCCAAGCCGTTCGACGCGGCCCTCTACAGCACCCTGTCGCTGGCCATGGCCTTCAGCGGGCCCTGGTTCACCGCCGAGCAGCTGCGCATGGCCAACAAGGTCTGCCTGTGGGCCTTCGGCCTCGACTGGCTCGTCGACTACGTCGCGACCTCCCCCGAGGAGGTGGAGGGCGTCGTACGGCGCTGCCTGGAGGTGGCAGGCGGCGCGGCGCCGGAGGACGGCGACGACCTCACCCTGATGCTCGCCGGGATCCGCGACGAGCTGGCCGCCTCGCCCGCCCACCCCGTGCTGGGCCCGTTCTGGCGCGCGGAGCTGGGGCGGATGCTGGAGGCGATGCTGCGCGAGGCCCGCTGGAAGGCCGACAAGGTCACCCCCGGGTTCGACGACTACCTCGGCAACGCCGACAACCTCGGCTTCTGCTTCGCCTTCGCCGCCCACTGGCTGTACACCGCGGGCTCGGCCGAGAGCCCCGTCGAAGGTCTCGGTGAGATCCTCGACGAGGTCGCGGAGGCGTCGAGATCGGTGCAGCGGGTGATCCGCCTCATCAACGACCTGGGCACCTACGAGCGCGACGTCGTCTGGGGCGACCTCAACGCCCTGCTGCTCGGGCCGGAGCGCGCCGAGGTCGAACGGCGGGTCGCCGAACTGGCCGCGCGCAGCCGCGAGCTGATCGCCCCGCTGCGGGACAGGGCCCCCGAACTCGCGGGCTACCTGGAGCGGCAGATGGACTTCTGCGCGGGCTTCTACCAGGTCACCGACTACTGGGGTGCGCTGTGACCGTCGAAGACCTGCGGGTGCCCGGTGCCGTACCGCAGGGCCGGAACACGACGCCGGAGCCGGGCGCTCCCCCCGAGGAGAGCCGGGTGGCCGCGGCCGCGGCCGAGCTGGTCGCGAGCCTGACGGCCGAGCCGTGGGGCCAGGTCTCCGTCTCGGTCTACGAGACGGGACGGCTGGTGAGCCTGGCCCCCTGGCTCACGGGCCACGCCGAACGCGTGCGGTTCCTGCTCGCCGCCCAGCGTCCCGACGGCGGCTGGGGCGCCCCCGGCGGCTACGCGCTGGTGCCCACCCTCGCCGCGGTCGAGGCGCTGGCCGCCGAACTCGGACGTGTCCCCGGCGCCTCGGGGACTCCCTTCGCGGACGAGGCGGCGGTCGGCGGAGCCGTACGGCGTGGCCTGGCCGCGCTGCGCCGCTGGGCCGGTACGGAGCCGGGAGCGGGCCGGGGCGGTGATCCACGCGTCCCCTACGACCTGCGGGAACTGCCGGACATGCCGGCGGTCGAGCTCATCGTGCCCGACCTGCTCGCCCGCCTCAACGGGCACCTGGCGGCGCTGGAGGAAGGGGAGCCGCTGCCGCCTCCCCGGGGCATGAACGGCGGGAAGCTGGCGCTGGTCAGGACCGGGCTGGCCGCGGGTGCCGCGGTCCCGCAGAAGATGCTGCACGCGCTGGAGGTCGCCGCGGAGGCGGCGTCGAAGGCCCCGGGAGTCGTCCCGACGCCCCTCCGCGAGGGGCGGGCCGCCGCGATCGGCGCCTCGCCCGCCGCGGGCGCCGCGTGGCTCGGCGGCCCGGGGGAGGACTCACCCGTGCGCCACTACCTGGAGGCGGTCGTGGACCGCTACGCGGGCCCGGTGCCCTGCGCGGCCCCCGTGACGGTCTTCGAGCGGAGCTGGACGCTGAGCTGGCTGCGGCGCGCGGGCGTCCCGGTGACAGTGCCGGAGGAGCTGACGGCCGGGCTGGCCGCCGCCATCGGCCCCGGCGGCGTCGCCGCGGGCCCGGGGCTGCCGCCGGACGCCGACACCACCTCCGTCGGCCTGTACACGCTGGCGCTGCTGCGCGCGCCCCGGGAGCCCGACGCCCTGTGGGCCTACGAGACCGAGACCCACTTCTGCACCTGGCAGGGGGAGGAGGGGGCGTCGCCGACGGTCAACGCGCACGTGCTGGACGCCTTCGGCGAGTATCTGCGGCTGGCGGGCACCGGCGGGCGGAACGCGCGTTACGCGGCGGCGACGGGCAAGCTGTCGGCCTGGCTGCGCGGGCGCCAGCTACCCGACGGCAGCTGGCTGGACCGCTGGCACGTCTCGCCGTACTACGCGACCGCCTGCTGCGCCCTGGCCCTCGGCGAGTACGGCGGCGCGGAGTCGGCCGACGCGGTGCGCGGCGCCACGCGCTGGCTGCTGGACACCCAGCGTGAGGACGGCTCATGGGGCCGCTGGACGGGAACGGCGGAGGAGACCGCCTACGCCCTGCAGACCCTGCTGCTGACGCCTGCCGCCCTGCCGGCCACGGAAGAGGCCCCAACAGAAGCCACGACAGGGGCCGCAACAGGGGCCACAGCGGGGGCCACAGAGGGGGCCACAGAGGGGGCCGCGGAGGAGGCCGTCGAGCAGGAGCGCCGCGCGGCGGCCGTCGAGCGCGGGCACCGCAGGCTGCTGACCATGGTGACCGGGTTCGGGGAACCGCTGGACAGACCCGCTCTCTGGCACGACAAAGACCTTTACTACCCGGCGGCGATCGTCAGGGCGGCCGTCCTGGGCGCCCTTCACCTGGCGCGTCGCCACCGTCCGTGACCTGCCGTGGCACACCGGTCACGGCAGGGCGGCCCGGCCGGCGCGTCCCTGACAGCGGACGGTGACCGGAATTCAACGCAGAATATTGATCTGCGAAAAGGACAGAAGCCCACATCTGGTCAATGTTGCCTTGAGTGTAATTGGCTATATTGCTAAGGTTCTCCGGGTGCCATGGCCGGATGCCGTCGTCCGGCGCAATGTGGCGTCTATTCCTTCACACGTATTTATCGTCGTGAAACGATAATGTGACTTTCTCTCACTTTTGCCGGGATGGGTGCTATGCGCTTGCGCAATGCGCGTTTGCGGACCAAGGTCACGGCACTGCTGGTGTCACTTATCGCGCTGTGGGCCTTCACCGCATGGGTCACCGTACGTGAGGGCTTCAACATGCTGGGCGTGGCCAGGCTCGACGCGAGCGTCGCGGAACCGAGCGAGAAGCTGCTGGTCGAGCTGCAGAACGAGCGCAGACTCAGCCTGATCTACCTCGGCACCTCGGGCTCGGCCCGCCAGCAGCGCGAGACCCTCAGCGCCCAGCGCAGACGCACCGAGGACGCGGTGGCCAACTTCAGGGCCCTCGCCCAGGGCGGCGACGTCCAGTGGCTCGGCGGCGACGCCCTCAACCGGCGCATCACGGAGACCGTCCAGAGACTCGACGGCCTGCGGCAGGGCCGCAAGGCCATCGACGCGGGCACCATCGACCGGCTCAAGGCGGCCGACGTCTTCACCGACGTCGTCGACTCCCTCTACCGGATCTACGACTCCATGGCGACGCTCGACGACGCCGCCATCGCCAAGGACACCCGGACGGTCATCGAGCTGAGCAGGGCAAGGGACCTTCTGGCCCTGGAGGACGCCGTCGCGGCGGGCGGCCTGACCGCGGGCCGCCTGACCGACGCCGAACGCGCCCTGTTCGCGCAGACCGTCGGCACCCGGCGCTTCCTCTTCCAGGACGCCCTCACCGAGCTGCCCGCCGCGGACCGGGCCATCTGCGACAGCCTGATCGGCAGCGAGCCCTTCACCCGCATGCGCGTCATGGAGGAGCAGCTCATGCGGGGCGGCGCGCCCGCCCCCACCGAGCCCGTCGACGCCCGGCAGTGGGCCGCCTCGACCCAGGTCGTGCTGGCCAAGTTCCAGGAGGTGGTGCTGAGCGCGGGAGACGGCGTCGTCCAGCGGGCCACCCCCGTCGCCACCGGCGTGATCGTACGGCTCTCGCTCGCGGGCGGACTCGGCCTGCTGGCCGTCATCGCCTCGATCGTCCTGTCCATCACCACCGCACGGACCCTGGTCCAGCAGCTCGACAAGCTCAGGGTCGCCGCCTGGGACCTGGCCAACGAGCGGCTGCCCTCCGTGGTCGAGCGCATCGGCCACGGCGAGGACGTCGACATCGCGGCGGAGGCGCCGCCGCTGGAGTTCGGCAACGACCAGATCGGCCACGTCGGCCAGGCCTTCAACGCCGTACAGCGCACCGCCGTCAAGGTCGCGGCCGAGCAGGCGCAGCTACGGCGTGACATCGCGGACATCCTGCGCAACCTAGCCCGCCGTACCCAGTCGCTGGTCCACCGGCAGCTGAGTGTCCTGGACATCATGGAACGGCGGGAGGACGATCCGCAGGAACTGCGTGACCTGTTCCGCCTCGACCACCTGGCGACCCGCATGCGGAGATACGCCGAGAACCTCCTGGTGCTGTCCGGGGCCGCCCCCGGACGCGCCTGGCGCGACTCGGTGCCGATGATCGACGTGGTCCGCGGCGCGCTGGCCGAGATCGAGGACTACACCCGGGTCGACGTGCTGCCGCTCGGCGAGGTCGCGCTGGACGGGCGGGCCGTCGGCGACGTCATCCACCTGGTCGCCGAGCTGGTGGAGAACGCCGCCGCCTTCTCCCCGCCCTACACGACGGTGCAGGTCAGCGGATACTCCGTGGCCCACGGGCACGCCCTGGAGATCGAGGACCGGGGCCTGGGGATGAGCCAGGAGGACATCGACGCCGCCAACGAGCGGATCGCGAACCCGCCGGAGCTCAAGCTGTCGGGCAACGCCCGCCTCGGCCTCTACGTGGTCAGCCGCCTGGCCGAACGGCACGAGATCCGGGTGACGTTCAAGGCCTCGCCGTACGGCGGCACGACGGTGGTGGTCCTGCTGCCCCAGGAGCTCATCAAGGAACAGGCGGAGCGGGAGCAGGAACCCGCCGTCGCGGTGCCGCAGCCCCGCACGGTCGGCGTGGGAGGCCCGGGAGGCCTGGGAGGGCCGCTGGCCCAGCCGGCACCGCACGCCGGACCCCGCGCGGCGACCCAAGGCGGGCCCCAGGGAGGGCACCAGGCAGCGCCTCAGCCGCCGCAGGGGCCACGGAACCGGGGCGCTGATCCGCTGACGGGCACCGGCCAGGACGGCGCCGGGCGGCGCGAGACGCGCCCGGTCACCCACAGGAGGATCTTGGGAGGAGTGCAGGAGCCCCAGGTGGGCGAGGGTGGTCCCGGTACGGCGCTGCCCCCCGTCCTGCCTCCCCCCGACACCAGCCACACGCCCGGCGGCCTGCCGCGGCGCGTGCCGCAGACGCACCTCGCCGCACCGCTGCAGGAGGACGAGCCCACGCCGCGGGGGCCGGGCACCGAAGATCCGGACGAGCGTTCCCCGGAGATGATCCGCACGGCCATGGCGTCCTTCCAGGACGGCACCCGCCGGGGACGTTCGGACGCGGCACAGCTGCTCGACAAGGAGGATGACCGCGCCGACGGGGGCGGATCCCGCGGGTGAGAACCGGGACCGTCCCGGATCTCCGCCGCGCCGATCCGGTGCAGACGGGCCGCCAGAGACACACGATCGAACGCCCACCGGCAGAAAGAGGACTACGAGTGGTGCAGGGAACAGGATCTTCCACCGACCTGGCCTGGTTGCTGGACGATCTCATCGAGCGGGTCGGAGAGGCCGAACACGGCATCGTCTTCTCCACCGACGGTCTGTTGCTGGCGACCTCGGCGGAGTTCGACCGGTCGGACGCCGAACACCTGGCAGCCGTCGGATCGGCGATCCAGAGCCTTGGCAAGGGCGTCAGCGACCGGGTCAACGGCGGCGCGGTACGCCAGACCATCATCGAGATGCGTTCCGCCTACCTGATCGTGACCGCGGCGGGCCAGGGCGCCTGCCTGGCGGTGCTCTGCACGAACGAGGCCGACGTGGGCCTGGTGGCCTACGAGATGGCCATGCTCGTCGCGCGGGTCGGCCAGTACCTCATCTCGCCCGCCAGAACGGCGGAGCCGGTCAAGGACGACGTACCACGATGAACGACCCCTTCGAGGAGCCGCCCGACACGCAGTGGGTGGGTGACGATGCCGGGGCGATCGTCCGGCCGTACATCCTGACCCGCGGCAGGACGGAACCGGCCAGCGGCAGATTCGACCTCGTCACACTGGCGGTGGCCGTCAGGGCCCTGTCGCAGCGGGACACCGGGCTCGATCCTGAGTGTCTGGCCATCGTGCGGCTCTGCCTGCAGCCGCAGTCGGTCGCAGAGATCGCCGCGCACATCAACCTTCCGGCGGGCACGGTCCGTGTCCTGCTGGGCGACCTGCTCGACCAGGGCTACATCGCCCTGCAAGAGCCGCATTCGGAGACCGACATGCAAGACGAGAGGCTGTACAGGGCGGTGCTCGATGGACTCCGTGCGCTCTAGCCGCGACGCGGGCCGGATCAAGCTGCCCAGGGCGATCAAGATCCTGGTCGCGGGAGGCTTCGGCGCGGGGAAGACGACCCTGGTCGGCTCCGTCTCCGAGATAGCGCCGCTGAGCACCGAGGAGACGCTGACCAACAGGGGCGTCGGCATCGACGACCTGTCCGGCGTCGAGAGCAAGCGGACGACCACGGTCGCGATGGACTTCGGCCGCATCACCATCGGCGACGCCTACCGGCTCTACCTCTTCGGCACCCCCGGCCAGGAGCGGTTCTGGTTCCTCTGGGACGAGCTGGCGCTCGGCGCGCTCGGCGCGGTCGTCATCGCCGACACCCGCAGGCTGGCCGACTGCTTCCCCTCCCTCGACTACTTCGAGCGGCGCCAGACGCCCTTCATCGTCGCGGTGAACTGCTTCGACGACTCCCGCCGCTACGACCTGGAGGAGGTACGGCTCGGCCTCACCCTCCACGAGGACATCCCGATCGTGATGTGCGACGCCAGGCAGCGGGAGTCGGGCAAGGAGGTGCTGATCGCCCTGGTCGAGCACGCGATGCGGACGCGTCTCGGCGCGACGGTCGGAGGGGACCTTCACGGGGGCGCGGTCTCCCAGTGAGGGATCCCGCCGGGCGCGCCGTACGGCCAGGTGCGGCACCGGCGGTCCCGGTCGCTAGTGTGGCCTCCGTCAGTCAGGGGCGGAGTGCTGAAGGCCAGGCGAAGCGGACTTTCCGACAGGGCGGAACGAGAAAAGTCGATCGCCACTGGGGCGGACTGGTGTTTGGTAGCCTCCTCACGTTGGGTACCGCCGGGCGGGCGGGAACGGGGCCGGAAGGCTCGAAAGCTTGTGGAGACTCGGTAAGACCATCTCGGTGGCACAGGTCGTTGAAGCAGGAAGCCACAGAAGTGTCGTATATACGGCACAGGCTGAATCTCCGGTGTTCGTGTCGGAGAGCACGTCAATTCGTGTTCAACGCCAAGGGGCACGGTACGGCCACCGTCCTCGCCTGCGCAGACTGTGCGGACGGTGGCCATGAGCAGGCGACCTTCAAGATCACCGTCACCTGAGGCGGTGGCGGTCCCGCCGCCTTCGATGCCAGGCTTGGGGCCATGAACCACCGTTTGTCCGATGTCGATCTCTCCCAGAAGCTCTCCAAGAAGGAGGCCACGGAACGGCTCGACGCCGCCCTCGAACGGCTGCTGCGGCTGAGACTCATGCTGGGCGGGCAGATCGGCGAGCGCCGCATCGGCCCGCCGGTGTGCGTGGTGTTCGAAGGCTGGGACGCCTCGGGCAAGGGCGGGGCCATCAAACGCCTCGTGCGTCCCCTCGACCCCCGGCACGTACGGGTCGCCCAGTTCGCCGCGCCGACCTACGACGAGAAACGGCACCACTTCCTGTGGCGGTTCTGGCCGGTGCTGCCCGGCTGGGGAGGGATGACCGTGCTCGACCGCTCCTGGTACGGGCGGGTGCTGGTCGAGCGGGTCGAGGGGTTCGCCACCGAGGAACAGTGGTCGCGGGCCTACGACGAGATCGTGGAGTTCGAGCGGTCCCTCGTCGCCGAGGGCATGATCATGGTCAAGTTCTGGATGCACGTCTCGCCGGAGGAACAGCTACGGCGCTTCGAGGACCGGGCGGGTGACCCGCTGCGGGTCTGGAAGCTGACCGACGAGGACTGGCGCAACCGCGAGAAGCGCCCGCAGTACGAGGCCGCCGTCGAGGAGATGCTCGCCCGCACCGACCGGCCCCGCGCGCCCTGGCACGTCGTCCCCGGCGACGACAAACGACTGGCCCGCGTCGTGGTGGTGGAAACGGTCTGCGCCGCGATGGAGAAGATGCTGTGACATCCGCCCCGCCTGGCGGCGTCGCGGGCCTGGGCGCTTTCGGGCCGGTGCTTTCCCTCGCCGCTCACCCGCTTCTCTCCTTCGCTCCTCGGTCCAGGCACCGACGCGCCCAAGCCGAAGCGCCTGGCCGGAGGACTAGAGATCCAGCTCTGAGGAGGTGAAGCGGTCGCGGAGGAAACGGCCGTGGTCTCTCAGGGCCTGGTCGTCGCCCCTGTGCACGGCCTGGGCCACCTCGCCCAGTTTGGTCTCCAGCAGGCCGAGCTGGGCGAGCAGTTCCTCGTGGGCGCTGCGTTCGCGTTCCGAGCGGCGGCTCAGCGCGTAGGAGCGGGGCAGGTTGGCGTAGGCCTCCAGGCTGGAGGGCAGATAGTCGCGGATCGTCTGGGAGACGACGTGCAGGTGGTCGGGGGAGGTGGTCAGCGCCTCCGCCCGGCCGAGGACGCCGTCGAGCACCTCGGCCAGGGCGCCGACCCTGGCCTGCACGTCCTCGGGAAAACGCGCCGAGCCGCGCACCTTCCGCCGCAGCGCCTCCAGGTCGGTCCTGAGCAGGCCCGCCTCGACCTCGGCGTTGGAGACGGCCAGCCTGATCCGCTCCGGCGGGGCCAGCAGCGCGCCGACGCCGTACAGACCGGCGACGACCAGCGGCCAGAACGCGCCCGCCAGGCCGAGCAGGTGGGCGCCGAGACCGGCCAGGGCCAGGACGCATCCGGTGATGTTCCTGGTCGAGCCGAGATACCTCAGCACCCGCTCACTGGTAGCCACGGATCTCCTTGAACGCCGCGGCCAGTGACCCGTCGCGGGCGTCGAAGACGGCGCCGCCGGTCAGCGTGGCGATCTGCCTCATCTCCTCGACGTCGCTGTCGCCGAACAGCACCACGAACGTCCTGGTCCGCCGCTGCTCGCCGGGCAGCGCCCGGTAGAAGGCGGCGAAGTCGTCGTAGGAGATGCCGTCGGTGTTCTCGCCGTCGGTCATCAGCACCACCGACGTGTAGTGCCCGTCGCCGGCCGTCGCCGCCTGCTGGTACGCGGTGCGCAGCCCGTCGAAGATCGCCGTCCCGCCCTCGATCCGCAGGCCCTGCGCGTAGGACTTGATCTCGTTGAGGACCGGCTGCGGATTCCCCTCCGGGAGGGTGAACGACTTCGGCTGCCCGACCGAGCCGCTGAACGGGATCATGATCACGTTCTCCCGGTCGCGGAAGCGGGAGAACGTGCCGGAGGCCGAGGTGTCGGCGCCGGTGAGGGTGACCAGCGCCCGGCGCAGGTTCTCGATCCTGTCGCCCTCCATCGACCCCGAGACGTCCAGCACGAACAGGGCCCGGGAGGGGACGCGCGCCTCGTCGAGGTAGGCGGTGATCAGCCCGTCCGCGGTGCTCCTGCGGTTGGGGAAGGGCAGTTCGAGCAGCGGCGCGGTGCCGAACTCGGGGCCGGGCCGTACCTGTGGCACGGCGGGCCGCCTGTGGGTGGTGGTCATGATCTGCCGCTGGGTGTCCGGGGTGCGCAGCCAGGAGGTCAGCCTGCCGTACAGCTCCCGCTTCTCCTGGGTGGCCGAGGCCAGCAGGGTCAGCGGGTAGTCCGCGGTGACCACCCCGTCGCTCGGGTAGATCAGGCTCATCCCCTTGACGCCCAGCAGCACCGACTCGTAGTTCACCAGGCCGTCGACCCCGCCGTCCCTGGCGTAGGCCTCGGCCAGCCAGCCGGAGGAGCCCGAGGTCAGCCGCTGGGCGGAGAAGAACTGCTTCAGCTTGGGCGTGACCGCCGTGACCTGCTCCGGGCTCAGCGCCTCCCCGGCGTCCGACAGCGCCGCGGCCACCCCGACAAGCGCGGAGAATCCGGAGTTGGACGAGGCCGGGTTGGTCATGCCGAAGGTGAAGCGTCCCTGCTGGGCGGCGTCCGCGATCTGCTGCCAGCTGACCGGTCTGCCCTCCCAGCCGAGTTCGCGTGCCTTGGCCGTCCTGAGGCCGAGCAGCACGGGGGAGGACATGATCCTGGTCTCGGTGGACAGGCGGCCCTTGGCGCCGTCGATCAGCGACAGGTAGCGGTTGGAGGAGAACCAGATCGCGTCGTAGGAGCCGTCCGCGTCGCCCCTGGCCACCTGCTCGGCGCCGTCCAGGGTGCCGGCGTAGGAGATCCGCACCTTCACCCCCGAGTTCCGCAGCATCGGTTCGAGGTCCTTGACCTCGCTTCCCGCCAGCACCCTGAGGACGTCGGGGCCGTCCTCGACCTCGTCGCCCGTTCCGTTCGAGCACGCCGCGAGCGCGGTCACGCAGAGCAGCGCGAGCGCCACCGTCAACCGGGCCGTACGACGGCCTGCGAGACGCCTCATCGGGCCCCCTCGGCGCGCTCAAGGTAGGTCCTGGCGTGCGCCAGCTCGGTGTTCAGGCTCTCCACGGTGGTCGCCATGCTCTCCACGGCCTGCGACCTGAAGCCGTCGATCATGTCCATGGTCGCGTAGACGTTGTCGAAGGCCCTGCGCAGCACGTCCATGTCGACGACCGTCGAGGCCGCCTGGTTCTGGATCGCCCCCGCCTGGGTGCGCAGCATCTCACTGGTGGCCAGGATCAGGTCGCCGGTCGTCGCGTTGAGCGCGGTGATCTGGTCGAGCACCAGCTTCTGGTTGGTCAGCGCCTGGGCGACGGTGACCGCGGTGCGCAGCGCGGCGACCGTCGTGGTCGTGGCGCGGTCGACGCCCTTGCTGAGTTCGAGGTTGTTCTTGCGGACCAGGTCGAGGGCCAGATACCCCTGAACGGAGACCGCGAGCTGGGTGAGGATGTCCTGGTGCCGCTGCCGTACGGTGAACAGGGCGTCAGAGCGCAGCGCGGTGGCCTTCTCCGGGTCGGAGGCCTCCAGGACGAGGACGCGCCCCTCAAGCTCGCGGTCGAGCTCGGCGGCCATCACGGCGTACTCCTGCAGGCGGGTCATCGTCTCCCACAGGTTGGCCTTCTCGCCCTCGATGGCGGCGTTGTCCTTCAGCAGCTCGTCCTGACCGGACTTCAACGCCCTGATGATGTCGTCCAGGTGCTGCTGCGCGGAGCGGTACCTGGCGAAGTAGTCGCGCAGCCGGTCGCCGAACGGGATGAGCCCGAGCAGCTTGCGCGGGCCGCTCGCCGCCTGCCTGGGGTCGAGGTCGACCACCGTACGGCGCAGCGCGACCAGCCGGTCGGCCACCCGGCCCTGGGCGTCCGCGCTCTCGCCCTTGGCCGAGGCCAGGGCGGTCACCGGGCGCTTGAGCATCCGGTTGGCCGTCTGGGAGGCGGAGCGGATCTCGCCGTCCCCCATGGAGGAGATGTCGTTCACCTTGCGGGTGAAGTCAGGGGCCCTGTGGTCGAGTGCGGCCAGTTCGTCGGCGAACCGCCGCGCCTTGGCGGCGAGCTCGTCCGCGCGGCCCTCGGCCAGCGGCAGCATGGTCGCCGCCGTGGACGGGGAGACGGCCGTGACCGGGGCCGGGGGGGTGAGCACCAGTTCGTTCTCGGCCACCTTCAGCGCACTCCTTCCGAGGTTTTTTCCGGCGCTTTTTCCAGCGCTTTTTCCGGGGCTTCCTGACGTCCCGGGCTGCCCGGGTTTCCCTGCTGGGGCACGGCGCCGCTGGCGTACAGCCGGTCGATGTTCGTGATGAGCCCCTCCAGGTGCTCGTAGGTGGGGGGTTCGACCACGTCGACCAGGTCACGCGCCGCCGGGGCGCCGGACTTGGCGACCAGAGCGGTGAAGGCCGCGGGGTCCGCGGTGCGGAAGCCGTACCTGGCGGCCAGGCCCCGCAGTCCGGGGTCCTCGGTCAGCAGCTTGCCGACCCGCGAGCCGTCGGCGGTGAGGGGCACCAGCGTGTGCTTGCTCAGCACGGTCGGCGACGGGTAGAGCAGCCGCATCCCGGGTTTGATCGAGCCGTCCCCCGCGAAGGCGTGGGAGAGGTACTGGGCTTCGTAGATCATGACCATCGGCGTCTTGCCCGACCCCATGACCAGGTAGTCGTCGAAGGGGGCCTCGGAGGAGGCCTGGGAGTAACCCTGGTCGAGGAAGATCGGCGCCACGGTCCTCGCCACCCCGGTCACCTGCGCGGTGCTGTTGACCACGTCCTCGCCGTTGGCGACGTAGCTGGTGATGGCCAGGTACATGGCCGCCGAGTTGGAGGTCCTGACGTCGGTCGTGGTCAGCAGCACCCGTTTGCGCGCCGGATAGGCGGTGTTGCCGGGCAGCTTGTCCCAGCGGGTGCCCTTGGCGGCCAGGTCGAGATACTTGGCGACGTCGAACACCGGGTAGCCGTGCCCTGAGTCACGCACCAGGCCCGCCTTCGTCAGCAGGTCGGCGATCGGCTGGAAGGTCGCGATGACCATGGGGGAGTAGAAGGGGGAGAAGACGGCGGAGACCCCGCGGTCCTTTCTGATCTTCTCGGCGGCGGGAAGGCTTGAGGGAAAGGCGAACGCGTAGCCGTCGAGTTTGACCTCGGTGGCGATCTGCCGGGAGCCCGCGGTGTCCACCTCGACCCGCAGGCCGTGTTTGGCGAACGCGGCACGGACCTGAGGATCCTCGAAGAAGGGCTTCTTCTCCGAGCCGATCACCCCGCGCACCGTCACCAGGCCGCCACCTGGGCCTTCGTCGTTCCTGTTGCCCAGGACGACGGCCACGACGACCGCGGCGCCGAGCAGCAGCGCGAGGACGACACCGATCGACCGTTTCATTCCACCCCATTTCTACAAATAGCATCTCTTGTTGGAATTATCGGAGGAGGGGAAACGAACGCGCGCCGGATGCCGGGGTATGCATGAGAATTAAGAGGCCGTTCATTCTTTCGTCATCTGGAAAGGCCGTCATGCGACTGAGATCCCGGCTGGGCGCACTGGACCGGCGGGTGTTCGCGGCGGTCGCGGACGCCAGGCTCCCCGGCCTCGAACGCCTCCTGCCCGCCCTGTGGCGGGCGGCCGACCACTCGCTGCTGTGGGCGGGGGTCGCCGGGGGATGCGCGCTCAGCGGCCGTGCGCCGCTGCGCCGCGCGGCCACCCGGGGGCTGCTCGCGATCGGGGTGGCCAGCCCGACGGTGAACCTGGTCTGCAAGCGGTTCTTCGGCCGCTCCAGGCCCTCCCTGGAGGGCTTCCCGCTGGCCCGGCTGATCAGGGTGCCCGCCTCGACCTCGTTCCCGTCCGGGCACTCGGCCTCGGCCGCCGCCTTCGCCACCGCCGTGGCGATGGAGGCTCCGCTGCCCGTCGCCGCCCCCGTCACGCTTCTCGCGGCGGCGGTCTGCTTCTCGCGGGTCTACACCGGCGTGCACTACCCGGGCGACGTGTTCGCGGGGGCCGGGGTCGGTGTGGCGGCCGGGGTGCTGACCCGGCGGCTGTGGCCGGCCGTACGTCTGCTGAGGGCCGCGCGCATCAGGGGAATGGCCCCAGGAAACGCCGTAAACGAGGCGGAGGATGACTGATCGGGTTTTTCACGTTTGACGGGTCGTGACAGGCCCGGCGATAGTTGGGCAGGTGACTGCCCCCCGACTGATCTCATGCGCCGTGGTCACCACGATGGCCCTGAGCGCCTGCACCACCGTAAGCTCGAACGATCCCGTGGTCGGCGGCCCGACCGCCGGCGGTGTGGTCGGAGAGGGAACCGGACCCGTCGTGGGATCGGACCCGGCCACCGCGCCGACGGTCGTCGAGCTCACGGCCGACGCCTACCGCGCCGAACTGAACAAGGCGCGCGGCCCCATCAGGGACGCCATCAGGAAACTGAACGACACCGGAGGCAAGGGCCTCGGCGAACGGCTCGAACGGACGGTCTCCACGATGGAGAGCGCCGTCTCGGGCCTGGAGGCCCTCGTCCCGCCGTCCGACGTCAAGGTCCAGCACGGCAACTACGTGGGCGCGCTCAGAAGTCTCACGAGCGCGCTGTCCGACGCCAAGGAGGACGTCGAGGCGCAGGACGTGTGCACCGGGCCCGCGGTGCTGACGGGGGCCGACGAGAGCGGACGCCTCTCGCCGGTGCGCGACAGCGGCCGCGCGCTGACCGGCTATCCGGCCGACGTCGTCTCCGTGAAGGTCAGCGGCGAGCGGTCGCGCCGCCTGGGCAACGGCTCCTACATCTCCTCCGAGAGCCGTCCGGGACGCGCCTACCTGGAGCTGAAGAACGGCAACAACAGGGACGCGGTCGTCGTGCTGACACGCGGCAAGAAGAAGGTGATCTCGGTCTACGTCCGCAAGAAGTCGTCGTTCAAGATCAAGGGGGTGCGGGACGGCACGTACAAGGTCTACTACACCCTCGGCGTCGACTGGGACTCCAGGGCCCGCGCCTTCAGCCGCTCGTGCACCTTCGAGCAGTTCGGCAAGTCCGTCAAGTTCAGGACCACCCGCACCTGGTCGCAGATCCGCTGGACCAACTGGACGCTGACCCTCAACGCCGTCGTCGGCGGCACCGTACGGCCCAGGCACATCAAACCGAGCGAGTTCCCCAGCTGACCCTCCGGGGGCCGGGAACGACGAGACCGCGACCTCCGTCGCGAGATCGCGGTCCCGGCCTCTCCGGTGGCCCGTAGGGCGTCAGCTGGAGAACAGCATGCCCACCCAACTGCGGCGGTGGTGACCGTAGTGACCGTGGTGCGGCGCGCCCCAGCCCGGAGCCCCGTGCTGCATGGGCGGCGGCGGGGGAGGCGGGGGAGCGGAGTGGTACTGGCTCTCGATCCGGGTCAGCGTCTCCAGCTCGCCGTAGTCCAGGAAGATGCCGCGACAACTGTCGCACTGGTCGATGTGGACACCGTTGCGCTCATAGGTGCGCATGTTGCCCCGACACTTCGGGCACTGCATCTGGCCGATCTCCTTGTCCTAGGGTTGCTTTTGGCGTAACCACAACCTACTGCGTGGGCACACTATGGCAGGCGGTTCGGAACTGGACAATCCTCTGACAGGTGTCGACGAGTGTCTGTTCGACCTCGTCCAGTGGCCGCCCCTCCCGCTCCGCCGCGATCACGGCCGCCGCGGTGAGCTGCACGGTCATCGCCTGAGCCGGGAGGTTCAGCCGTTCCCACGGGTCGCCGTCCACACCCGCGGCGAGCCCGCCCGCCGCCCGGTAGGCGGCCAGGAAACGGTGCCAGACGGCCGGGTCGAGCAGCCCGGCGGCGAACCACGCCGCGGGCCTGGCCAGGTCCCAGGCCTGGTCGCCGACCCCCAGGTCGTCGACGTCGATGAGGATCCACCCCTCCCCGGTCCTGACGAGCTGGCCCATGTGCCAGTCACCGTGGGTGAGCCCCGTCACCTCGGGGGCGGGGGCGGCGTCCAGGGCCGGAAGGCAGGCCAGCGCGACCAGGGCGGCCCGCGCCGCGGCCGAGGGGTTGCCCCGCAGCCGGGCGGCCATGGCGGCCACCTTGCCCGGTCCGCCCGCGGCGGGCAGCGGCGGCAGCGCCCCGGCCGGTACGGCGTGCAGCCGGGCCAGCAGCCGCGCCGACTCCTCCCAGGGGGCCGCCTCGGGGGCGGCGGGATCGACCGGGGTGCCCGCGGGCCACACGGTGACCAGCCTGCCGCCCACCGACAGCACCTCCTCGGTCACGGGCCCGAGCATGCTCCCGCGCAGCGCCGGGTGCGCCACGGCCCGCATCCGCCGTTCGAGCGGCTCGCGCGGGGCGCCGGGGGCGTGCGCCTTCACCACGACGCCGCCCGCCCGGACGATGACCACGTCCGGCCTGGTCGGCACCACCTCGGCGGGGGCGGTGCCGTACCGGGCGGCGACGCGGCCGAGCCCGGCCATGAGATCGTCGTCGGGGCCGTCGTGAAAGTCCTCACTGTCGCTCACCCGGCAAGTGAACCACCGATCCGGGCCCGCGTAGGGTGCTGGCATGAGGATCGGATTCGCGGCGCCGCTGTCCGGGGCCTGGGCCTCACCGGCCAACATGGTGCGGATCGCCCGCAGGGCCGAGGAGCTCGGCTACCACGAGCTGTGGACCTTCCAGCGGCTGCTGTACCCGCGGGGCCACGGGACGGACCTGGTCTACCGCAGCGTGCACGACCCGGTGGTGACGCTGGCCTACCTGGCGGGGGTCACCGAGCGGATACGGCTCGGCGTCGCGGTGCTCAACATGCCCTTCGCCTCGCCGCCGCTGCTGGCCAAGCAACTGGCCAGCCTGCAGGCGGTCTCCGGCGGGCGGCTTGACGCCGGGCTCGGGCTCGGCTGGATGCCGGAGGAGTTCGCCGCCTCCGGGGTGCCCCTCGAACGGCGGGGGCGGCGCGCCGAGGAGTACATCGGCCTGCTGCGGCGGCTGTGGTCGGAGGAGACGGTCGAACACCGGGGCGAGTTCTACGAGTTGCCGCCCGCGCACCAGGACCCCAAGCCGCCCACGCCGCCGCCCATCCTGCTCGGCGGGAGCGCCGAGGTGGCGCTGCGGCGGGCGGGCCGGCTCGCGGACGGCTGGATCGGTTCGAGCCGTGAGGACCTGGGCCGCGTCGACAAAAAAATCTACATTGTAAAGGAGGCGGCGCGTGCGGCGGGCAGGGACGCCGAGGCGCTGCGCTTCGTCACCCGGGGCGTCACCCGGGTCAGGCCGGGGGGAGAGGCCGAGCGCGCCCCGCTGACCGGATCGTTCGAGGAGATCAGACGGGACGTGGCCGCCCTTGAGGCCAAGGGCGTCACCGAGGTCTTCCACGACCTCAACTTCGATCCGGAGATCGGTTCGCCCGACGCCGACCCCCGTGAGTCGATGCGCAGGGCGGAGGCCGCGCTGGAGGCCCTCGCACCCTGACCTGGTGTTGGGTTGGATGGGGGCATGAGGGAACGGGAGATCGCGGACCGGCTGGAGATCGCCGACCTGCTCGCCAGATACGCCCACGTCCTGGACGCCGGAGACTGGGCACGCCTCGACCTCGTGTTCACCGCGGGCGCGGTGCTCGACCACACCTCGGCGGGCGGCGTCCGGGGCACCCGCGAGGAGGTCAGGCGGTGGCTGGCCGAGACGCTGTCGCGCTGGCCGGTGCGGCACCACCTGATCGGCCTGCCGGTCGTCAGGTTCGAGGGGGACGAGGCCGAGGTGACCGTCCCCTACACCGGCACGCTCGTCCCTCCCGGAGGCGTCCTGGACGCCGGCCTCGTCCGGCACGGCGGCTGGCACCACCACCGCCTGGTCCGCACGCCGTACGGCTGGCGCAGCGGGGAACTGGTCGAGGAACAGGCCTGGCGTGTGACGGGGGACGGCGGCGTGTGAAGCATGCCGGACCTGTCATTCTTAGTTGCGTGATGTCGTATCTGTCGGGCCGTAACGCGGGGGAACGGTGAAAGAAAGCAAGCCGATCGAGTGCTGGCTGTCGGACATGGACGGGGTCCTCGTCCACGAAGGACACCCCGTTCCCGGCGCGGACGAGTTCGTCCGCCGCCTGCACCAGTCGGGCAGGCGTTTCCTCGTGCTCACGAACAACTCCATCTACACCCCCCGGGACCTGTCCGTACGGCTGCGCGCCGTCGGCCTGGAGATCCCGCCGGAGTCGATCTGGACCTCCGCGCTGGCCACGGCGCGGTTCCTGGACGGTCAGCGGCCCGGCGGCTCGGCCTACGTGATCGGTGAGGCGGGGCTGACGACCGCCCTGCACGAGGCCGGTTACGTGCTGACCGACATCGACCCCGACTACGTGGTGCTCGGCGAGACCCGCACCTACAGCTTCACCCAGATCACCCGGGCCATCCGGCTCATCGAGGGCGGCGCCCGCTTCATCGCGACCAACCCCGACCCGGTCGGCCCGTCGAGTGAGGGGTCGCTGCCCGCGTGCGGCGCGGTCGCGGCGATGATCACCAAGGCGACCGGCGTGCAGCCGTACTTCGTCGGCAAGCCGAACCCGATGATGATGCGCAGCGCGCTGCGGGCCATCGAGGGGCACAGCGAGACCACCGCCATGATCGGCGACCGGATGGACACCGACATCGTCTCCGGCATGGAGGCCGGGCTGCACACGATCCTGGTGCTCAGCGGTGTCACGTCCAAGGACGAGATCGAGCGGTACCCCTTCCGCCCGTCCCGGGTGGCCGACTCGGTCGCCGACCTGATCGATCTGATCGACGCCGACGTCTGACGCCGCCCGGGGTCAGCGCAGCGGCAACTCGGAGGCGGGGGCGCGGGCGGTCGGCGAGTCGGCGTCCGGGATGAACAGGCGCGGCGCGCCGCCGCTCAGGGACACCACCCAGACGTCGGCGTCGCGGCCGCCCGCGCCCCCCTTCGGCACCGCGTACATCACATGGTCGTCGTCGAGCCACGCCGCCTGGTCGTCCACGCTGCGGGTCTCCGCGAGCGGGGTCTCGGCGCCGGTCGCGAGGTCGAGGGAGTGGAAGCGCCAGACGTCGGTGTTGAGCCCGGTCCGTTTCTTGTAGACCAGGCGCCCGCCGTCCGGCGACAGGGACGGGCACTCGGCGTTCTCCCGCAGGGCGGTCAGGGTGCGCCGCCCGATGTCGCCCTCGACGAGGTACCTGCGGTCCTGGGTGGCCACGGTGGCGAAGAAGCGCTCCCCGCCGGGGACGAACGTCACACCCCACACGTTGCGGTCGGCGTTGTCGTTCGGCCGCCCGTTCAGCAGGAACGTGAACCGTTCGACGTTGCCGACCGGGTCGCCGCCGACCCGGCCGATGAGGGTCTCGGTCGAGAAACCGTCGGAGAGGTAGGAGTGCCCCGTCACGAAGGTCGTCGTCGCGTAGTAGCGGCCGTCCTCGGAGATCCGGGCGCGGCTCGGGATCCCGGTGACCGGGGCCTCCCCTTCGGGCCGGAGCCGCTCGTCCAGCAGGGTGACGGCGAACGGCTGGATCGGGTTGCGCGTCTGGCGCAGGCAGAGGCCGCCCGCGGGGGAGGCGGCCGTGCGCTCGCAGCGGGGCGGCAGGACGACGCGCTCGCGCCGCACGTCGGCGGCCGGGAGCACGGCGAGGTGGCCGAACCCGGGTCCCGGGCGCAACGACCGGAACACGACCTGCCGGCCCTCGGGCAGTTCGGCCCGGCCGTCGCCCGCGGCGCCGGTCGCCCCCGCGCGCAGCACCGAAAGGACGACGTAGCCCACGGCAACGGCGGCGACGAGGACCGCGGCCGTCTTGATGAGCCTGTCGTTCCCGGTCCCGCGCGCGCTGGGCTGGGTCATCGGGCCTCCGTACGGCGGTCGCGGGCTCGTGTGATCATCGGTACGGCGGTGAGCAGGGCGGCGGTGAGGGCGGCGGCGAAGATCCACACGGCGGTCTCGCCCTCGGCGACCGTCCAGATCGCGCCGAAGGCCACCGCGCCCAGGGCCCGCCCGCCCGCGACCGCCGTCTGGACGACGGAGATCCCGGTCGCCGTCAGCCCGGCGGGCAGCATGGGGGCGGCCGCGGCGGGCAGCACGCCGTCGGTCGCCGCGTAGTAGGCGCCGAGGAACGCCAGGCACAGCACGGCCCCGGCGACGCCTCCGGCCAGGATCGCGGCGAGGTAGGCGCACAGCAGCAGGCCGTACCCGGCGGCGAAGACGCGGTTCCTGCCGTGGCGGTCGGAGAGCCTGCCGAACGGCACGGCCAGGGCGAGGTAGACCAGGCTCGTGCCGACGAACAGCAGCGGGAACCAGCGGGTCGTGACCGACTCGCCGTGCAGCAGGACGAGGTAGAGGAAGCCGTCGCCGATCGTCGCCGCCGACAGTACGGCGGCGGCGCAGAGAAGCCGCAGGAACCCGCCGATCCGCAGCAGCGCCGCGACGTCGCGGGGCGAGAGCGGCCCGGCCGGGGACGGGGTGTGCTCCGGTACACGCTGCAGGAACAGCAGCACGCCGAGGACCGCGGCGCAGAACGAGACGACGAAGACCATGTCGAAGTCGCCCGGCGCGAGCGCGAGCAGCCCGAAGGCGGCGACGGGGCCGAGCAGCGCGCCGGTCGCGTCAAGGGCCCGGTGCACGCCGAAGGACCTGCCGAGCCGGCCGGGGGGAGCCGCGGTGGCGATGAGCAGGTCACGCGGCGCGGTCCGCAGCCCCTTGCCCGCGCGGTCGACCGCGACCGCGGCCGACAGCGCCCCCGCGCCGGCCACGGGCAGCAGCATCAGCTTGGCGGCGGCCCCGAGGGCGTACCCCGCGCCCGCCACGAGCTTGGGACGGCGCAGCCGGTCGGCGAAGAAGCCGCCGAGCAGCCGGACCAGGACGGTCGCGCCCTGGTAGAGACCGTCCAGCATGCCGTACGCCAGAGGGGTGAGCCCCAGGGCGAGCGTCGCGAACAGCGGCAGGACGGCCGTCACCATCTCGGAGGAGACGTCGGTGATCAGGCTCACCAGGCCGAGGACCACGACGACCCGGGGCACGGGGGCTCTCGGCCCCGTGCCGCGCGGGATGTCGCGTACCGATACGTACACCTCAGCCGGTGCCCGGGAGCGGTCCGTCGGTGGAGAAGGCGTTCAGGACGTTGCCGGTGATGGTGGAGATGTCGTTGTCGTAGTGGTTGTAGAACAGGCTGCCCGCCCAGGAGATCGAACTGGCGGAGAAGACCGCGCCCCCCTTGGGGTAGAAGGTGAGGGCCACGTCGCCGCGGACCAGCCAGTTGACGGTGCCGCCCTCCATGAGGTTGGCCGTGTTGTTCTCCTCCTTGACGAACATGTACTCGTCGCCGAAGCCGGTGCCCGAGCCCAGGACGACGGTGTTGTCCGGGGTGCCGAGGGCGTAGTCGGCGCGGTCGAGCTCCTCGCCCATGGGGCCGCCCCTGCTCTGCAGGGAGTCGAAGTCGCCGATGGGGCCGGTGGCCTTGACGCCGTCGAAGACCCAGGCGGCCCTGGGGTCGTGGCTCTCGGGGGAGCGGTCGAGGGGGCGGCTGTACAGGCCGGTTCCCAGCCGTGAGCCGAAGCCCTGGGCGGTGAAGCCGACGCCGACCAGCTGCTGCGGGGGTCTGCCGCGGAAGCGCCACAGGCCGCCGAACTCGCCGGTGGTGTTGTGGTAGTACTCGCCGGGGGCGCTCTGCCAGGCCTCGGTGCCGTCGTGCCTGCGCAGTTCGGTGTAGGTGCCGGTGCGGTCGAGCGGGGTGACCCAGTAGAAGCCGTTGCCGCCCAGGTACATCAGCCTGCCGCCGTCGTTCAGCCAGCCCTCCAGGGCGTCGAGCATGGGTTCGGAGGTGTACTCGGGGTGGCTGCCGGTGACGACGACCTGGTAGTCGTCCAGCAGTTTCCTGCCCTCCCGGTGCAGGTCGTGGTCGGTGACGTAGTCCACGGTGCGGCCGGTGGACTCCAGCCAGTCGATGATGTGGGTGTCGGCCTCGAACTGCCACGGCCTGCCCTCACCCTTCGGGCCGGTGGAGAGCGGGCGCAGGTTGGTGATGGGCCGCAGCGCGGAGGAGTATACCACGCCGCTGCCGTCGCTGTGCCGGGAGTACTGGCTCATCCCGCTCGTCAGGCCGCCCGTCATCCCGTAGGCCAGGTAACTGAAGGTCGGCACCAGCAGGGCGACCTTGGAGGTGGCCTTGCCCCGCTTGGGGCGCACCACGAAGGTCGCGTGGTAGACGCGTCCGTCGGCCTCCAGCTTGGCCGCGTACACGCCGCTGCGGGCGTCGGCGGGTACCCGCCAGGTGAAGGCGCTCTCCCAGGCGGCGTCGCCCAGGTCGTCGTCGTGGAAGTACAGTGCCCCGTACTGCCCGGGCGCCCGCCTGAAGTTCTGCTCGTCGGCCTGCCAGTTGTGCCCGGTGACGGCGCGGACCGGCAGGTTGACCGTACGGCCGCGCAGCCGGTTGGGGGAGACGTCCACGACCTGGTCGGTGTCCATCCGCTGGGAGAAGTCGAGGGCGAGCGCCGTCCGCCCGGCCGGGCCGCCGTCGCGCAGGGCCTGGACCTCCCGCTCCTCCAGCGCCCGGCCGTACACCCGGGGGGCGTCGACCTTGCCGTTGTAGAACCCGGTGGGCCGGTCCTGGGCTCCCTGGTAGGCGGCCACCAGCAGCGGGGCGGTGGCGTCTCTCAGCCCGCGGGCCTCGATCGTGCGGGTGACGACGGCCTGGGAGTCGTTGGGGTGGCCGGTCAGCGGGTACTGGTACAGCCTCACCTTCCCGGTCCCGGCGTCGTAGGAGACCGCGGCGAAGTACCAGCCGGAGGAGTTCACGTGCTGCGGCCGTACGGCGCCGCCGGGCTCGACCCCGCGCAGCGCCGGGGCCCACGGCTTGAGCCGCACGCCGGTGCTCACCGTGTGGGCCTGCCCGGACCGGTCGGCCAGCCGCAGGCCGAGCCCGCCGTCCCGGTCCACGAACATGCCGTATCCGGCCTGTTCCCTCTCCGACCACTTGGTCACGATCCCCTGCGCGGCCCCGGTGCCGACGGGGGTCCGCCGGTAGGCGACGGGGTTGAGCTCGGAGCCGGGGACGGTGGTCGGCGCGATCCACGCCGTGATGGTGAAGCTTCCGCCGAGCCGCAGGGCGGGGGCGTCCGGGACGCTCACGTACGAGCCGACGGGGAGAGTCTGGTGACGGCCGGGGTACTCCTTGTTGACGGCGGACTCGATGACCTGCTCCTTGAGGCCGGGTCCGCGCGGGTCCGCGTCGCCGTGCACCACCCGGACCATCGTCGCCCTGAAGGTGGGGCTCTTCGTGCTCACCATGAACTTCACGGACTCACCCGGCTGGACGCTCAGCCGGTCCGGATAGCCGCTGATCCCCAGGGCGTCCAGCGCCTCCTGGGGCGTGCCCGGATCGACGGGAAGCGGGAGAGGGTCGACCTTCGGGGTCTGGGGCCAGGCCGCCGCCGTCCCCACTCCCGTGGCCAGGGGGCCGGAGCCGCCGATCGCGACGGCCAGAGCCGTGACCAGCAGTGCCGTCCTCAGTCGTCTGCGCGCGATCACTCGATCACCTCTCTGCCGGCCCTGGAACCCTGGTCACACGGGACGACATGCCGTCTCACCGGCGAGGCGCCGGGGCGACCGCTGTGCCGACGCGATCGAACGATGCGTGCTCTCGTCGCCTCGTGGAGAACGTGCGCTGTCTCCTCTCGCCAAAGGCTCCGCCTCAAGTTAAAACAAACAGCTAAGAACAAGCCATAGGGTGCGTATCGGCCTCCTGGCCGATAGTGGACAGCTCGCCGTACGTGGTTCCGCGACGCCGTCGAGCGCTTCGGCCTTCCCGCCGGTTGGCAGATTCGGCCTGTGCCCTAAAGGTCTCGACAGTGGTTTGAGGCGTGATCCGGCCCGCGGAACGAGGTGTCCTCACAGATCAGAGATAGGTGTTTCCCGCCCGGGCGTGATCTACATACGGAACAGGCCCAGCAGGTCGTCCATCGCGACGGTCAGTCCCGCGATGATCAACCCTGTGAGAATGGCGAGGGTCATGCCGCTGATATGCGCCCGGTGGTCCGTACCGGCCGTTAACACTCCTGTGACGGCCATACCGGCCAGAAGTGAATTACGGACCACATGACGTAAGGAATACTCCGCCCCTGCTGTTCCGAAGCAGTTGCATCTCGCCCGCACACCGCGTTTGAGTGCCAGGACGATGACGCCGGTGAAACCGATCAGCAGGGTCAGGGCGCCGGAAAAGCCGACAACGGCTGCCTTCGGCCCCGCCACCGGTGAGGCGGCGAACGCAAGGACCACCAGCAACTCCATGGCCGCCACCGACCGCGCCACCGTCGGCACTACTCCGGGCGGGAACCAGTCCAGGTCTCTGATCGATTTCTCAAAACCTTTCCGGTCACGGGCTTTTCCCAGCCCGGCGTGACCGAACACCGCGGCCAGTGACACCGCACACGTCAGCGACACGTACATCATCGCGCACCACCGTCAAGATATCCGGCGGCCTGAGTCCTGAAGAGCCCGGCATAGATCCCTCCTGCCAGCATCAGGTCGGGATGCGGCCCCTCTTCGACTATTCTTCCCTCCTCAAGCACGACCAGGGAGTCGGCATCGCGGAGTGCGCTCAACCGGTGGGAGATAAGCAGGCCGGCACGTCCCCGACGGTATTCGCTGAGCTGTTTGTGGATCTCGTATTCGGCCTGCGCATCCAGGCCGGAGCTCGGCTCGTCAAGGATCAGGAGATCCTTCTCCACCTGAAGCGCTCCTCGCGCAAGCGCGATGCGCTGCCACTGCCCGCCCGACAGAAACACACCCCTCTCCTGGTCGGCGCCGTTCTTCTCAAGATTTTCCCCGTCAATGAAAAGGCGCGTGAGCGGTGTCTCATAACCGCGTGGGAGAGCCAGTAGATCTTCGTGGATCTTGGCCCGCTGAGCAGCCGCCTCAAGCCGGGGGCGATCGCCCATGTAGGGCATATGCCCTATCCCGATGTTTTCGAACGCGGGGAGGTCGTAGCTCATGAAGTCTTGGAAGACCGCTCCCATACGCTGCCGGAGCTGGACCGGGTCGATGTCCCGGATATCGATCCCATCCCAGTAAATACCGCCACGCTCTACTTCGTAGAAACGGCAGAGGAGTTTGACCAAGGTGCTCTTTCCTGACCCGTTCCTTCCGGCCAGCCCCACGGTCTTGCCTGCGGGGATCTCGAAGGTGACGCCACGAAGGGTCCACGGATGGTCAAGGCTGTAACGGAACCAGACGTCGTGGAAGACTATGCCGTGGCGGAGGGGGGCCAGCGTCCCGGTGCGGACCGGCACCGGGAGGTCGGGATCGTTCTCCTCGATGTCGCTGAGCTGCTGGAAGTACAGGGTCTGCTGATGGATGAAGGCGACCTGGGTCGTCAGTCCCCCCAGGGAGCCCTGAACACCCGCGACCGAGGCGATGAACATCGCTATGTCGCCGGCGCTCATATGGCCGTTTCCGGCCCCGATGATCGACCAGATCAAACCGGCTCCCACGGCAACGGCCGAGACCGTGCCCAGGCTGGACTGGAGGAACAGCTCCCGCCGATCGGTCGCGCGCTGTTCGGCGTCGGCCCGGCGCACCTCCGCGAGCATTCTGTCCTTTAGGAAACCTCCGATGCCGAACAGCCTGATCTCTTTCGCCGCCTCGACACCCGCGAGCAGGGTGCTGTAGAACAGCTCACGCCGCTGCATCGGGCTGATCTTCAGGGTCGTCGACGCACGTCGTCTCGACAGCGCTATTTCGCCGGCCAGCGTCGTGACGGCTCCCAGGGCTATCACGAGTGCCATGACCGGGCTCAGTGCGATCAGCGACCCGAGGAATCCACCGACGAGAAGGGTGCCACCGAAGATGTCCAGACCGCTCCGTACGATGTGTCCGGGAGCACTTCCGCCTGAATGACCGGCCATCCTGAGTTTGTCGAGAAAGACGGGATCCTCGAAACGGGAGATACCCGGAAGCCGGTTCACCGCGTCGTAGACGCGTTCTTTGGCCAGAAGTCTGGTCTGTCTGTCCAGGTCGTTCTGGAGATATCTGCCCCACCCTCGCAGGACGATCGGGACCATTCCCAGGGAGGCCAGGGCGGTGGTCAGCCACACGATGTCGAACTCTCCCGCCGCGATCTGATCGATCACCAGTTTGGTGAGCCACGCGGTCGCGACGGGGACGATCGAGGACAGAAGAGAGACGAGCGCGAGCACGGTCAGCCGGCCGGCGGCCGTGCGCCAGGCGAGGGCGATCGCCAGACCCAGCGTCCTCAGCGAGCGCCGCGCGGACGACCACCTCATGCCGGCCGTCACGAGCCCAGCTTTCTGATCATCTTTCCGGTGACCCAGGCGGCCGAGATGTAGCCGTATTTGCGTGAGTCCTCACTTGTGTTCGGATTGTCGCCGAGGAGCACGAGCTTTCCGGCCGGCACGACGGAGTCCCGGGGAATGGACCGTGTGACGCCGAGGTCGGCGCCGACCCGTTCGCCGGGCAACGCGGCGACCCGTTTGACGATGTGCGAGCGGAATCCGGACGACGGCAGTATCGGCCGTCCCGGGGTCCAGCCCAGTGGCTCACCCATCTCCAGGAAGACCACATCGCCTCTCCGTATACCGGAGGCCGTGCAACGCTTGACGAGAATCTTCTCACCGTTCAATAGACTTGGCTCCATGCTGCAACCTCGGACGGTGACAACGCGCAGTTTTCGCCGGACCGTCCATGTGGCCACGCAGAGCCCCAAGACGCATACGCTCGTGAACGCGAGCACTAAAGTGATCATCTACGTGCCCTATACCTGAATCGGGCTCAACAGGGATTCAAGGTCCATTCCTACGGCGGTGACGAAGCCGGCTTCGTCGAGCAGGCACATCACCGGGAAAGCCTTGACCTGAAAAGCCTTGACGAGCGATCCGTCCGTCGGCTCGACAACCACTTCTCCCGTTTTCTCCAGTGCCACGACCATGTCCGCGCAGGAGGCATAATCGCCTACCACGACGTTGATGACGGCCGGGGCCTCTCGCTCGTTCCGTGCGGCGTGTTCTCTTATCTCCTGCACCTGGCCGGTGAAGGAGGGTATTTTTTCCCGGCAGGCAGAGCAGGTGTCAGAGAAGAACGCCACGACGGTCCATGTCGCCCATGAGTCGGAAGAGAATACGTTGCCACTCTCCAGAGTCGCCTTGAACGGTGCCGGCGACATGCCCTTGTCAAGGACAAGAGATGAGATCGGCGACATCTCCGAACCCATGGAGGCGGAAGGCCTTCGGATTCTTCTGATGACTGCGAGAGTGAGAAGAAGATTAAGAAGGGAAAGTCCTCCGATGAGGACAACACTCACTTCGAGGAGCATTGGACGGGCCTTTCGGTAACCGCTGCGCCGGACAGTCGAAGCGCGATGGCCGAGCCACCCCGCGCTCCGGCCGGTTCCGCGCAGAGAGGACGGGCCGGTACACCATCGATCACCGGAGGATCGAGAGTGGTTGGAGTGAGCAGGTCCGGCGATCACCGAGCCCTCTCGGCGCGGAGCGTCGAGCCTGCCGCCCTGGACGGAACCGGGTGATGTGGCCGATGACGACCGTCAGGAATGACGAGATTCTCGAAATGCCGGCCGTCATCGGCTTACCACGCGTCGCGCACAGGGCGTGTGTGCCCAGCGATCAAGGGGGGTGTTCTCACCATGGAGCCCTCCTTCGATCGGAGAACCCGCGTGACGGGCGCCTTCTCCCACACGGGGCGAAAGGCGGGCGGCAGGTCCGGATCGGTGATCGGGCCTGTTCTGCGGCCTGCAACCGCCTTCCCGGCACTCAGGGTGAGGACGTCTTGACTACGCTCTCAGCAGTCGCCGCAGGAACTGCCGGGGGCCGGGACGTATCCGCATGTACTGGTGTCGGGGCCCGTGCAGTAGTACCAGGCCCGCCGGTACAGGTTCTGGGTCTGGGAGCAGGTTATGCACGCGGCGGCCGCTTCTGTGCGCGGCGCAAGGCGCTCCAATAGCGCGTCGCCGAACTTGTTGATGATCTTCATGCGCTCACCTCTTTATGCTGTTTTCGAATCAGTCTCTGACTCGATTTCGAAACATGACATCACATGCGAACGTGAGTGTCGTTGACTGTGCGTGCGGGCCGACTTGTCAATTCTGGCACTCACTCAGTGTGGGGATGGTGGAACCAATGGTGACGGGATTGGCTTTGGGTTTGCGCAGGAAGACGAGCGCCGGCGGCTCCTGCCGCCCACACCAGGTTGCCGATCGGTTGTTCATTCCTTGCACCGGTCGGTTCCGGCGGTCGTCCGTGCATTGAACATCCAGTGCAGAGCGTCTTTCTCTCTGCTGTTTCCTCGGTTACCATCACCGTGTTCGACGATTGCGGGCGGACGGGAACGGGGTGGATGTGCCTGAACCGCCGGCATTGGAAATTGGAATCTGCGGTGATAGATGTTGATGACGGAATTCAGTACCGACGGTCTTCCTGCGGGGGAAAGATTCGCCTGGTGGACGGAACAGATGGCGGCCACCTTGTGCCCCTCCCAGATGTTCAGCGACGAAGAAGAATGTTTTCGCGGCCGGGCGCGCGTCCTGGAACTGGAGGGCATACAAGTATGCGCGCTCACTCATCCGTCCGTGTGGGTACGCAGGTCGGAGAGGATGGTACGGCAGGGCGGTCCGAAGCCCTACCAGGTCCACCTCGTCCTCAACGGCGAGGCCGTCGTCGATCACGTGGGGCGGAGGGCGCGGCTCGGCCAGGGGCAGTTCGTTCTGGTGGACACCTCCCACCCGTACGCGGCGTGGCGGAGCTGCGCACCGGAGACCACGTCCGCGCTGGTGGTGCAGATCCCGCGCACGCTGCTGCCCCTGCCGCAGGACGCGGCCGGACGTCTGATAGCGGTACCCTTCTCGGCGAGCCGGGGCATGGGTGCGCTGTTCGCCCAGTGGCTTGTCGGCCTGGACCAGCGCGCCGAGCAGTTCGGCGCGGCAGACGCGTCGCCCCTGGCCTCGGTCACCGTTGACCTGCTCGCCGCCGTTCTGTCCTCCCGTCTGGACAGCCTCGTGGACGAAACGCCGGAGACGCGCAAAAAGATACTTGGTCTGCGGATACGTGAGTTCATCCGGCAGAACCTCGGCGACCCGGATTTGTGTCCCATGGGCGTCGCCGTCGCGCACCAGATCTCACTGCGCTATCTGTATGACATCTTCGACGCAGAGGGCATGGCGCCGGCGGCCTGGATCCGGAGGCTCCGCCTGGAACGCTGTCGCAGTGATCTGTCGGACCCCCGGTTCCGCACGCATCCCGTGCACACCATCGCCCGCCGCTGGGGCTTCACCGATCCCGCCCACTTCAGCCGGGCCTTCCGCGCTACCTACGGTGCGCCACCTCGGCACTATCGGCACATCTCTCTCCCCGCGGAGCCGGTCGACTGGCTCACCGACTCCAACTCCGCCGAGGCCTGAACGGACGGCAACGGAACGGCGGGCACATCCGGGATCCGAAGTCTTCGCAGGGTGTCGTCCAGGGAGCACCCGGACAGTGCGCGGCGCACAGTGGCGTGCCCGCGCGGAGGACGCCGCGACGTGCTCACGGACTGATCCCGTCGGGCCGATTCCACGAGGACGGCCCGGATTCCGGAACCCGGGCTACAGGAGCGGCCAGCGGGGATCGAGAAGAAGCGCGGAGGTTCGTGGGTCAGCGCAGCGTGGCCGCCAGGTGCTTGGCCAGGCCCTCCGAGGCGGCCCGCACCATCTCCAGCACCTCGGTGAAGCCCGTGCGGCCCCCGTAGTAGGGGTCGGGCACCTCGGCGTCCCGCGGCGCCGCCGGATCGAAGGAACGCAGCAGCCGTACGTCGGCCCCCGCCGGGGCCAGGCGGCGCAGCACCCGCAGGTTGTCCCGGTCCATCGCCAGCACCAGGTCCACCTCGCCGAACCAGCCCGCCAGGAACTGCCTCGCCCGGTGCGCGGAACCGTCGTAGCCGTGCTCGGCCAGCACCTCCGAGGCCCGCTGGTCCATCGGGTCGCCCTGGTGCCAGCCTCCCGTGCCCGCGCTGTCGACCGTCACCAGATCGCCGAGCCCGTGGTCGGCCAGGGTGTCCCTCAGGACGACCTCGGCCATGGGGGAGCGGCAGATGTTTCCCAGGCACACCAGACACACGCGATAACTCATGTCCCCAGCATGCCGCCCCGCCGTTCCCCCGGAGCGGGAGCCCCCGCGGGAACGGCGGGGCCACATCGGGTGCCGGGTGGGCCGTGTGAGACGCCGAGGCGGTGCCGGGCCGGGTGGCCCGGCACCGCCTCGCGGTTCGGGGATCACCTCGCAAGAGGTGGGACGGGGTCAGCCGACGGTGAACTCGCCGTGGTAGCCGACGCTCTTGGCGCCGCCGAAGGGGCCGCCGACGGTGCACTTGAGGGTGCCCCGGAGCAGGTCGGCGCTGAGGTGGGCGGAGAACCTCTCCCCGTCGAGGGGGCCGCCGACGACCTGGCCGGACAGGGTCACCTCGCTGGCGATGTTGCTTTCGAAGTTCAGGTCGAGATTGCTGCGGGTCCGCGTGCCGTCGTCCTGAATCCAGTCCAGGGTGCCGGTGCCGTGGCCGGTGCCGCCGCCGCCGAGTTCGCAGGTGAGCCAGACACCGCTGAAGTTCGCGGTGAGCCTGGCCTCGTCGATGCCGAGGCCGGTGGAGTCGCGGCAGGAGCCGTTGGCTCCGCGGATCTCGATGTCCTGCCTGAGGGGGACGATCTGCACCCCGGGCTTGAAGTACATCGTGCCCGCGGTGTCGCAGGTGACGCTCCCGGCGGCGTGGGCGGGTGAGGTGAGAGAGGTGAGAGAGGTGAGACCGGTGGCGGCGACCAGGGCGGCCAGCAGGGCGGCGCCGCGGACGCGACGGGGCTGGGACATGGGAACTCCTCCAGGGGGCTGATCGGGCGCGTCGTGGTCTTTGACGCGCCCGGATGTTCCCTCTCACCATGGCCATCACGGAAAGTGAATACAAGAATACTTTCCGTGACATCGGGTAAGGCGGTCCTTGCCGCGGGGCGCGGGCGGAGCCGATCAGGCGTGGATGAGCGCCACCTGGCGTCCGACGAGGGGCTCATGGGCGGGCCTCGGCGACGGGTTCGTGACGGGGCACCGGAATCGGGCCCGCCCGCCGCTGGCTATCCTGTGGCACGTCGAGCCGGGCACGGCTCCCCACCACGAGCCCACCGGAAGGCGACGACCGTGACAGCCTCCCAGCGCCGGAGCGCATGGCCGGTGGTGGCGCACGTGGTCCTGTTCCTCCTGACGACGGTCATCCTGGCGGGCGCCCTGTGGTACCTCGGCGCGGGCCTGTGGCAGACCCTCGCCGTGGCGGGTGCCGCCGTCCTGCTCCATGTGGGAGCGGTGACGGCCCGCCGACGGCCGTGGGAGGGATACGCGATCGGCGCGCTGGCGATGCTCGTCCTGGTGCTGACGCCCCTGCTGGGCTGGTCACCGGTCATGCTGCCCTCGGCTGTGTGCTTCCCCCTCGCGTTGTGGCGGCTGACCGGCCTGGTCCCGGTCAGGTCCTCGGTGGCCGCGCTGGCCGTCGCCCTGCTCGGGATCGTCCTCAACGAGCTGGTGACATGGGCCCGGCTGCCCTCCGGCGTCTCCGCGTGGACCCACCTGGTCGAGGGTGGGCTGCTGATGTCCGTGGTCGGTGGCGTGTGGCTCGCGGCCCTGCTGGTGCGCCGCAGGCACGAGGCCCGCCGAAGGGCGGAGAGCGAACGACTGGCCGCGGCGGTCGCGGAGGAACGGGCCGGTATCCGCCGCGACCTGCATGACGTGATCGCCCACACGGTCACCGTCATGGTCGCGCGGATCGAGGCCGCGGCGGTGACGACGGCGGACCCGGCGACCCGACGCGAACTCGGTGACATCGCCGAGACCGGCCGGGACGCCCACCAAGGCCTGCGCGCGATGCTGGCCACCGTGGCACCGCGCGCCGACTCCCGGCCGGGAAAGGTCCCGATCTCGCTCGACGTCCTCCCCGACCTCGTGGCCTCGGCGGCCAGCCCGCTCCACACGGTGACGTTCGCCGAGGTGGGGGAGCGACGGCCGCTGAGCCTGAGCGCGGAGGTCGCGGTGGTCCGGACCGTGCAGGAGGGCGTCACCAACGCGCTGCGTCACCTCGAACCACCGGTCGAGGTGACCGTTCACCTGCGCTGGACCCCGGCCGAGGTGGTGGTCGAGGTGCGCGACGACGGCGGCAGGGCGCCTCGCGGCGGCAGCGGCCAGGGGACCGGCCTGATGGGGATCGGGGAACGCGTGAGTACCGCGGGTGGCACCCTGTCGATCGACGACGGGGACGACGGATGGGTGCTGCGGGCGCGGCTCCCCACGAAGGAGGGGGCATGACCGCGATCCACGTCATGCTCGTCGACGATCAGGAACTGCTGCGGGCCTCGCTCCGTACGGTGCTGTCGGCCGACGAACGCATCGAGGTCACCCACGACGTCGCGAACGGCGGCGACGCGATCGAGGTCGTCCGGCGGCACCGGCTCGACGTGGTGCTGATGGACATCCGCATGCCGCGCGTGGACGGGGTCGCCGCCACGGCGGAGATCGTCAGGATCTCCCCGGCGACCCGGGTGCTCATGCTGACGACGTTCGACGACGACGAACTGGTCGTGGCCGCCATCCGGGCCGGCGCGAGCGGTTACCTGACCAAGGACGTCCGGCCCGCCGCCCTGGCCCAGGCCGTGTGCGACGTCGCCTCCGGGACGTCGGCACTGGCCCCCGGGGTGGCGGCGACGGTCCTCGATTTCGTACGGCAGGTGCCGGTGCGCAGGACGGCGGCCCTGAACGGCCTCACCCCACGCGAGGTCGAGATCTTCGATCTGCTCGCCCGCGGCAGGTCCAACAGCGAGATCCGCGCGGAACTGGTGCTGAGCGAGAACACGGTGAAGTCGCACGTCCGGGCCGTCCTGCAGAAACTGAACCTGCGCGACCGTGTGCACGTGGTGATCCACGCCTACGAGAACGGGCTGGTGGGCCGCAACGATCTGCCTGTCTGAGATTCCACCCCGCCGGGCGGTGCCCTCTCACCCCTCGGGGTGATGTCGGCCGGTGGCGCCCGGCCTAGGTTCGACGTCGTGCGTTTCCTACGTGTGATTTCCCTCCTCGCGCTCGTCGCCGTACTGCTCGGCTGGACGGCACCGGCCACCGCCACCGCCACCGTCACTGCCGCCGGCGGACGACTGGTCGACGAGTATCGCTCCGTCTTCGGCACGCCGGGGGTCGCGGCGGCCGTGATCGACGGGTCCTCGGTCGAGACGACCGTTCGCGGCCGGGACGGGGACGGCAACGCGGTGACGGCGCGAACCCGGTTCCGGGTCGCGTCGATGAGCAAGTCGATGACGGCCACGGCGATCATGCTGCTGGCCGACCGTGGACGCGTCTCCCTGGACGACCCGGTCGTCAAGGTCCTGCCCGACTTCAAGATGGCCGATCCACGCTTCACCGGGATCACCGTGCGCCAGATCCTCAGTCACACCTCGGGATTGTCGATCAGCACGAACAACGAGTACGTGTTCCCGCCCCCGCGCGGCGCACGGGAAGTCGTGGCCGGGCTGGCCGACAAGACCCTGGCCGCCGCTCCGGGCACCCACGCGGAGTACCACAACACCAACTACTCGATCGCGGCGCGGATCGTCGAGGTGGTGTCGGGGAAGTCCTTCGACGCCTTCCTGCGTACCGAGCTGTTCACACCGCTGGGCATGACCGACACCGGCTCGACGCTGGGATGTTCGGATCAGGCCGGGGGCCTGACGTCCGGGTACGAGGTCGTTCTCGGGGTCGCGGTCGCGGCACCGGAGATGCCGGGGTTCTGCGTCGGCAACGGCGGAGTGATCTCGACCCTGGACGACATGGTGCGGTGGCTGCGGTTCAACCAGGGCACCCTCGGTACGGGCCTGCTGAGCGCCGCTTCCCTGGCCGAGTTGCACACCGCCCAGCCGAACGCCGGTGGCTACGCCCTCGGCTGGCAGGTTCGCCCCGTCACGGCGGACGCGTCGCCGTTGTTGATCGGCCACGGCGGGACGCTGGCGACGTGGACCGGGGACATGGTCTTCTCTCCCAGGAGAGGGGTGGCCGCCCTCGTCCTCACCAACGGCGGCGGAGATCCCAGCCTGCTCTCGGGCAACCTCGTCGCCGAACGGATCGGGTCCCCGGAAACGCCGATGAGCAACCCGCTCACCATGGTGAACGCGATCCTGCTCGGGCTCACGGCGGGGATGGCCGCGCTGCTGGTCACCGTGGCCGTCCGAGCGCGCCGCTGGGCCGCGCGGCGTCGTGCGGCGCGCCGGCCGAGGCTGGTTCCGCGGCTGGTTCCCCTTGCCCTGGTGACGGTGCTGGGCGTGGTGCTGCCGACACCGATCTGGGGGGAGTTCAGCTTCCATTACTGGATCGTCACCGCCTGGCTGATGCCGCTGCTGGCGATCTTCTGCCTCACCTGCTCCGTGCTCGGGGCGGTCGCGCTCGGCCGTCGCCTCTGGTGCTTGCGCCGCGCGGGCCAGGCGGTCTCCGCCCCGGTCCCCGGCGGCGCCTCGTCGTGAGGCTCGCCGGATCGGCTGTGGAAGGTTGCTGATATCTTAACTCGCACCTACTGTGATCTCAGCCGCGCGTCACGCGAAGGAGACCCCGGTGCCCCGGTCGCGGTCCTCGACCGGCGGGGGCGCAGGACGGAGCGGCCGGACGGGAGCTTTTCATGACCACCGCACTGATCATCGGCGACGTCCAACGGGGCATCACGGGCGGTTATCCGTTCGCCGGGCAGGTTCTGCCGCCGCTCACCGAGCTGCTCCCGCGCGCCCGCGCGGCCGGTGCGCTCGTCGTGTTCGTGCACTTCGCCTTCCGTGACAACGGGGCCGACCTGCCGCCGGGCAACGCGCTGTACCGGACGTTCTACGACGCCGGGGACGCCTTCCACGAGAGCTCGGCCGGGACCGAGATCGACCTGCCGGTCGCCGGCGAGGACGTCGTCGTGCTGAAGCGCCGTGCCAGCGCGTTCGCCGGTACGGACCTCGACCTCGTGCTGCGCGCCCGCGGCGTCGACGCGCTCGCCGTCGCCGGGGTCGCGACCAGCGCGATGGTGGCCGCGACGTGCTACGACGCCGCGGACCGCGGTTACCGGGTGACCGTGCTGCGCGACGGCTGCGCCGACGGCGACCAGGCGATGCACGACTTCTTCATGGACGCCGTCTTCCCCAGCCGGGGGTTCGAGGTCGTGTCCTGCGCCGGGTGGCACGAAGGGCGGGTGTGACGGCCGGGTCGCGTCGTGGCCTCGTGGTCGCGGCGGAGCGGGTCCCACGCCGGGACCGGGAACCGGGAGCGCTCGGCCGGATCGGAGACGGCCGGGCCCGTCCGTGGGGCCCCGGCCTTCGGGCCGGAGCGAGCAGGACAAGCCGATCCGTCATCCGGAGGCGCCGGGAGGCTTCCCGGCCGTGGCACCGGGCCGGGGAGACGACGGTGCGGGCAGCTCGATGTGCGCCCTGCTCACGGAGGCGCTCTTCGCGAGGACCCGAAGCACGTCGTGGCGCACGCGTTCGCACCGTGCGCGCATCGCGTCCTGGGCACCGTCCGCGTCCCGCTCGCGCAGCCGTTCGAAGACGGTCCCAAGCTCTCCGGGCGGGCTCGCGATGCCGGGGTCGATCAACGCGGCCATCCGCAGGACACGCTCCAGCTCGTCGAGCACGTCGACGATCGCCTTGCCCAGACGGCTGTTCCCGCTGAAGTTGGCGATGACGCCCTCGAACTCGATCCCGGCCCGGAGGGACTCCTCCTGCCCCGTCTCGCCCGCCGCGAGCGCGAAGGGCACCCTGGACAGCGCTTCGAGCCGTTCGAGTGCCGGTGCCGTGACTCCCAGGCGCGCCGCGGCGCCCGCGGCCTCACCGGACAGCAGTGACCGCAGGGCGCAGAGATCGTCGGTGTCCTGGAGCGTGATCGGGCTGACGACGTAGCCCGCGCGCGGAAGCGCGGTCACGAGCCCGTCGCGCCTCAGCCGGGCGAGCGCCTCGCGCACGGGCGTCTTGCTGATGCCCCACTGCTGGGCGAGTGACGTCTCGGTGAAGCCGCTGCCGGGCGGCAGTGTCAGGTCGATGATCTGGCGCCTGATCGCCCGGTAGGCCTGGCTCGTGCGGTCGAGGCCGCTCTCGTCCCCGCCGACCAGCAACAGCGCGGGGACGTGCGGCGTTCCGGCGACCACGTCATGGATGTCGGACACCGGCCAAGGATATCAACGTGAAACGTTGATACATCAGAGCGCGGACGAGGCCTCAGGCCGTCTCGCCGGGGGTCGGGGAGAGACCGGAACGGACGTCGCGGAAGTAGACGTTGGCCGCGGGACTGAACATGAGGGCCATTGCGGCCAGCACCGCCGTCAGGTGCACCACCCGGCTGAGGACGAAGGCGAGGGTCATGAGGTCGGCGTCGGCGAAGAACCCGAGGATCGAGTTCCCGGCCATCAGCCACCGGACCGGCTCGACGACCAGCGACAACGTGCCGAAGATCCCCAGGGTCAGCGCCAGGGCGACACGTGCCCAGCCCCGGCCCTGACGCAGGCGCACCGCCAGGAGGATCGCTCCGGCGAAGACCGCGAGCCGGAGACCGAGACCGCCCGCCAAGCCGGTCGCGGAGGCCGTTCCCCTGGCGAGCAGATCGGCCACGGCCAGGGCGGACTCGAACGCGCCCGTGCCCACGGCGATGAACCAGAGCGACGCGGCTGACCTGACGGAGGCGGGCACGGAGGGAGAGCCGGCCAGGAGCTGGGTGGACATGAGGCCTCCTCGAAGTCGGGGGTGATCGATACGTGAAGAGTCTCCACCGCGAGGACGTGGCCGTTCATGCCCGCGCGCACCCGAGCCGGGGGTAGGGAGGGCCTTACCGCGAACCCCGCCGAGGGGCCTCGTCGTTAAGGATTCCTTCACCGGCAGGTGTGGGAACTGTGGGGTACTCACGATCGCGGAGCCTTGCGGGAGGGAAAGAGGCCGTCCTAGCCTCGATTGTCGACGATCGACAATCGAGGAGGCGTGGTGGCAGACAAGCTCCGCGTGCTGGTGGCGTCACCGTTGGAACCCGAGCATGTGGAGGCCGTCAGGGCCGTCGATCCACGTGTCGAGGTCCTCTACGAGCCGGATCTGCTGCCCCGTCCGCGTTATTCCGCCGACCACACCGGGATCAGGCCCGAGCTGTCTGAGGCCGACCTCGGCCGCTGGCGGGACCTGCGGGCCGGAGCGCACGTCAGCTTCGACTTCGACTGGCTCGACCCGGCGGCCATGCCGGTCAACTGCCCCGAACTGCGCTGGGTGCAGGCCACCAGCGCGGGCATCGGGCAGTTCGCCCGCAGGACCGGGCTGGCGGACAGCGACCTCGTGCTCACCACCGCCGCGGGCGTCCACGCCGTTCCCCTGGCGGAGTTCGCGCTCACCGGGGTGCTGCACTTCGTCAAGGGTGTGCCCGACCTGGCACGACGGCAGGCGCGGAGGAACTGGGAGCGCTACACCACCCGGGGGCTGACGGGCCTGCGGCTGGCCGTGGTCGGTCTCGGCGGCATCGGGCGCCAGGTCGTCAAGGTGTTCTCGGCCCTCGGGGTCGAGGTCGTCGGCGTCGGCAGACCGGGGCGGACCTACGACATCCCCGGGCTGTCCGAGCTGTGGCCGTTCACCGAGATCGACGACGCCCTCGCCGGGGCGGGGGCGCTGGTGCTCGCCTGCCCGCTCACCGACGAGACGGAGGGCCTCGTCGGGGAACGGCAACTGGCCGCGCTGGCTCCGGGGGCCGTGCTGGTCAACATCTCGCGCGGCCAGGTGGTCGACGAGCGGGCGCTGACGGAGGCGCTCGCCGCCCGCCGGCTCGGCGGCGCCTTCCTGGACGTCTTCTCGACCGAGCCGCTGCCACCCGGGTCGCCGCTGTGGGACATGGACAACGTCGTCGTCTCCCCGCACTCCGCCTCGACCGTCGACACGGAGAACCGGGCGATCACCGAGTTGTTCACCGACAACCTGAGGCGCTGGCTCGACGGGCGTCCGCTGCGCAACGTCTTCGACCGGGAGAAGGGTTACTGACCGCACGAGGGATGTCCTGACGCCCGTCCCGGAGTTCCGGCGGGCCGCCGTGGGGCGGCTCGCCGTACGGCGTGTCCCCAAGGGGGCCGCGGTGGGGCGGGCGATCGGGCGTGCCCGCGTTTCGGCAGCTCACAGCCCTGCAAGGTATGTTGAACGCGGATTTATAACGGGCTGAATCAGCTATTGACGGTAGCCCGAATCTCGTTCCATATTGTCGATTGTCGACGATCGACAGCGGAGGCAGCGAGCAGGACGGCGGGCCAGTCCCTCCACCAGGTCCTCGGGGGATCGAGGACTCCGCATTGCTCTTCCAGAGGAGGGAACCGATGGCGAAAACACGCCGCTCCCGCATCATGTTCGCCACGGCGACGACCGTGGTCGCGCTCGGAGCCGCCGCGGCCTGCGGCGGGGTCCAGCGAAACGCGGACACCCCCGGCACGGGCCCGGCCGACGGCACGCCCAGGGCCGGCGGGACCATGACCGTCGCCTACAAGTCCGACCCCAAGACATTCGACCCGGCCGTCTGCTACGACGCGACGTGCTGGAACAACATGCGGATGCTGTACGACCGCCTCTACGACTACAAGGGCTCGACCAGCGAACTCGTCCCGCAGGGCGCCGAGGCGCCGCCCGCGGTCTCGCCCGACGGTAAGACCTACACGATCAGGGTCAGGCCGGGGATGACCTTCTCCGACGGCTCGCCCGTCACGGCCAAGGACTTCGCCTACTCCTTCGCCCGCATCCTCGACCCCGCCACCAAGTCACCGGTGCGCGGCTTCTGGACCGGCGTCGCGGGCGCCGAGGAGTACGGAAACAAGCCCGAGGGCACCCCCAAGGGCATCCAGGCCGTCTCCGACAGCGAGCTGCGGATCGAGCTGACCCAGCCGAACTCCGCCTTCAAGTACATCCTGGCCATGCCGCACGCCTCGGTCATCCCCGAGGGCTCCGGCGCGGAGGCGGCCACCAAACCGCTCGGCTCCGGCCCGTTCGTCTTCAAGGAGTTCTCCCCCGGCCGCCAGATCGTGCTGGAGAAGAACGCCAAGTACTGGGACAAGCCCCGCCCCTACGTGGACAAGGTCGTCGAGCTGCTCGGGGTCAACCCCGACGTGGCGCTGCTGCAGCTGGAGAAGGGCCAGATCGACCTGATGGGCGACCCGATCCCGCCCGCCCAGTACCTGTCGGTGACGGCCAACGCGGCGCTGAAGGACCGCACCGTCACCATCGCCAAGCCCAGCACCTACTTCCTGACGCTGAACGTCAAGATGAAGCCGTTCGACGACCCGAAGGTCCGTGAGGCCGTCTCCTACGCCGTCGACCGCGCCTTCCTGCTCAAGCTGGTCAACGGCCAGGGCCAGGTGGCCAACGAGTTCCTGCCGCCCGGCGTGCTCGGCCACACCGACGAGAAGCTGGTCCACGACCAGGACATCGCCAAGGCCAAGCAGCTGCTCGCCGAGGCGGGCTACCCCGACGGCTTCTCCACCACGCTCTACTCCTGGAACACCCCGCCGTGGACCAACCTGCTGCCCCAGCTCCAGCAGGACCTCGCCAAGATCGGCGTGAAGGCCGAGCCCCGCCCGCTCCAGCAGAGCACGTTCTTCGAACTGGCGGGCACCCCGGGCAAGGCGCCGATGGCGCTCAGCTTCTGGGTGGCCGACTACCCCGAGGGCAGCAACTTCTTCCAGGCCCTCACCGCCTGCGCCGCGGCCGTCCAGGGCGGCCAGAACTACGCCTTCTCCTGTGACAAGGAGACCGACGACCTGGTCGCGAAGGCCCTGGCCACCGACTCGGAGCAGGAGGCCCAGCGGCTCTACACGCAGGCCAGCACCAGGCTGCTGGCGGGCAACTCGCTGGTGCCCCTCTACTACGGCTCCAAGACCGAGGTCTTCGGCAAGAACGTGGGCGGTTACTTCCCGCAGCCCGTCTGGGCCTGGGACATGACCAACTACTGGAAGACCGACGGCAAGCCGCTCGGCTGACCCCCTGTGACGATCCCCGATGCTCCCGCTGCCCCCGGTGAAAGGCTGACCATGGACGCGCTGCTCGACGTGGACGACCTCGTCGTCCGCTTCGCGACGCCCAACGGCGACCACACGGCCGTTCGCGGGGTCTCCTTCTCCGTCGCCGCGGGCGAACGCCTCGGCATCGTCGGCGAATCCGGTTCGGGCAAGTCCGTCACGGCCCAGGCCGTGATGCGGCTGCTCGGGCCCGCCGCGACCGTCGAGTCGGGCGCCGTGCGCTTCGAGGGACGCGACGTGCTCGCCTTCCCCAGGGACGAACTGCGCCGCTGGCGGGGCGCGCAGGCGGCCATGGTGTTCCAGGACCCGCTCTCCAGCCTCAACCCGCTGGTGCGGATCGGACGCCAGGTCACCGAGACGCTCCGTGAGCACCTGGGGATGGACCGCGGGGCCGCCGCCGTACGGGCCGCGGAGCTGCTGGCCGAGGTGGGCATCCCGGACGCGGCGGCCCGGCTGCGCGACTACCCGATGACGTTCTCCGGCGGCATGCGGCAGCGGGTCGCCGTCGCCATCGCCGTGTCCTGCTCGCCCAGGCTGCTCATCGCCGACGAGCCGACCACGGCGCTCGACGTCACCGTGCAGGCCCAGGTGCTCGACCTGATGGACAGGATGACCGCCGAACTCGGCACGGCCGTCATCCTGATCAGCCACGACCTGGGCGTCGTCTCGACGTTCTGCGACCGCGTCCTGGTCATGTACGGCGGGCGCGTCGTCGAGAGCGGCACGACCGAGGAGATCGTCGGCGCCCCCCGCCACCCCTACACCCGCGCCCTGCTCGGCTCGATCCCCGCCATGACGGGGCCGCTGCCGCGCAGGCTGCCGTCCATCCCGGGCAGCCCGCCCCAGGCGGGCGCCCGCCCGCCCGGCTGCTCGTTCGCCTCACGCTGCCCGCTCGCCGAGGACGTCTGCCACGAGATCGAACCGCGGATGGAGGGCGGCGTCGCCTGCCACGTCGCCACCGCGGCCGGGGAGCGCCCGTGAGCACCGGGACCGCACACCAGAGAGGAGAACGCGAGGTGAACGTCGTCGAGGTCGAGGACCTGCGCGTGCACTTCTCCCGCCGCCGCGGCGTGACCGTGCGGGCCGTCGACGGCGTCTCGTTCACGGTCGCGCCGGGGGAGACCCTCGGCCTGGCCGGTGAGTCGGGCTCGGGCAAGAGCACGGTCGCCCGCGCCCTGCTGCGCATCACCGACCCCGCCGGTGGGCGCGTCCGCATCGGCGGGCGCGACATCGCGGGGCTGCGGGGCGCGGCCCTGAAGACCTTCCGCCGCCAGATGCAGATGGTCTACCAGGATCCCTACGACTCCCTCGACCCGCGCATGAGGATCGGCGCGACCGTCGAGGAGGCGCTGATCGTCAGGGGCCTGCCCGCCGGGCAACGGCCCGCGCGGGTGCGGGAGCTGCTGGAGCGGGTCGGGCTGCCGGCCGCCCTGGCCACCCGCTACCCGCACGAGCTGTCCGGCGGCCAGCGCCAGCGGGTCTCCATCGCCCGCGCGCTCGGCGTCGACCCGGCCGTGATCGCCTGCGACGAGGCGGTCTCCGCCCTCGACGTCTCGGTACGGGCCCAGATCCTCAACCTGCTCAAGGACCTGCAGGAGGACAGCGGGCTGGCCTACCTGTTCATCTCCCACGACCTGTCCACGATGCGGTTCGCCGCCGACCGGATCGCGATCATGTATCTCGGCAGGCTGGTGGAGATCGGCACCAGGGACCAGGTCTTCGGCGCCCCGCGGCACCCCTACACCCAGGCGCTGCTCGCGGCGGTCCCGGTGCCCGGCGCGCGCCGTACCGGGCCGAGGGTCAGGCTCGCCGGGGAGCCGCCGAGCCCCGCCGACCCGCCCGCGGGCTGCGCCTTTCATCCGCGCTGCCCGCTCGCCGAGGAGATCTGCCGCACCGTCAGGCCCGAACTCGCGGTCAAACGGGGCGGCCAGCTCACCGCCTGCCACCTCGCGCCCGAACCGGAGCGCGATTCCGAGGTGACACCGTGACCGCCGCACAGCCCACCGAGCCCCGCGTGCGCGACGGCCTGCGCAGGGCGGGACGCAGCCTCCTGCGGGACATCCCCGCCCTCGTCTCGGTCGCCGTGCTCGTGCTGCTGGTGCTCGCCGCGATCCTGGCGCCGCTGCTGGCCCCGCACGACCCGATGCGCACCTACGCCGAGGGGCTGACCGCCAGGGGCGCGCCCGTGCCGCCCGGCGGGGAGTTCCCGCTCGGCACCGACCCCAACGGCCGCGACGTGCTGTCCAGGCTCCTGTACGGCGCCCGCGTCTCGCTGACCATCGGCGTCGTCGCCAACGGCCTGGCCACCGTCGTCGGGGTCGTGGCCGGGGTGACCGCCGGTTACTTCGGCGGCCTGGTGGACACCGTGATCAGCCGGATCACCGACATGGTCATGTCGTTCCCGATCCTGCTCTTCTGCGTCGCGCTGATCTCCGTCACCGGGCCCAGCCAGCGCAACGTGGTGCTGGTCATCGCGCTGGTCTACTGGACCTACCTGGCACGTGTCATCCGGGGGATGGTGCTCTCGCTGCGCGAGCGGGAGTTCGTCACCGCGACCCGCACGCTCGGCGTGAGCGACACGCGGATCATGGTCAGGCACATCCTCCCGCACCTCGTCCCGGCGATCATCGTCTACGCGACGCTGGGCGTGGCCAGTTCGATCCTCATCGAGAGCTCGCTGTCGTTCATCGGCGTCGGCGTGCCGGTGCCCGAGGCCTCCTGGGGCCAGATGGTCGACGACGGCCGCAGATACTACGAGGTCGCGCCGTGGCTGCTGTTCGCCCCCGGTCTCTGCCTGATCGCCACCGTCCTGGCCTTCAACCTGGCGGGCGACTGGCTGCGCGACCTGCTCGACCCGACCGCACCGGAACGGAGGTGACGGCGTGACGGGATGGGTTCTGCGCCGGATCGGGCAGATGGTCCTGGTCCTGCTCGGCGTGGTCACACTCGCCTTCCTCATGGCCTACGCCGTACCCGGCGACCCGGCCAGGCTGATCGCGGGCCCCAACGCCGACGCGGCGACCGTGGCCTCGATCCGGCACCAGCTCGGACTCGACGCCCCCCTGTGGTCGCAGTACACCGCCTTCCTCGGCAGGCTCCTGCACGGCGACCTCGGCACCTCCTACGCGCTGCACGGCGCGCCGGTCGCCGGACAGCTCGCCCAGGCCCTGCCGACCTCGGCGCTCATCGCGGTCGGCGGGATCGTCTGGCAGCTCCTCCTGGGCGTCCCCGCCGGGATCGTGGCCGCCTACCGGCCCAAGAGCGCCGCCGACAGGCTCGCCACGCTCGGCGCGCTCATCGGCCTGTCCGCCCCGCCGTTCTGGGTCGGGCTGCTGCTGCTGTACTACCTGGCCTACCGGTTCTCGATCTTCCCGCTCAACGGGCTCGGCGACCCGCTCTGGTGGTACCTGGCGCTGCCGACCTTCACCCTCGGCCTGGCGGGCGCGGCGTGGTACGCCAGAATGACCCGCGCCCAGATGCTGGAGGTGCTGCGCTCGCCGTACATCCAGATGGCGCGGTCGAAGGGGCTGCGTGAGCGGACCGTCCTGACCAGGCACGCGCTGCGCAACGCACTCACCCCGCTGATCACCATGATCGGGATGGACTTCGGCTACTTCCTCGGCGGAGTCCTGATCATCGAGTCGGTCTTCGGGCTGCCGGGCGTCGGCAAGCTGACCTACGACGCCATCGACCAGCTCGACGTCCCGATCGTCACGGGCGCGGTGCTGCTGGCCGCCTTCTTCGTCGTCGTCATGAACTTCCTCGTGGACCTCACGTACGCGGTCGTCGACCCTCGCGTGCGCAACCGCCGCTGACCGGGTCGGCACAACCCCCGAAGGGATCTCTCACAATGGGACAGGACAAGGTGCGGGTCGCCGTCGTCGGCGCGGGCCGGTGGGCACAGGTCGCCCACATCCCCGGCTGGCAGCGTGACCCCCGCGTCGAGGTGGTCGCCCTCGCCGACTCCGACGCGGACGTGGCCGGAGAGGCCGGCAGGCGCTTCGGCGTCGGGCGCGTCGTCACCGACTACCGCGAGCTGCTTGACGACCCCGGCATCGACGTCGTCGACGTGGCCACCGGGAACCGGGCGCACTTCGAGATCTCCTGGGCCGCCCTTGAGGCGGGCAAGCACGTCCTGTGCGAGAAGCCGGTGCACCACGACTACCGGCAGACGCGCAGGGCCGCGGAACTGGCCAGGTCGAAGGGGCTGAAGACCAAGCTGGGCTTCACCTTCAGATACGCCCCCGCCGTGCTGTACGCCAAGGAGCTCATCGACGCGGGCTTCGTCGGCGAGCCGTACATCTTCAACGGCTACGAGCAGAACAGCCAGTGGCTCGACCCCTCGACCCCGCTGCGCCAGGTGGACGCCGACGCCGACCCGGACGTCATCCAGGTGTCGTCCATCGAGGGGTACGGCGCGCCGATCATCGACATCATGCACTGGTGGGTCGACTCCCCGATGACCTCAGCGGTCGGCACGATGCGGAACTTCGTCCCCGAACGCGTCGTACGCGACACCGGCCTGATGACCAGGATGAACATCGACGACGGCGACATGTGGATCGCCGAGTTCGAGAGCGGCGCGCTGGCCTCCATCCAGTCGTCGTTCGTCACGGTCGGCAACTTCCCCGGCATCGAGGCCCGCGTCTACGGCTCCGAGGGCGCGATCGTCGTCAGGCTGGTCGAGGAGGCGGGCGTCTGCCAGACGATCAGGACGGCCAGCAAGGGCTCCGTCGAGTTCGTCGAACGGGAGATCCCGCAGCGTTTCTTCCCCGAGGGCGGCCGCTCGACCGAGCCCTGGCCGCTGCTGTTCTACTCCAACCTGTGCCGGGACTTCGCCGACGAGATCCTCTCCGGCGGCCCGCTCAACCAGGGCGACTTCGGGCAGGGCGCGCTGGTCCAGGAGACGATCAACACCTTCGAACGGTCCTTCCGCGAGCGCAGCTGGGTCACCTTTCCCCTTGAGGGCCCCCTGGAGAGCCCTCTTGAGGGCCCGCTCGAATCGCTTGAGGAGGCCAGGTGACGGGCCAGGAGGCGCACACCTGGGGGAACGCCCACGACGACGCGGCGGCACGGGCCCTGTGTGAGACGGCGCTCGGCGCGGCCTCGGGTCCCGGCGTCGAGTACGCCGACGTCCGGCTCGTCGAGTGCGAGGAGACCCGCCTGTACGGCAGGCACGGCGGGGCGCGCGACGAGCGCTCCGAGCTGAACATGGGTGTCGGGGTGCGGGTCCTGCGCGAGGGGGTCTGGGGGTTCGCCGCGGCGCCGCTCGGTGACGAGGCCGACGTCCGCGCCGTCGCGGGACGGGCCGTCGCCGCCGCACGCGCCGCCGCCTTCGCGGGCGCCGAACGCGTCGCCCTCCCGCCGCGCCCGCCCTCAAGCGGGCGCCACACCACCGAGGTCACGACCGACCCCTTCTCCTTCCCCGGCAGGTACGGCCTGCTCGACCAGGCCCTCGCCGCCGCCGGGGCACCGGAGAAGGTCGTCTCCGCCGAGGTCGGGCTGAACGCCAAACGGCAGCACCGGCACTTCGCCGACAGCGAGGGCTCCCGCCAGCACCAGCACCTGGTCGAGTCGGGCGCCATGGTGCTGGTCTTCGCCGCCGACGAGCACGACGTGCAGCGCCGCTCCTACCCCAACTCCTTCCACGGCAACACCGCCGCGGCCGGATGGGAGTACGTGGAGTCGCTGCGGCTGGCCGAACAGGCCGCGCGGGTCGGTGAGGAGGCCGTCGCCCTGCTCACCGCGCCGGTCGCCCCCTCGGGCACCGCGGACCTGGTGATCGGCCCCGCCCAGATGGCGCTGCAGATCCACGAGTCATGCGGCCACGCCCTCGAACTGGACCGCATCCTCGGCGACGAGTCCAACTTCGCCGGGACGTCCTTCATCACCCCGGACGCGCTCGGCGCGCTGCGCTACGGCTCACCCGCGGTCAACGTCACCGCCGACCCGTCCGTGCCCGGCACCCGGGGCTCCTTCGGCTGGGACGACGAGGGCACCCCGGCCGCGCGCCGGGAGCTGATCCGCGAGGGCGTCGTGGTCGACTTCCTGTCCAGCAGGGACAGCGCCGCCAGGCTCGGCCTCACCCCGATCGGCGCCGCGAGGGCCGACGGCTGGGCCTACCCGCCGGTCTGCTTCGCCACCAACGTCTTCCTCGAACCCGGCTCGGGGAGTCTCGACGAACTGCTCGACCGCCTCGGCGACGGCTACTACGTCGACGACAACCGCAGCTGGTCCATCGACGAGCGCCGCTGGAACTTCCAGTTCGGCACCGAGGTCGCCTACGAGGTACGGCGTGGCAGGCGCGGGCGGCTGCTCAAGAACCTCTCCTACGGCGGTGTGACGCCGCGCTTCTGGGGCTCGGTCGAGGCCGTCGCGGGCCCGGAGGAGTTCAGGGCGTTCGGCATGCCCTGCGGCAAGGGCGAGCCGAAACAGTGGGGCTTCCTCGGGCACGGCGCCTCCCCGGCGCTCGTACGCGGCGTGCGGATCGGGGTCGCGTGATGGCGGGCCCGAACGGAATCCCGGACAGAGGCCGGGACGGAAACCTGGACGGGGGAGACGGGATGAGGCCCTACACCGGCGGGGACCGCGCGCTTGAGGCGGTCGAACGGGCGCTCGCGGGCGCCGCGGGGGCCGACGAGGCGGAGGCCTTCCTCGCCGTGCGCTCGGGGGAGTACACCCGCTTCGCCGGGGAGCGCATCCACCAGGCGCAGGACATCGTGGAACGGCAGCTCATGGTGCGGGTCGTCGTGGACGGCCGTACCGCGCGGGCCGCGACCTCCAGGATCGAGGAGCCGGAGACGGCCGCGCGGGCCGCGCTCGAACTGGCGCGCGGCGGCGCCCGGGGGGCCTGCGGCGTCGCCCGGGCGCGGCCGTACCCGGAACCGGACCTGTGGCACGCCGACGTCGAGGGGTGGGACGCCGCCGCCCGCTCGGCGGAGGCCGCCCACGTCATCGGTGAGGCCAGGGCCGCGGGCGCCGGGGCCTACGGCATGTTCGGCCGCGCCGTCACCGAGCTCGCGGTCGCCGGGACCGGCGGCGTGCGGGCCTACGCCGCCGCGACCGAGGCCTCGGGCGCCCTCACCGTCAAGGCGGGCGAGGGCTCCTCCTACTGGTGTGACCTGGGCAGGTCGGCGCGGGCGCTGGGCCTGCGGGAGGCGGCGAGCCGTACCGTGGCCGAGGCGGCGCGGGCCAGGCGGCCGGTCGAGCTGCCCGACGGCGTGCACGACGTCGTCCTCGGCCCGATCGCCGCCGGTGAGCTGCTGCACTTCTTCGGCGCCTTCGGGTTCACCGGGCAGGCGCTCGCCGCCGGGGTCGGCGCCGTCGCCCGCACCCCGGGCGAGCCGGTCGCCGCGCCGTGCGTCACGGTCGCCGACGACGCGCTCGCCGGGGTCGGGCTGCCGTTCCCGTTCGACATCGAGGGGACACCGAAACGACGGGTCGGGTTCCTCACCGCGGGGCGGGTCGGGGAGGCGGTGACCGATCTGGCCACGGCCGCGGAACTCGGCGTCCCCTCGACCGGGCACGCCCACATCGCCCGCGAGGAGTCACCCCTGGCGATCCCGGCCAACCTGGTCATGGCCCCCGGCGCGACGCCGTACGAGGAGCTCGTCGCCGGGGTCGAACGCGGCGTCTACGTGCAGCGCTTCTGGTACACCCGCGTCGTCGACCCCGGGCGGACCACCATCACCGGGGTGAGCAGGGACGGCTGCTTCCTGATCGAGAACGGCAGGATCACCCGCCCCGTGGCGGGCAAGCGGTTCACCGAGAGCGTCTTCGGGCTGCTGTCCCGGGTGGACGCGGTCGGCGACACACTCGCCACCCAGCCGCTGATGAACGTGTGGAACGGCGCCGCGACCGCCCCCGCCCTGCGGGTGCGCGGCTTCAGGTTCGGACCCAGGCCATGAGGGCGGAGACCAACGCCGCCCGCCTGGTCACCCAGATCCTGACCGGCGAGGTCTGGCCGCCGCTGGCCGACAGGAACGGCCCCAGGCTCGACGCCGACGGCCGCGCCTTCCTGCTGCCCGGCATGGGCGGCGTCACGCTCGGCGTGCACTGCGGCGACCCGGCCACCGGCTACGCCGCCGACCACCTGGAACCCGGCCTGTCCATCCGGCACCGCGACCCCGGGGCCAACATGGCGCTGCAGTTCCTCACCTGCGTCGGCAACACGGTGCGCACCGCCTCGGGGGCGGAGGGGTTCGTGATCGGCCAGCACGCCTACGTGCTCGCCGACCTGCCGGAGGAGGCGCTCGCCGAGGTCACCGTCGGCGACCCCGTCACGGTCGTGGCCAGGGGGCAGGGGCTGCGGCTCACCGACCACCCCGCCCTCGCCGTGAAGAACTGCTCTCCCGAGCTGGTCGAACGGATGCCGGGCGGCACCCGCGCAGACGGAAGGCTTGAGGTGCACGTGGCGGCGACGGTGCCGGCCGAGGCCGTCGGGGCGGGCGCGGGCATGGCCTCCGAGTTCGCCAACACCGACCTCATGGGCGCCTACGCGGGCCTGTCCCCTGACCTGTCGCTGGGCCTTGAGGGGCTGCGGATCGGTGACTTCGTGGCGATCGAGGACGCCGACCACCGCTTCGGTCGCGGCTACCGGTCCGGATATGTCACTATCGGCGTGATCTCCACCGGGCACTGCATGCTGCACGGTCACGGACCGGGGCCGTCGTCCCTGATCACCGGCCCCGCCGAGGCCTTCCACATCGTCCGCAGTCCCGACGCCAACCTGGAGGTGATCCGATGAGCACGCTGGCCGTGAACCTGCTCGGGATCGTCGAACACCCGGAGATCGACGGCATGACGCCCTACCGGATCGACGCCGACGGCAGGCCGTACGTCCCGGCCGGTGACGGCGGTGTCGTGCTCGGCGTACGGCTCGGCGACCCGGCGTTCGGCTTCGACGCCGACCACGTGGCACCGGGGGCCTGCCTGGTCCACCCCGACCCGGCGGCCCGGCACGCGCTGACCGCCTACGCCTGCGTGGGCAACGAGGTCGTGGTCCGTACCGGGGCGGCGCGGGGCGCGCGGGGCTGGGTGGTCGGCAAACGCGGCGAGGCGGGCCGGGTGATCGTCAGCATGGCGCAGGAGCACCTGGCGGCGCTGCGCCCGGGGGACGGGATCTCCGTGCGCGGGCACGGCCAGGGCGCCTCCCTCGGCGTGCCCGGCGTCGAGGTGCTCAACCTCGACCCGCGCCTGCTCGGCCTGCTGCCGCTGCGCGTGGAGGACGGGAAGGTCACGGTGACCGTGCGCGGGACGGTCCCCAGCCGCCTGGTGGGCAACGGCCTGGGCCGTCCCGCGCAGATGTGGGACCTGGACGTGCAGGTCACGCCCTCCACCCCGGGCCTGGCCGGGCTGCGCCTGGGCGACCTGGTCGCGCTCGACGACGTCGACGTGCGGCACAACATGGGTTACCGGCGCGGCTGGCGCACCGTCGGCGTCGTCGCGCACGGCGACAGCCCGCTGCCGGGCCACGGTCCCGGCGTCACCCCCGTCCTGACGGGCCCGGCGGACCTGCTGCCCGTCACGGTCGACCCCGGCGGGGAACCCGCGCTGTCGGAGACCGTGCTGAGCGGCGCTCCATACTGAACCAGACAGGCGTCAACGCGAGCGACGCGAGAGAGGACACCAGGGGAAGTGCTCGAACACCTATCCCTACCCGAGACGGTACGGCTGGCGCTGCGACGCAAGATCCTCAACGACGAGCTGCCCGCCGGGACCAGGCTCGTCGAGGCGGGCATCGCCGAGGAGTACGGCGTGAGCCGGGCGACCGTGCGTCAGGCGCTGCGCGACCTGTCCAACGAGGGACTGGTCGACATCAACCCGCGCAGGTACAGCATGGTCACCCGCATGTCCACCGAGGACATCCAGGACATCTGCTACGCCCGCTGTGTCCTTGAGTCCGCCGCCGCCCGAGACGCCGTGACCAACCTGCCCTCCGGCTTCTTCGAACGTCTCGAACAGCTCGTCCAGGAGATGGACGGCGCGGCCAGGGCGGGTGACATGCAGGAGCTGGTGGACATCGACACCCGCTTCCACCGCGAGATCGTCCTGGCCTCCGGGCGCCGCCGCCTGGCCGAGCTGTGGGAGACCATGAACGGCCACATGTACGCCCTCATGCGTTCCTCGCTCGACCGCCAGCAGCTGGAGATGGCCGAGGCGGCGGGCCGCCACCGTCTCGTCATCAGCGGCCTGGCCTCCGGCGACCCGGAGCGGATCGAGTCGGTCATCCACGCCCACTACCTCGAACCCACGCTGCCCGCGGACACCGGGGGCTGACTTTTCTCACCCGGCACGTTCGAAGGTCTCCCCTTGGGGGAGCGGAGGGCTTGCCGTGTGAGACAAGCAGGGTAGGGGGAGGGACATGGCAGAGTTTCTGACCGACATCACGGAGATCCGGGACAGGGCCCGGCAGGAGATCGACAAGGGGCCGATCACCCCCGCGTACGGCGCCGACCTGGAGCGAGTGATCCAGGTGTGCAACGAGGCGCTGGCCACCGAGCTGGTCTGCGTGCTGCGCTACAAGCGGCACTACTACACCGCGACCGGCATCTACGCCGAGCCGGTCGCCGCCGAGTTCCTCGAACACGCCGGTGAGGAGCAGGAGCACGCCGACATGCTCGCCCGGCGCATCGTGCAGCTCGGCGGCGATCCCGATCTCAGCCCCGAGGCGCTGGCGACCCGGTCCCACACCGAGTACGACGCCAGCCTCGACCTGGTGGAGATGATCAAGGAAGACCTGATCGCGGAGCGGATCGTCATCGTCTCCTACACCGAGATCATCCAGTGGCTCGGCGACCACGACGTCACCACCCGCAGGGTCTTCGAGCACATCCTCGCCCAGGAGGAGGACCACGCCGACGACCTCAGGGGACTGCTCGAACGACTTCCCGCCGCGCTGAAGGGCTGAGGGCGCCGGGCACCGGTTGGAGGACGGCACAACGGGACCGGCCCGGTTCGTCGTGGCGGCCGAAGAAGCGGGGCGGACGGGCGCCTAGCGTTCGGACATGCCCCGCCTCTCCCTCAGCGACCTCTACCGCATAGCGGTTCCGGGAGACCCCCGGCTCCGCCCCGACGGAGGCGCCGTCGCCTACACGGTGACGACGGCCGACCGGGAAACCGACGCCAACCACTCCGAGATCTGGCTCGCCGCCCCCGGCGCCGAGCCGCGCCGCCTGACGGGCGGGCCGCACGACTCCTCCCCCCGCTGGTCTCCGGCGGGCCGTACGCTGGCCTTCCTGCGCCCCGTCGAAGGCAGGGCGCAGATCCACCTGCTGCCGATGGACGGCGGCGAGCCGCGCGTCCTGACGGACGCCCCGCTGGGAGCGGGCGCGGCGGTCTGGTCGCCCGACGGGACCAGGATCGCCTACGCGGCGCCGTACGGGGAGGCCGACCCGGTGGCGCCGGTGGTGACCGACCTGCTCGGCTACAAGGCCGACGGCGCCGGCCTGCTGCGCGGCCTGACGACGCAGCTGTTCGTCGTGGACGTCGAGACGGGACGGACCGTCCGGGTCACCTCGGGAGACGCCTTCGCCGGTGAGCCGTCCTGGACGCCGGACGGCCTGCGCCTGACCTTCGTCACCGACACGGGGCAGGACCGCGACCTGGTCATCGGTGGGGCCGCCTACTCGATCGACGTGCCCGATCCCGGCCCCGAGGACGAATCAGGGGGAGACCCCGAGGGCGTGCCGGAGCGGCTCACCGGCGAGGAGCTGATCTGCGCCGGGGCGTGGTGGACCGGCGGACGGCTGCTGGTCGCCGGGATGACCGGCGGCCCCGTCGGCCACACCCGCCTGTTCCACCTGGACGACGGCGACCTCACCGAGGTGACCGAGGGCCTGGACCGCAACCTCATGGTCGGCGCCCCCGGCTACCCCGGGGCGCTTCCCCAGCAGGCCGGGGACGAACTGGTCTTCTGCGCCCGCGACGGCGGCTGCACCCACCTCTACCGCGCCGGCGGGGACAAGCTCGTCGGCGGGGACCAGGTGGTCTCCGGCGTCAGCGCCGCCGCGGGCAGGATCGCCTACGTCGCGGCCACGCCGCACAGCGCGGGGGAGGTCTACCTCCTGGACCTGCCGGGCGGCCGGGAGGCGGGACAGCCCGCGGCGATGCGGCTGACCTCGTACGCGCTGGAGGACGTCGAGCTGTTCACGCCGCGCAGCCGTACCTTCACCGCGCCGGACGGCACACCGGTCGAGGGATTCGTGCTGCGCGACGAGACGCTCACCGGGCCCGGCCCGCTGCTGCTGGACGTGCACGGCGGCCCGCACAACACGTGGGCCCCGATCTTCGACGGGGTGCACCTCTACCACCAGATGCTCGCGGCCAAGGGGTGGACCGTGCTCACCCTCAACCCCAGGGGCAGCGACGGGTACGGCGAGGCGTTCTACACCGCGACCGTGGGCGCGTGGGGGATCGCCGACACCGACGACTTCCTCAGCCCGATCGACGACCTGGTCGCCGAGGGGGTGGCCGACCCGGACCGGCTCGGGCTGACCGGCTACAGCTACGGCGGCTACGTCTCCTGCTGGCTGCCGACCAGGACGGACCGTTTCAAGGCGGCCATCCCCGGCGGCTGCGTCAGCGACCTGAACAGCATGGCCGGGACCTCCGACCTCGGGTACCTCCTGAAGGTCCACGAGTGCGGCGGGGACGTCACGGGCCAGTCGCCCATGGAGAACGTCGGGAAGGTCACCACGCCGACCCTCCTCCTGCACGGGGAGGACGACGACCGCTGCCCCGTCGGCCAGGCCGAGCAGTGGTTCGCCGCGCTGCGCGAGCGGGGCGTCCCGGTCAGGCTCGTCCGCTACCCCGGCGGCTCCCACCTGTTCATCCTCAACGGCAGGCCCTCCCACCGAACGGACTACAACGAAAGGATCGTCGCATGGCTGGAACAGTGGATCCCCAGCGCTGGCACGGCCGTCTCGCCGAGCTGATCGCCGAGTACGAGGTTCCCGGCGCGAACCTGGCCTTCCTGCACGAGGGGGAGGTCCACGAGTTCGCCGCGGGGCTGCTCAACGTGGACACCGGGGTCGAGGCGACCACGGACTCGCTCTTCCAGATCGGTTCGGTCACCAAGGTGTGGACCGCGACCCAGATCATGGTCCTGGCCGAGCAGGGCGCGCTGACGCTGGACACGCCGGTCTGCGAGGTCCTGCCCGAGTTCCGGGTCGCCGACCCCGAGGTGACCAAGACCGTCACGGTCAGGCACCTGCTCTCCCACACCTCGGGCATCGACGGCGACCTCTTCCTCGACACCGGCCGTGGTGACGACTGCGTGGAGAAGTACGTCGCGGCCTGCGCCGACCTCGCGCAGAACCACCCCCTCGGTGTGACCCAGTCCTACTGCAACTCGGGCTTCGTCGTCGCCGGGCGTGTCATCGAGCGGCTCACCGGCAAGACCTGGGACGCCGCGCTGCGCGAGCAGATCATCGAGCCGCTCGGGCTGACCCACACCTGGACGCTGCCCGAGGACGTGCTGCGCTTCCGCGCCGCCATGGGACACCTCGACGGCAAGCCCGCCCCCGTCTCCAGCCTCATGCGTTCGGCCGGCCCCGCCGGGCTGATCTCCGCCCGCCCCGCCGACGTCGTCGCCTTCGGCCGCGCCCACCTGGGCACCGGGCTGCTGGCCGACCCGAAGGCGATGTGGGAGCCGCAGGTCGACATCCCCAACCCGTACACCCTCGGCAGGCAGTGGGGCATCGGCTGGATCCTGGACGAGTGGCAGGGCCACCGGGTGATCTCCCACGGCGGCAACACCATCGGCCAGGCCGCCATGTTCTGGGTGCTGCCCGACACCGAGACGGTCGTGTGCTCGCTGGCCAACGGCGGCCACACCGCGGCCTTCCACCAGGCGGTGGCCACCGAGCTGTTCGCCGAGCTGGCCGGGATCACGGTCCCGCCCGTGCTGGGCCCGCCCGCCGAGCCGTTCCAGACCGACCGGGAGCGTTACACCGGCGTGTACCAGCGGGCGGGCAGCCGGATGACGGTGAGCCTGCGCGAGGACAGGATGTTCCTGCTCATCGAGCCCACCGGGGCCCTCGCCGCGCTGCAGCCGCCCGTGGAGATCGAGCTCCTCGCCGTGAACGAGACCACCTTCGTCGGCCGCCCCGAGGGAGACCCCCAGTGGCTCTCGGCCGTCTTCTACGAGCTCCCCGACGGCTCGCCGTACGTCCACCTCGGCGTCCGCGCCACCCCGAAGATCGCCTGAGGAGTGAGAATGCTGGAGAACCTTCAGGAGCGTCTCGACGGGATCGCCCGTGAACACGGCGTGCCCGGCGCCTCGCTCGCGCTCTGGGCCGGCGGTGAGCTGATCCAGGTCGCCACCGGCGTGGTCAACCGGGACACCGGCGTGGAGACCACGCCGGACAGCGTCTTCCAGGTCGGCTCGACCACCAAGGTCTGGACCGCCACGCTGGTCATGCAGCTCGTGGACGAGGGCCTGGTCGACCTGGACCGTCCGGTTCGGGACTATCTGCCGGAGTTCGCCGTCGCCGACGGCTCGGAGAAGGTCATCACCGTCAGGCACCTGCTCACCCACAGCGGCGGCTTCGACGGTGACCTGTTCGAGGACACCGGGCGCGGCGACGACTGCCTGGACAAGTACATCGGCTTCCTGCACGACGCGGGGCACGTCCACGAGCCCGGAGCCCTGTTCTCCTACTGCAACTCCGGCTACTGCGTGCTCGGCGCCCTGGTCGCCAGGCTGCGCGGCACCACCTGGGAGCAGGCCATGCGCGAGCACCTGCTCGGGCCGCTCGGCGCGACGCACTGGGCGCTGCTGCCCGAGGAGGCCATCCTGTTCCGGGCGGCGGCCGGGCACCTCGGCCCCGACGGCGCCGTCCACCGGTCGTGGGCGATGCCGCGCTCCAACGCCCCCGCGGGCTCGACCATGTGCCTGGCCCTGCGCGAGCTGGTCCGCTTCGGCCGCATGTTCGTCGCGGGCGGCGTGGCGCAGGACGGCACCCGGCTGCTGTCGGAGGAGGCCGTCGCCGCCATGCGGACCGGGCAGATCGACGTGCCCGGCGTTCCCGGGCTGCTCGCCGACCGCTGGGGCCTGGGGTTCGAGCTGTTCGACTGGGGCGGCGAGGTCTACGGGCACGACGGCGGCACGATCGGGCAGAGCACGTTCTGGCGGGTCGTGCCCGGGTCGGACTTCGTGATCGCGATGAGCGTCAACGGCGGCTCCGTCGCCGGGATGATCTCCGACCTGGCGCTGCCGCTGATCCGCGAGGTCACCGGCCTGCCCGTGCCCGACCTGCCCGTCCCGGCTCCCGCGCCGGGGGAGGTCGATCCGTCGCCCTACCTCGGTGAGTACTCCGGGCCGATGTACAGCTGGGAGGTGGCCGGGGCTCCCGGCGGCCTGGACGTCACCCTGGTCCCCGGCGAGTTCATGCGGCAGACCGGCCAGACGCGGACCACCACCCGGTTCGTGCACCACGAGGGCCACTCCTTCATCGCGGCCGAGCCCAGGGGCGGCATGCACGAGACGGTCACCTTCGTGGTCGGCGAGGACGGGCGGATCACCCACCTGCACTCGGGCGCCAGGACGCTGCGTCGTGTCTGAGATCTCCGGCGCGCTGCGCGCGGTGTTCGAGGAGGCGGAGACCGAGGGCTTCGTCCACGTCCGGGAGATCGACGGCGACGCCGAGGTCTGCCTCGGCGCCGACGACCCGGTGGTGCTCGCCTCGGTGTTCAAGCTTCCGATCCTGCTGGAGTACGCCAGGCAGGCGGCGGACGGGAGGCTGGAGCGCACCGAGCGGCTGACGGTGACCGCGGCCGACAAGGACGGCGGCATCGGCACCTCCGGGTGCGTGGACGACGTCTCGCTCACCCTGCGCGACCTGGCCCACTTCATGATGACCATGAGTGACAACGCGGCGACCGACGTGCTGCTGCGCCGGGTCGGGCTCGGCAACGTGCACGCCACGCTGCGCGAGCTGGGCCTGGAGCGGACCCGGCTGATCGGCGGCTGCGCCGAACTGCTGGGCAGCGTGGTCACCGAACTCGGCCTGTCCGGCCTGGACGACGAGGAGGGGCTCGCCGCGGTCACCGAGGAGCGGATCAGGTCGCTCGCCGTGCGCGACCCCGAGCGGACGACCTCCGGTACGCCCCGGGAGATCACCACCCTGCTGGGCCTGATCTGGCGGGACGAGGCCGGTCCGGCCGAGGCGTGCGCCGAGGCGCGCAGGATCCTGGGCAACCAGATCTGGCCGCACCGCCTGTCCTCCGCGTTCGGCGACGAGGTGAAGATCTCCGGGAAGACCGGAACGCTCTGGGGCATCCGCAACGAGGCGGGCGTGCTGGAGTATCCGGACGGGCGGCGGTACGCGGCGGCGGTCTTCCTGCGGACCCGCTCGTTCGGGCTCAGGTTGCCCAAGGCGGACGCGGCCATCGGCCGTGCGGTTCGTGTGGCGATAGACCATCTGCGCACCTAATGTCACTTTATGTCCATTATCGTGAGCGGATGAGCAATCGGCCACGTTCCAGCCTCCGGCGCATCCTGGAAGACCTGGGAAGCACGGTGCTGGACGTGGCCGCCTCGCCCGGCGAGCTCGACGCCGAGGTCACCGGCGTGCACATCTACGACCCCCTCGACGAGCTGTTGCTCGCCGAGGGGAACATCCTGCTGGCCGTCGGGGTCGACCGCGCCGAGCAGATCTGCGCCCTGCTCGACGCGGCGGGCCCGGCGGCGGGCGTCGTCGTCAAGCAGCCCGTCGACGTCGACGAACTCGTCCGCGCCAAGGTGCTGGAGACCGGGGTCGCCGTCCTCGGGCTGACCAGGGCCGCCTCCTGGGCGCAGGTGGCGGCCCTGCTGCGCTCCCTGCTGGCCGAGGGCGACCTGGCCGAGCCGGGGGAGGCCCCTGCCGACGACCTGTTCTCGCTGGCCAACGCCGTGTGCGCGCTGCTGGACGCCCCGGTGACCATCGAGGACCGCTCCTCCAGGGTGCTGGCCTACTCGGGACGGCAGGACGAGGCCGACCCGGGCCGTGTCGAGACGGTGCTCGGCCGCCAGGTGCCCATGCGCTACCGGCGGATGCTGGAGGAACGCGGCTTCTTCAGGAAGCTCTACCAGAGCCACGAGCCGATCTACCTGGAACTGGACGGTGACAGCATCCACCGGGCCGCGGTCGCCGTACGGTCGGGCGACGAGATCCTCGGCTCCATCTGGGCCGCGGTGCGCGAACCGCTGAGCGACCAGCGGCAGCGCGCCCTCGCCGACGCCGCCAAGATCGTCGCCCTGCAGCTGCTGCGGCAGCGGGCCGGGGCCGACACCCGCCGCAGGCTCCGCGCCGACCTGCTGTCGACCGTGCTGGCCGGGGGCAAGGACGCCGCGGAGGCCGCGGGACGGCTCGGCGTCGCCAGCGAACGGCTGTGCGTGCTCGCCGCCCAGCTCAGCGGCAGGTCCGACGGCGACGCCGCGCGCAGGGAGAGCGACAGGCAGCGCTTCTGCGACGCGCTCGCCCTGCACGTCGGGGCCATCCACCCCAAGGCGGCGGCCGCGCTGGTCGGCTCGGTCGCCTACGCCGTCCTGCCGCTGCACGCGGGCAGCGGCGGCGAGGAGGAGTCGCGGGCCGTACGGGTCGCCGAGAGCTTCCTGGCCCGCGTCGGCCCCAGACACCCCGCCAACATCGGGGTCGGGCGCCTGGCGGGAAACCTCTCCGAGGTGGCCAGGTCCAGGGCCGACGCCGACAGGGCGCTGCGCGTGCTGCGCGCCAGGGAGGCCTCCGGCGCCGTCGCCGGCTACACCGGCGTGCACTTCGAGGCGCTGCTGCTGCAGCTGGCCGACCTGGCCGAGGCGGAGGAGCAGGCGCCGACCGGCCCCTACGAACGGCTGCTGGCCTACGACGCCGAACACGGCAGCGAGCTCGTCCCCACCCTGCGGGCCTACCTCGACGCCTTCGGCGACGTCAACGCCGCCGCGGCCAGGGTCCACGTGCACGCCAACACCTTCCGTTACCGGCTGAAGCGGCTCACCGAGATCGGCGGCCTGGACCTGGGCGACTCCGAGGCCAGGCTGACCGTGATGCTCCAGATGCGGATCTTCGGCAGATAACACGACGGGCGACCCGCTTTTTGTGATTGAGCACGAAGAACGAGCCGCGCGAAAGAGCGATTGTGGGGCATCGCCCTCCACCTTCCTGGAGTTCCGTTGACATCCTCCTCTCCCTGAAGGGAGGGGATTCCCGCGGTCGCCCGTGGGGGTTCCTGCTTCACGGCCAGTTGCCCGCCCGAGAGGACTCTCGTTGAGGTCTTACACCAGCTCAGCAGGCGTTTTACCTCTCCGCCAGCCCGGCGGCGAGGATGTTCTTCGCGGCGTTGACGTCCCGGTCGTGGACCGCGCCGCATGGGCAGGCCCACTCCCGGACGTTCAGCGGCATCCTGCCTTGCAGGGTCCCGCACGCCGAGCACAGCTTCGAACTCGGGAACCAGCGGTCCACCGCCACCAGTTCCCGCCCGTACCACCGGGCTTTGTACTCCAGCATCAAGCGCAGTTCCCGCCAGGAGGCATCCGAGATGGCGCGGGCCAGCGAGCGGTTCCTCATCATGTTGCGGACGGTCAGGTCCTCCACGGCGATCACTTGGTTCTCGCGAACAAGCCGTGTGGTGACCTTGTGCAGGTGATCCCTCCTGCGGTCGGCGATCCGGGCGTACACCTTGGCCACCTTCAGCTTGGCTTTGGCCCGGTTCGCACTGCCCTTCTCCTTGCGGGCGAGCGCCCGCTGAGCCTTGGCCAGTTTGCGCCGGTCGACCCGCTCGTGACGCGGGTTGGCGATCTTCTCTCCGGTCGAGAGGACGAGCAGGTGGTTCAGGCCCGCGTCGATTCCCACGTTCGCTTCGACGGACGGAAGCGGAGCGATCTTTTCCTCGACCAGCAGGGACACGAACCAGCGGCCCGCGGCGTCTTTCGACACGGTCACCGTGGACGGCTCCGCGTCCTGCGGGAGCGGGCGCGACCACACGATGTTCAGCGGCGCGTCCATCTTCGCCAGCGTCAACCGGCCGTCCCTCCAGCGGAACGCCGAGCGGGTGTACTCCGCCGACGGCCGCGACTTCTTCTTGCTCTTGAACGTCGGGTACTTCGCGCGCTTGGCGAAGAAGTTCGCGAACCCCGCCTGAAGGTGGCGGAGTGCCTGCTGAAGCGGGACGGACGACACCTCGGACAGGAAGTCGTGGTCGCCGTCGCGCTTCCACTCGGTCAGGCGCGCGGACGACTCCACGTAGGAGACGCGGCGCCCTTCCAAGGTGTAGGCGCGGGTCCGCTCCTCAAGCGCTTTGTTGTAGACGAGGCGGACGCAGCCGAACGTCCGGGCGAGATCTTCGGCCTGCTCGGGGGTCGGGTGGAAGCGGTACTTGTAGGCCCGCTTCACGATCTGCGCCATGCCTCACATTCTAACAACGATCAGCTAAGGCTCGTCCGTGCGTTCGATACAGCGGCGCCGTGCCACGTTTCCTCCCTGCCCTGAAGGACGGGGTATCCACGCTCAAGGAGCTTCGATGAAAAAGACAGGAGCGGTGGCCGCTCTCGCCACCCTGAGCCTGCTCGCGACCGCCTGTGGCGGCACCTCCGACGGCCCCTCGGGCAAGGCCGCGGCGGGAGGCACCTTCTCCTTCGCGCTCAGCGCCGATCCCGGAGCGCTCGACCCGGCCATGGGCATCCTCGGGGTCACCAACACCACGCTGTCGCTGGCCTATGACACCCTGGTCGCCTACGCCCCGGACGGGAAGCTCCTGCCCAGGCTCGCCGAGAAGTGGGACGTCAAGCCGGACTCGGTGACCTTCACCCTGCGCAAGGACGTCACCTGCTCCGACGGCTCCAAGCTCACCCCGTCCGACGTGGCCGAGAACGTCAGGCACATCGCCGACCCCGCGACGCAGTCCCCCGTGTACGGCGTGCTCGTCCCCGCCGGGATGAAGGCCGAGGCGGACGACGCGGCGGGCACCGTGACGCTCTCCACGCCCCAGCCGTTCAGCTTCATCCTGGAGAGCACCACGCTGATGTTCGTGGTCTGCGGCAAGGGACTCAAGGACCGTTCCTCGATCGCGCACGCCTCCTCGGGCTCGGGGCCGTACACGCTGACCGAGGCGGTGCCCAGCGACCACTACACCTTCAAGCTGCGTGAGGACTACGTCTGGGGGCCGGGTGGCGCGGCGACGAAGGGGTCCGGCATGCCGGAGAAGGTCGTGCTGAAGGTCGTGCCGAACGAGCAGACCGCCGCCAACATGCTGATCTCCGGCGACATCAACGGGGCGATCGTCTACGGCGCCGACCGCAAGCGTCTTGAGGCCACCCCGGGCATGGGCAAGACGATCGCGTCGGCGGGCAACGGGCAGTTCTTCTACCACCAGGGCGACGACCGGCCCGCCAAGGACCCGGCGGTGCGCAAGGCGCTCACCCAGGCGATCAACCTCCCCGAACTGGCCGGGATCGCCACCAGCGGCACGGGACGGCCGGCGACCGGGCTGGTCGGCGACCCCAAGCCCTGCCAGGGCGACAGCGTCACCGGCCACGTCCCGGCGTTCGACCCGGCGGCCTCCGCCGCGGCGCTGGACGCGGCGGGCTGGAAGGCCGGAGCCGACGGCATCCGCGTCAAGGACGGCAAGCGGCTCAGCCTGCGCCTGCTGTACATCACCACCAAGGGCGCGGCGACCCAGGCCGCCAACGAGTACCTCGCCCAGTCCTGGAAGAAGGCGGGCGTCGAGGTCACGCTGAACGGCGTCATCGACACCAAGCTGTCGGAGTCGCTCAACGCCGCCCAGGACTGGGACGTGGTCTGGCTGCCCATCGGGGTCACGCTTCCCACCCAGCTCGTCGGGTTCCTGTCCGGCCCCGCGGCCCCCAAGGGCGCCAACTTCGCCCACCTGAGCAACCAGCGCTACAGCGAACTCGTCGCCGAGGCCGTGACCAAGCCCGGCGAGGAGGGCTGCAAGCTCTGGTCCCAGGCCGAGTCGGCCCTGTTCGAGGCCTCCGACCTGGTGCCCGCCGTGGACACCACCATGCTCATCGCCAAGCGGAACGCCACATTCGACATGGTGGCGGGCACGTTCGTGCCGACCTCCATCCGGATGACCGAGGCGGGCTGAGTGGCCGTCATCCCTCGTCTGCGGGGCCGCCGCCCGTCCACGGACGGCGGCTCCCGGGGCCGTGCGCGAGGGGCGTTCGTGCTGCGGCACCTCGTCCGTTTCGTGATCTCACTGGCCGTGCTGCTCGTCGCGTCGTTCGCGATGATCCACCTCATCCCGGGCGACCCGGTGCGCGCCTCGCTCGGCCCGGCGGCCCCGGTCGAACTGGTGGAGGCCAGGCGCGCGGCCCTCGGTCTCGACCAGCCGATCCTCACCCAGCTCGCCTCCTACGTCGGCCACGTGGTCTCCGGCGACTTCGGCACCTCCTTCCTCAGCGGGGAGCCGGTCGGCGAGGTCATCGCCTCCCGGCTGCCGAACACCCTGGCGCTGGCCCTGCTCGCGACCGTCGTCGCCCTGCTGGTGGCGGTCCCGCTCGGCATGTGGGCGGGGGTCCGTACGGAGAACGGCCGCAACCGGGGCACCGAGGCGGCCTTCACCTCGGCCACCGGCACGGCCGTCGCGATACCGGAGTTCCTCTACGCCATCGCCGCGGTGGCCCTGTTCGCCATCGGTCTCGGCTGGTTCCCGCCCGCGGGCAAGGGCGGCCCCGAGTCCTACGTGCTGCCCGTCCTGGCCCTGGCCATCGCCCCCGCCGCGATGATCGCCCGCATCTCCCGGGTGGAGACGCTGCGCGAACTCGGCAGCGACTACGTACGGCTGGCACGTGCCAAACGGCTGCCCTCCGCCCGGATCCACCTGCGGCACGTCCTGCCCAACACGCTCACCGCGACCCTCACCATCGGCGGCCTGCTGCTCACCGGCCTGATCGCCGGGAGTGTGCTGGTCGAGTACGTCTTCGCCTGGCCCGGTCTCGGCCTGCGGATCGTGGAGTCGATCACCCAGAAGGACTATCCCGTCGCCCAGGGCGTGATCCTCGTCTACGGCGCGATCGTGCTCGTGGTGAACCTGCTCGTCGACGTGCTGCTCGGCCTGCTCGACCCGACCTCCGCCCTGAAGGAGACCTGATGCGGCACCTGCTGCGGACCCCGGCCGGGCTCGCCGGGACCATACTGGTCACGCTCATGGTGGTCCTCGCCGTCATCGGGCCGCCGATCTGGGGGGCGGAGGCCGAGCGCATCAACCCGGCGGCCATCCTCCAGGGGGTCTCGGGCGAACACCTCCTCGGCACCGACAACCTGGGCCGGGACATCCTGGCCAGGGTGCTCGTCGCCGGACGGCTCTCCCTCGTCCTGGCCCTGCTGACCACGCTCATCGGCGCGGCCGCGGGCGTCGTGCTCGGCGCGCTGCCCTCGGTGCTGCCCCGCAGGGGCGCCCGCCTGGTCACCGGCACGGTCAACGCCCTGGTCGCCTTCCCCAGCCTGCTGCTGGCCATGTTCACCGCGGTGATCTCCGGGCTGGGCGCCAAGGGCGCCGTGCTCGGCATCGGCGTGGCCCTCGCGCCCGGCTTCGCGCGGCTCACCCAGACGCTCGCCGCCTCCGTCGCGAGCGCCGACTACGTGGCGGCCTCCAGGATGCTCGGCGTGCCCCGGATGCGGGTCATGACCCGCCACATCCTGCCCAACATCGCCGAACCGCTGATCCTCAACCTCACCCAGGCGCTGGGCAACGCCCTGCTCGCGCTGGCCGGGATGTCCTTCCTCGGGCTCGGCGTGCAGCCTCCGTCGTTCGACTGGGGCCGTCTGCTGTTCGACGGGTTCGGCCGCATCTACGACACCCCGGCCGTCGCCCTCGGCCCCGCCGTGGCGGTCGCGCTCGCGGGCATCGGGTTCAACCTGCTCGGAGACGCCCTGGCCAGGGCCGCGGCACGCGGCGGCGCGGCGGTCAAGGCCGCCCCCGCGGGCGCGGCCGTACCCCGGCAGGAGACCGAGCCCGACCCCGAGGCCGTCCTGGAGGTGCGCGACCTCACCGTCACCTTCCCCGGCGGCGTGACCCCGGTCCGCGGCCTGTCGCTGACCATCGCGCCCGGTGAGATCGTCGGCCTGGTCGGCGAGTCGGGCAGCGGCAAGAGCCTGACCGCCTCGGCCGTCGGCGGCCTGGTGCCCTACCCGGGCGAGGTGACGGCGAGCAGGCTGCGGCTGTGCGGCTCCGACCTCGACGACCTGACCGAGCAGCAGCGCCGCAAGCTGCTCGGCACCTCGCTCGCCATGGTCTTCCAGGACCCGATGGCCTCCCTCAACCCCGCGCTGCGGATCGGCGGCCAGCTCGCCGAGGTGTCCACCGTGCACCAGGGGGCGGGGCGCGCCCAGGCCTGGGAACGGGCGGTCGACCGCCTCGACCACGTGCGCATCCCCGAACCCGCCAGGCGGGCCCGCCAGCACCCCCACGAGCTGTCCGGCGGCATGCGCCAGCGCGTGGTGATCGCGATGGGCCTGATGGGCACGCCACGGCTCATCATCGCCGACGAGCCGACCACCGCGCTCGACGTGACGGTGCAGCGGCAGATCCTGCGCCTGCTGCGCCAGGTGACCGCGGAGACCGGCGCCGCCACCCTGTTCATCTCCCACGACATCGCCGTGGTCGGGGAGCTGTGCCACCGGGTCGTCGTCATGTACGCGGGCAGGGTGGTCGAGGAACTGCCCGTCGAGCAGCTCGCCACGGGCGCCGCGCACCCCTACACCCGCGCGCTGGTCGCCTCGCTGCCCGACATGGACACCGACAGGTCCCTGCCGCTGGCCAGCATCCCCGGCCGTCAGCCCGCCCCGGCCGAGGTCGGTTCCGGCTGCGCCTTCGCCGACCGCTGCGAGCTGGCCAGCGACCGCTGCGCAGAACTGCCGCCCCTCGTCCCGTACGGCAAGGCGCACCGCGTCGCCTGCTGGGAGGCCTCATGATCATCAAGAACCTGACGGTGCGGTTCGGCGCCTTCACCGCCGTCGACGACGTCACGCTGGAGATCCCGCCGGGGGCGATCGTCGGGCTGGTCGGGGAGTCCGGCTCGGGCAAGTCGACCCTGGCCAAGGCGGTGACCGGGCTGGTGCCGTACCGGGGGGAGATCACCGGGGCCGATCCGCGGCGCATCCAGATGGTCTTCCAGAACCCCTACGCCTCCCTCGACCCCAGGATGACCGTCGGCGCCTCGGTCGGCGAGGGGCTCCGCCTGCCCCGCGCGGAACGCCGGGCCGAGGTCGAGCGGCTGCTCTCGCTGGTCTCGCTGCCCGCGGCCCTGGCCGGTCGCTACCCGCGCGAGCTGTCGGGCGGCATGCGGCAGCGGGTGGCCGTCGCCAGGGCGCTGGGCGCCAGGCCGGAGCTGCTGGTCGCCGACGAGATCACCTCCGCCCTGGACGTCTCCGTGCAGGGCGCGGTGCTCAACCTCGTCCGCTCGCTGCGCGAGGAACTCGGCCTGTCGATGCTGTTCATCTCGCACAACCTCGCCGTGGTCCGCTACGTCTCCGACGTCGTCGCGGTGATGCACCAGGGCAGGCTGGTGGAGACGGGGCCGACCGAGGAGGTCGTCGGCGCCCCGCGGCACGACTACACCCGCTCCCTGCTCGAAGCCGTCCCCCGCCTGGGCCGTACCTCCTGAGACGTCACGGCCTGGGGGCGCCGATCGGGTTGGGCACCGGGACGACACCGGTGTCGACGAGGTGCCTGCCGAGCGGGGCGGCCAGCGCGACGACCTCCTTGAGGCCGGACTCCCCGAGGGCGGTGACCGGGTCGGCGGCCAGCCGGTCGGTGGCGTCCTCGATCTCGCGCCGCAGCCGCTCACCGGACCCGGTCAGCCGCCCGGCGCGGTCGAGCAGCCCCCTGGCGGTGAGCCCGTCGTGGCTCTCCCGCCACTCCTCGTCGCTCCAGCCCCGGTTGATCTGGATGGACTCCCTGGTGATCGCCCCGGTGGCCACGTGGGTGAGGATGGCGTCCAGTCCCCGCAGCCCGGCGTGCACCGACGCGATGACGTGCCCGTCCCCCCGGTGCTCACGGAGCACCGTCGCCGCCAGCCACAGGCGCCCCACGGGGTCAGGGGGAGCCGGGACGCCGGACCACCCGGCCGCCAGCGGCCTGCCGTCGAAACGGCACGCCCCGGCCGCCGTCTCCAGCAGCGACGCCAGCCGTTCCAGACCGTCCCGGCCGGGTGGCAGCGCCCGTTCCAGCACGGCGCGTACGGCGTCGATCCGGGCGGCGAGCACGTCCCCCGGAGAGGCGTGGGCCCAGGCGCCGGGAAGCGCCCTGGCGACCCTGCCGGGGGCGAAGCCGTACAGCACGGCCGTGGCGGCGGGGGCGTCGAGCGGGCCGAGCGGCGCGACCCGCCCGGTGAGGTAACCCGCCCACCACCCCGGCAGCCCCAGCGCCCTGGCCGCCTCGGCGGGCTCGGGCGTGAAGTACACCGCGGCGTGCAACGGCTCGACGGACCGCCAGAGACGTCTGGCCGATGTGGGGTCCACGGGCGTCCTCCTCTCGGATCCTCTCGGCCCCAGTGTGCTGGCCGGTCCGGACGGAGAACAGCGCCGTTTTCGGAAAGCGGACCGGAAACCGGCGCCCCGGCCTCTTCGGCGACGTCGTGGTGAACCGAAACCATCCGGAAGGGAAACTCGACCGGGGACCGGAAAAGGAGCATCCTCGTGTGGAGAGTAAGGTTGCCCTGCCCTAAATTAGGTAAGCCTTCGTAGTTTTCCCGGGAGTCCAGGTGTTCGCCAGCTACCTCATCGGACTGCGAGAGGGCCTCGAAGCGACCCTCGTCGTCTCCGTCCTCGTCGCCTTCCTCGTCAAGAGCGACAGGAAGAACCGGCTTCCCCAGGTCTGGGCGGGCGTCGGCGTGGCCGTCGCCCTCTCCATCGGGTTCGGCGCCCTGCTGACCTTCACCGCGGCGCACCTCAGCCACGGCCAGCAGGAGATGTTCGACGCCGTCACCTCACTGCTGGCGACGGTCTTCGTCACCTGGATGATCTTCTGGATGCGCCGGGCCGCCCGCTCCCTCTCCGGTGAGCTGCGGGCCAGGCTGGACGAGGCCATCCAGGTGGGCACCGGCGCCGTCGTGGTCATGTCCTTCCTGGCCGTGGCCCGCGAGGGGCTGGAGACCGCCCTGCTGTTCTTCGCCTCCGTGCAGGGCGCGACGACGTCGGCGAGCCCGCTGATCGGCATCACCCTGGGCATCCTCACCGCCGTCGCCCTCGGCTGGGGCCTGTACCGCAGCGCACTGCGGATCAACCTGACCGTCTTCTTCACCTGGACGGGCCTGCTGCTGATCCTGGTCGCCGGGGGCATCTTCAAGTACGGCGTGCACGACCTGCAGGAGGCCAACATCCTGCCCGGCCTGTCCACCTACGCCTTCGACATCAGCTCCGTCATGCCCGCCGACTCCTGGTACGGCGCGCTGGTGTCCGGGATGTTCAACATCACCCCGCAGCCGAGCGTGCTGGAGACCGCCGCCTGGCTCCTCTACGTCGTGCCCACCCTCTTCCTCTTCCTGCGGCCCCAGCGCAAGCGGCCCGCCTCCCCGCCCCTCTCCGTCTCCGACCCGCGTCCCGCGGCATGAAACCAGGGTTCAACATGCGTACTCCCATCGTCGTCGCCATCGGATTCCTCGCCATGGCGGGCCTGACCGCCTGCTCAGGCGGCGGCACCCCCGCCGCGAGCCCGCAGGCGGCGAGCAGCTCGGCGGGCGGCCCCATCGCCGTCGCCGCGAACGACACCGAGTGCAAGGTCGCGGTCACCGAGGTCACCGCGGGCACCTCGACCTTCACGATCACCAACGCCGGCAGCAAGGTGACCGAGTTCTACGTCTACGCCCCCGGTGACCGGGTGATGGGCGAGGTGGAGAACATCGTGCCCGGCCTGACCCGTGAGGTGATCGTCGAGCTGCCCGCGGGCGCCTACGAGACCGCCTGCAAGCCGGGCATGACCGGCAAGGGCATCAGGGGCCCGCTGAAGGTGACCGGTGAGCACAAGCCGCTCAGCGACGACGCCAAGCTGGCCGAGGCGACGGCGGGCTACAAGCGCTACATCAAGACCCAGAGCGACACTCTGCTGACCAAGACCCAGGAGTTCGTCGACGCGGTCAAGGCCGGTGACATCGACAAGGCCAAGGCGCTCTTCCCGGTCGCGCGGACCTACTGGGAGCGGATCGAGCCGGTCGCGGAGATCTTCGGCGACCTCGACCCGGCCATCGACGCCCGGGAGAACGACCTGGCCGAGGGCGAGAAGTGGACCGGCTTCCACAAGATCGAGAAGGACCTCTGGGTCACCAAGGACGTCAGCAAGGACGGCCCGGTCGCCGACAAGCTGATGGCCGACATCAAGACCATCGTGGACAAGGCCAACGGCGCCGAGATCTCCCCGGTTCTGCTGGGCAACGGCGCCAAGGGCTTGCTGGACGAGGTGGCCTCCGGCAAGATCACCGGTGAGGAGGACCGTTACTCGCACACCGACCTGTGGGACTTCGACGCCAACCTGCAGGGTTCGAAGGCCGCCGTGCAGGCGCTCAGGCCGGTGCTTGAGGAGCGGGCTCCCGACCTGGTCAAGACACTTGACGAGAGGTTCGCCGCGACCGAGGCGGAGCTCGGCACGCACCGCGCGGGCGACGGATGGAAGCTCCACACCGAGCTGTCCAAGGACGAACTGAAGAAGCTGTCAGACTCGATCAACGCGCTGGCCGAACCGATCAGCAAGATCGCCGCGATCGTCGCGAAGTAACCGGGACCGTCGCCTGCGGCGCGGGCCGGACTGAGGAGAAGGCATGAGTGAGCGGATCAGCCGCAGGAAGCTGTTCGGCCTGGGCGCGGCGGGGGTCGCGGCGGCCGGGGCGGGTGTGGTCGCGCTGCGGGCGGGCGAGGGCGGGCAGGGCCCGACCGCGGCCCGTGTCGCCTCCGCCACCGACGCGGTGCCCTTCTACGGCGAGCACCAGGCGGGCATCGTCACCCCGGCCCAGGACCGGCTGCACTTCGTCGCCTTCGACGTCATCACCGACAAGAAGGCCGAGCTCGACGAGCTGATGCAGGAGTGGACGGCCGCCGCGGCACGGATGACCCAGGGCAGGGAGGCGGGCACCTTCGGCGCCGTCGGCGGCCTGCCCGAGGCGCCTCCCGACGACACGGGGGAGGCGCTCGGGCTGCCGGCCTCCGGGCTCACCCTGACGGTCGGCTTCGGCGCCTCGCTGTTCGACGACAGGTTCGGCCTGGCGGCCCGCAGACCGGCCGCCATGGCCCCGCTGCCGAAGTTCCCCGGCGACGCCCTGCTGCCGGAGATCTCCGGCGGCGACATCTGCGTCCAGGCGTGCGCGCACGACCCTCAGGTCGCCGTGCACGCCGTGCGCAACCTGGCCCGCATCGGCTTCGGGCGGGTCTCGGTGCGCTGGTCGCAGCTCGGCTTCGGCCGTACCTCCTCGACCTCACGGGCCCAGGCGACGCCCCGCAACCTGATGGGGTTCAAGGACGGCACCAACAACCTCAAGCTGGAGGACGAGGCGCTGCTCGCCGAGCAGCTGTGGGTCGCCCCCGGCGACGGCCAGGACTGGATGACGGGCGGCAGCTACCTGGTCACCAGGAAGATCCGGATGATGGTCGAGACCTGGGACCGGGCCCCGCTGGACGAACAGCAGCAGATCTTCGGCCGTGACAAGGGCGAGGGCGCCCCGCTGGGGAGGAAGGCCGAGTTCGACCCGGTCGACTTCAACGCCAGGGACGCGGCGGGACAGCCGTTCATCAAGGCCGACGCCCACGTACGGCTGGCCCACCCCAGCAGCAACGGCAACGCCCACCTGCTGCGCAGGGGCTACAACTACGTGGACGGCTCGGACGGGCTCGGCCGCCTGGACGCGGGCCTGTTCTTCATGGCCTACCAGCGCGACCCGCACCGCCAGTTCGTCCCGATCCAGCTCTCCCTGGCCAGGCACGACGCGCTCAACGAGTACATCAAGCACGTGTCGAGCGGCCTGTTCGCCTGCCCGGGCGGGGTCCGCGACGCCGGAGACTACTGGGGCAGGACCCTGCTCACCTGAGCCGGGCCCGGCCGTGACGTACGGAGACGGCCCGCGCGGAGGTTGCGCGCGGGCCGTACGGCGTGCTCAGAAGGGGATCCACTCGGTGGAGACCGTGACCTCGTCGAGCAGCTCGGGGATGGGCTCGACGCCGATGCCCGGGCCGGTGGGAACCGGCAGGTGACCGTCCTGGAGGACGAACGGGGCGGTGATGTCGGTGGTGTAGTAACGGCTTGAGGCCGAGGTGTCACCGGGCAGGGTGAAGCCGGGAAGGGCCGCCAGGGCGACGTTGGCGGCGCGGCCGATGCCGGTTTCGAGCATGCCGCCACACCAGACGGCCACGCCGTGGGCACTGGCGAGGTCGTGGATGCGGCGGGCTTCGAGGTAACCGCCGACCCGGCCGGGCTTGATGTTGATGATCGAGCAGGAGCCCAGGGTGATGGCGGCGGCGGCGTGCTCGGCGGAGTGGATGGACTCGTCGAGGCAGACGGGGGTGCTCATCCGCTTGGCGAGCTGGGCGTGCTGGACGAGGTCGTCGTCGGCCAGGGGCTGTTCGATCAGCAGCAGGTCGAAGGCGTCGAGCTTGGCCAGGTGGGGGGCGTCGGCGAGGGTGTAGGCGGCGTTGGCGTCGGCCTGCAGGAGCAGGTCGGGGCCGAAGCGCTCCCGGACGGCGCGGACCGGGGCCAGGTCCCAGCCCGGCTCGATCTTGAGCTTGATGCGCCGGTAACCCTGGCCGACGTAGTCGTCGACGGCGTCGAGCAGGGCCTCGACGGAGTTCATGATGCCGACCGAGACGCCGCAGGGGACGGACGGGACGGCGGCGCCGAGATAGGAGCCGAGGGACTGGCCCGCGGTGCGCAGCCCGGCGTCGAGAACCGCGGTCTCCAGGGCGGACTTGGCCATCTGGTGGCCCCGGTAGCGGCGCAGGGCCCGGTGGACGGCGTTGATGTCGAAGGGGCCGGGCTGGGCCAGGTGGGGGACCAGCGCGGGGACGAGGTAGCGGCGCAGGACGTCGATGGCCGTCTCGGTGTACTCGGGGGAGTAGAGCGGGGCGGTCATCGCGGAGCACTCGCCCCACCCCTCGGTGTCCGGGGTCACCGCGCGCACGAGGAGGGTGTCGCGGTGGTGCTCGGTGCCGAAGGAGGTACGGAAGGGGGCGATGAGGGGCATCGTGATGCGACGGAGTTCGATTCCGGTGATCTTCATGATGTGTGCGGCCGGTGCCGCGTCTCCTTTGCGATGTGCCTGCTGTGGTGTGCCTGCGGTCTTCGGAGCGTCCTGAGGGGTCAGGCGGGGAGCCGGACGACGTAGCTGCTCTTGCGGTGGAAGCCGACGACCTGGGCGCCCCGCGCCATCAGGCCGCCGAGGACCTCGCGCAGGGCCTGGCGCCAGGCGCGGGCCGTGGACGGGTCGGTGTGGCGCAGCGTCTCGATGTCGGCGGGCAGGTCGATCAGCACGATCTCCGCGTCGGTACGGCCGGGCGCGGGGCGGCCGTCCCTGTCGCGCAGCCCGACGACGGCGTCCACCGGGACGTCCACCGCGTACGGCGTGCCCGCCGCCGCGGCGACGACGTGCGGGACGGTCAGCGGCCAGGTCGCCAGGACACGGTCGGACTCGTCACCGGCGTTGATCGCGTCGCCCATGACGCCGTAGAAGGACGGCAGGTACTCGGTGGGGAAGGCGCCGAGCTTGGCCAGGTTGAAGTGGGCGTTGCGGCGCACGAGCGGATCGTAGGTCCAGGTGATGGTGTCCAGGCCGCGGTCGAGGGCCCACAGACGCTGGTGCTGTTTGAGGGCGAAGCCGACGCCGTTGCCCAGGGTGGTCCCGGTGATGTGGGAGTGCAGCGCCCGTCCGGCGGGGGCGGCGAGGAAGCCGACCGAGGCCCCGACCATGCGCCCGTCCAGGTAGGCCCCGGTGATGTAGTTGCCCGCGTGCGACAGCGCCCGCATCAGTTCGACGCTGATCGGCGCGTTGCCCGGCTCCGACTGCCAGATCTCAACGAGCAGCCGGTACACCTCCTCCAGCTCCTCAAGGCGGTGGAGCTCACGGAGACTGACCCCGGTCGCGGTCGCGTCGAGCCCGACCCCGCTCATCGCAGTTCCCGCTGGAACAGACGCCGCACGTTGCCGCCCAGGATCTTGAGGATGTCCTCCTCGGGCAGCCCGCGCCGCAGGAGCGCCTCGGTGACCATGGGCAGGCCACGCGGCCCGTCGAGGCCGGGGATGGCGGCTGTGGCGTCGAGTCCGTCGGGGGCGGTGTCCTCGCAGCAGGGTGGGGTGGTGTCGTGGATGACTTCGCGGACGAAGTCGGGGCCGAGGCCGACGTGGTCGATGCCGGCGATGGCGGCGATGTGGGCGATGTGGTCGATGAGGCGGTCGAGGGTGTGGTGTTGGGGGGTGTCGGCGAGGAAGGGGGCGAAGAAGTTGACGCAGATGACGCCGCCGGTGGCGGCGATGGCGCGGAGTTGGTCGTCGGTGAGGTTGCGGT